>NZ_DUOE01000084.1 GCF_012838985.1 Corynebacterium sp. | reverse complement strand
GCGGGTGTCCTTCAGCTCGCCGAAGCGGCCGCGCAGACGGTCGATCTCCTCGTCGACGGCGGCGTCGTCGACCTCGATGGCCGGGACGGTGACGGACAGCTCGGAGAAGTCCGGGACCTCGAACTCGGGGCGGATGTCGACCTCGGCGGTGAACTCGACGAACTCGTTGTCCTCGATCTTGGTGACGTCGACGGTCGGCTGACCGATGGCGACGATCTCGTTCTCCTCGATCGCCTTCTGGTACTGGACCGGCAGCATGTCGTTGACGACCTGCTCCAGGATCGGGCCGCGGCCGTAACGGGCGTCGATGAGCTGGCGCGGTGCCTTGCCCTTACGGAAACCCGGGATGGACACCTGCTGAGCGAGGGCCGTGTAGGCCTGGTCAATCTCAGTCTTCAGGTCCTCGAAGGGGACGTTGACGGTGAGCTTGACGCGGGTGTCGCTCAGCTTCTCGACGGAACTCTTCACGAGTAACTCTCCTGGTTTCACATTGACTGTCAGTTCATTTAGGCCGGCCGGAGCCGGACCCTACGTCGGGGCGACAGGATTTGAACCTGCGACCCCCTGCTCCCAAAGCAGGTGCGCTACCAAACTGCGCCACGCCCCGTAGGTGTGTTCAGCAGTCTACCGGCAGATGATTTCAGGCCGTTGCATGGGGGTCGGAAACAGGAAACCCCGCACCGGCGTTCACCGGTGCGGGGCTTGAGAAATTGGAGGGAATGACGGGAATCGAACCCGCGTCTTCAGCTTGGAAGGCTGAGGTATTAGCCACTATACGACATTCCCCTGCTGGTGCCGGACCAGTCTAGCGCATGGAGTGGGTTTTGGGAAAACCGGAACAAGGGGACGTCGCAAAGCGTTATAAGGGTGACTGACCCGACGACTATCGAAGGTGACCTACTCGTGGAACTTCTCCTCCTCCTGCTGATCCTCGGCGGTGGCGCCGCCTACTTCATGAACCGGAACAACAAGAACCGGGCGGCGGAGGTGGAGCAGACCCGCCTGGAGGACGCGCAGGCCGACGCCCGCCGCTGGATCGAACGCCTCGGCTCGCAGGTGCTCACCATCGCGGGCAACGACGCCGCCTCCACGCAGGCCATCGCCGACGCCTCGGAGCGCTACAACGCCGCAGCCTCCGCCATCTCCCAGGCGCAGACCGTCAAGCAGGCGGAGCTGGCGCGTGAGTCCGCGCTCGAGGGCCTGCACTACATGAACGCCGCCCGCGAGATCATGGGCATGACGCCCGGCCCGGAGCTGCCGCCCCTGGAGGGTCAGCGCAATGCCGGCAAGGTCACCGAGCGTCGCACCATCGAGCATGAGGGCCAGACCATCACCGCCTCCCCGGTGGCCACGGACCAGACGCCGAACTACTACCCGGGCGGCAACGTCGCAGGTCGTCCGGTCCCGGCCGGCTGGTACTCCCGCCCGTGGTGGCAGGAGGCCATGCTCACCGGCATGTGGACGGCGTCCTCGATGATGATGTTCTCCATGATGTTCTCCGGCATGGCTGGCGTCGGCTACAGCGCGAACGCCTGGGAGTCGGGCTACGGCGACGGCTACCAGGACGGCCTGGCCGCCGGTGGCGAGGATGCGGGCGACATGGGCGACATGGGTGGCGCCGAGGACATGGGGGACATGGGTGACATGGGCGGTGACGGCGGCGGCCTGTTCGACGGGCTGTTCGGCGACGGCGGCGGTTTCGACTTCGATTTCTGACGACGGCGTACCATCGCGGGCATGACCCCGCAGATTCCCTCCATCACGCTCAACGACGACACGTCGATCCCCCAGCTGGGGTTCGGCGTGTTCGAGATTCCGCCGGAGGACACCGAGAGGCTGGTGTCCGTCGCGCTCGAGGCCGGCTACCGGCACATCGACACGGCGGCGATCTACCGCAACGAGGTGGGCGTCGGCCGTGCGATCGCCGCGTCGGGCATCCCGCGCGAGGAGATCTACGTGACCACCAAGCTGTGGAACCGGCGCCACGACGACGCGGACGCCGCGCTGTCGGAGTCCCTGGAGAAGCTCGGCCTCGACCACGTCGACCTCTACCTCATCCACTGGCCGTGCCCGCAGCAGAACCGCTACGTCGAGGCGTGGAAGCAGCTCATCGAGCTGCGCGGGCAGGGCCTGACCACCTCGATCGGCGTGTCCAACTTCCTGCCGGAGCACCTCGACCGCCTGGAGATGACCACCTCCGTCCTGCCGGTGGTCAACCAGATCGAGCTGCACCCGGCGTTCCAGCCGTGGAAGGACATCGACGCCGCCCGCGTCCACGGCATCAAGGTGCAGGCCTGGTCGCCGCTGGGCATGGGGCGTAACGGGCTTCTCGACGCCCCCGAGATCCGCGAGGTCGCCGACGCCCACGGGGTGTCCCCGGCGCAGGCGATCATCCGCTGGCACATCCAGAACGGGGTGATCCTGTTCCCGCGGTCCTCGCAGGAGGAGCGGATCCGTCAGAACATCGACGTCTTCGGCTTCGAGCTCAGCGACGACGAGATGTCCGCGATCACGTCACTGGACGAAGGGGAGGCAGGTCGGGTCGGGCCGCACCCGAACGAGTTTGAACCCTCGCCTGCCGGGAACTGACCGCCACCCAGCGGCCGTCGCGGAACTCCACGGCCCCTTCGTCGGCGAACTTCTCCAGCCATCCGGTCATGGGCCAGAAACCCCAGATCGCGTGGAAGCGTTCGGCGTTGCGGAGGATGTCGTGGAAGTGCTCCCACGGCGGGTCGGCCACCGGATGGGACTGCTGGTGGACCTCGACCCCGCCGACCCAGAACAACGGGACCTGGTGCACGCGCAGGTGCTGCGCGAAGTCGGTGTCCTCGGCGCCGTAGCCGGTGTAGCCCTTGTCGAAACCGCCGAAAGTCCGCCGCAGGTGCCGCCACGTGTCGACGGTGAGCGCGAAGGACAGGGAGCGGAAGCGTTCGTGGCCGCGGTCGTCGGCACGCAGGAGGGTGCCGGCCGGCAGATCGCCGCACCCGGTGACGACGGCATCCGGGTGCGCGTCCAGCGCCCACCGGTAACGGTCGACCATGTCCTCCCCCGGCAGGCAGTCGACGTCGAGGAAGATGATCACGTCGTCCGGTTCGTGGGCCCCGCGGGCGGCCAGGTCGCCGCCCAGGTTGCGGCCCCCGGCCGCCGAATAGGCCTCGAGGGGGATGACCTCGGAGTCCGGGAGCGCGGCGGCGAGCGCCTCCATCTCACCGGCGACGACGATGTGCCGCACCGTGGCCGGCAGGCATGCGGCCTGGCGGGCGACGTCGGAGAGCAGGCAGGAGTCGGCGAACGTCACCACGCTCACAGAAGTAACAGGGGTTCCAGAGGTCACTGTGCTGCCGCCTTCCCGGGCATCTCCACCTCACCGGCAGTCTGCCACCGGTGCCAGGTCCTGTCCATAGTGTGTGTCATCGGCCGCTCACCTCGCGGTACACCTCGCGATGCGCGCGTCGGATGTCGGTGAGCTGCTGCCCGCGGTCCCCGGTGTAGGGCAACGGCCCCTGCTCGTGGAGGTGGATCAGCGCCCGGGCCGCGGCCAACGGGTCCCCCGTGGCGTACTTCTCGACGGCGCGGGAATCATCCACCTGGTCGGCGTACATGCCGCAGTCCGGCACCGCGACGGAGACACCCAGGTCACGGCACATCTCCAGCCAGCCGGAGTGCGTGCCCCGCAGGTACGGCAGGAGGACGGTGCCGCACTGACCGACGGCGCGGTACAGGGCGTCGTCGGGAAGCGGGGTGTGGGAGCGCAGGTCGATGATGTCGGCGACCTCCGGCCCGGAGAGGGCGTGGGTGAGGTGCGCGGTGCGGGAATCCTCGTGGAGGTGCACCCGCAGGGGCTGCCCGGTGGCGCGGTGCACGACACGTCCGACGATGCGGTAGAACACCGGGTCGGCGATGACGTTGGTGCGCAGCGACTTGAGGAACACCCCGATCGCCGTGCCCGTGCCGGTGGCCCGCGGCGGGTCCTCCACCACGCGGGGATGCGGGATGACCCGGGTGTCGGCCGGCAGGTGACGTGCGGCCGCCTCTGTGAGGGTGATGCGGGCCGCGGCGGCGTCGAGAAGCACGCCCAGTTTGTCGTGGTAGTCGGCCTGATCCGCCACGTGGGGGTTGTCCAGGTTGTGGACGGTGAGCACCAGCGGCACCCCGCGGCGACGCAACGTGGCGGTGAAGGCCCGGAGATCGTCGACGCTGAGATGGTCGAAGCCGAAATGGAGGTGCACCAGGTCCGGCAGTTCCGCGTCGGGCACCCGGTGCCACCACAGGGGGTCGAGCGCCGGGTGCGGATGCCAGCCGTCCTCCGGGTCCGGGGCCACGGTGACGTCGGACGGGCGGACCGCCGCGGTGTAGACGTGCCCGGCCGGGATGGACAGCACATGCAGGCCCCCGACCTCACCACGATCCGGTTGCATTGCTCACCTCAGTTCCCATGACAGCGGGCCAATCCTCCGGCCCACCCGATCATCATATGGCTGGAGTTCCGCTTTGTCTGAAAAGTGTGACCTTGAACATGAAAACCCGCGGCCCCTTGTTCAGGGACCGCGGGTCTGCGGAAGATGCGGAGAGCCGCCCGGATCTACTCGGCCGGGAGCTCCGGGGCGACGCCGGTGCGCTCGTAGTCGGCGAGGATGTCGATGCGGCGCTGGTGACGCTCCGCCTTCGACCACTCCTGGTCCAGGAAGGCGTCGACGATGGCCAGCGCCTCCTCCTCGGAGTGCATGCGGCCACCGAGGCCGATGAGCTGGGCGTTGTTGTGCTCACGCGCCAGGCGGGCGGTCTCCGGGGACCAGGCCAGGGCGCAGCGGGCACCCTTGACCTTGTTCGCGGCGATCTGCTCGCCGTTGCCGGAACCACCGAGCACGATGCCCAGGGAACCCGGATCGTTGACCGTGCGGGAGGCGGCCTCAATGCAGAAGGCCGGGTAGTCGTCGTCGGGATCGTAGGTGTGGGCGCCACAGTCGATGACGTCGTGGCCCTGCTTCTTCAGGTGCTCGGCGATGATGTTCTTCATGTCAAAGCCGGCGTGGTCTGCTC
>NZ_DUOE01000083.1 GCF_012838985.1 Corynebacterium sp. | reverse complement strand
GGTCGTTGGCGCGGGAGAAGTAGCGGTGCTCGATGCCCTTGTTCTCCATCTCGGTGGAGTCGGCGGTGGCCGCCATGTCACCGAAGCCGGTGATGCCCTCGATGGAGAGGTCATCCAGGCCGCCGGTGACGACGAAGTCGGCCTTGCCCAGGGCGATCTTGTCGTAGCCCTCCTCGACGGAGACGGCGGCGGTGGCGCAGGCTGCGACCGGGTGGATCATCTGGCCGTAGCCACCGACGTAGGACTGCATGACGTGTGCGGCGACGACGTTCGGCAGGGCCTCCTGCAGGATGTCGTTCGCGCGCGGCTCGGCGAGCAGGCCGTCGATGTAGAGGGAGCGCATCGACTCGACGCCGCCCATGCCGGTGCCCTGGGTGGAGGACACGCGGGCCGGGTGGACCTCACGCAGCAGCTCCGCCGGGGTGAAGCCGGAGGAGAGGAACGCGTCGACGGTGCAGACGAGGTTCCACAGTGCGAGGCGGTCGAGGTTGTCGATCATGTCGGCGGGGATGCCGTACACGGCGGGGTCGAAGCCCTCCGGGATCTGGCCGCCGACGAAGCGCGACATGGTGGTGCGGCGCGGGACGCGGACGGCGGAGCCGGCGTGGCGGACGACGGTCCACTCGCCGGACTCCTCGTCGAGGAACGCGGAGGTGTGGTCCGGCTCGGAGTCGACGAAGGTCTTGGCCTCCTCCTTCGACGCGACGGAGAAGGACAGGTCCTTGTCCAGGTAGACGGTGGTCAGCTCCGGCGCCAGGTTGTCGACCATGAAGAAGTCGTCGTGGTAGCGGCGGACACCGACGCGGCCGAGGACCTCGTCGTGGTAGCGGTCGAAGATGTCCTCCTCCGCGATGGCGTTGTCGTCGTTGTCGTACCAGGCGTCGTTCTCCCAGCGGATGAGACCCATGGTCCAGGCGAGCTCGATGACGCCGGCGGCGGTGAGGTCGCCGGAGAGCTCGGCGTCGAAACGCGTGCGTGCGGAGCCGTAGGGGCCCAGCTCGCCGGCGCCGACGATGACGATCATGTCCTCCAGCTTCGTGGACACGCCGGAGAAGTCCGGGGCAGTCCACTCGAAGCGGCGGTACGGGGTCGGCAGGGCGGTGAGGGTGCGGGGCTCCTCGGCCTCCTGCTTCTCGACGCCCGCGGCCTCCGCCTCCGCGGCGGCCTCGGCCGCCAGCTGGGAGATGTTGACGTCGGACTCGCCGAGTCCGCCGGTGTAGTCCACGGTGACCGGGGACTGGGCGGCCGCGGCGCGGACCTCGTCGGTGATCTGGGAGACGAGCAGCTGCGCCATCTCCTCGTTGGAGAAGGTCTTGACGCCCTTGGACTCGATGGTCTCGACGAGCGGGTCGTTGCCGCCCATGAGGCCGGTGCCGCGGACCCAGCCGATGAAGGCGTGGACGAGGCTGGTGCGGTCGCCCCAGACCGGCTCGGCGTGCCAGCGGGTGACCAGCGCGTCGAGGGAGGCCTTGGACTCGCCGTAGGCGCCGTCGCCGCCGAAGCGGCCACGGTTCGGGGAGCCCGGGAGGACGACGTGGAGGCGCTTGCCGACGTGCGTGTCGGCGCCGATCTCGGACAGGCCGGCGATGAGACGCTCGACGGCCCACAGCAGCAGGCGCATCTGGGACTCGGCGGCCGGGCCGGCGTCGGCGAGGGAACCCATGACGCGCGGTGCGGCGAACGGGAACAGCAGGGTCGGGATGAGGGCCTTCTTGAGGACCTTCTTCTGACCGTTGACCGTGGCGGTCTGCTCGTTGCCGATCCACTCGATGACGGCGTCGAGGTCCGCGTAGGAGCTCAGGTTCGCCGGGATGACCCACAGTGCGGCGGTGCCGCGGGCCGCGGTGGCGTACAGGTTCTTGTAGTACGTCAGGCGGGAGTGGGACAGGCTCGAGGTGGTGACCACGACGGTGGCGCCACCCGCCAGCAGCTCGGCGACGACGCCGGCGGCGATGGAGTTCGGGGAGGCACCGGTGACCACGGCGACGTCCCCGGTGTACTCCAGGGCGTCGGTGTCGCGGGCCTGGGCGGCCAGCTCAGTGAGGCCGAGGAACTCCGCCTGCTTGGCGACGTTCTCGCCCGCACCCGTGACGTCCACGTCGGCGGCGTCGAGCTCACCGAGGGACACGCGGGTGAGGTCCTCGCGGGCGGAGGCCCAGCGGTCGTCGAGAAGCACGGCCTTGTCGGCGTCGAAGCTCGGGGCGACCTGGCGCGGCCAGTCGGAGCCCAGCTCGCGGGAGACCAGGTCGAACAGGGCGGCGTACTCGTCGCCCTCCTCCTCGACGCTCTGGGACTCGACCTGGTCGATGCCCAGCTGCGCGAGGATGGTGCGGGCGGTCTCCGCCAGCACACCCTCGCGGCCGGTGACCTGCTCGGCGAACTCGCCGAGAGCGGCGGAGTCGACGACGCCACCGGCGCCACCACCCGCGGACGGCAGGCCCACGGCGACGCCGCGGCGGGCGGCGACGGACTGGACGGCGGCGTCGATGAGCGCATCCAGCTCACCCGCGTTGGACGGGGCGGCCGGGGACAGGGTGGCCAGGTCGCCACCACGCAGGGAGGCACCCTCGCGGGCACCGATGACCACCTCGGCGACGACGTGGTCGGCCCAGCCCTGACCCAGCTGCCAGGTGCCGGTGACACGCTCGGCGATGTAGTTCGGCTTCTTGCCGGTCGGGCCGGTGATGCGACGCAGGGCGTCGGCGGCGGAGTCACCCAGGACCGGACCGAAGGCCTTGTAGCCCTTGGCCATCTTGGTGACGGTCTGCTTCAGGGCGGCCAGCTCGGCGTCGGCGGCACCGTCGATGGCGCCGAGACCGAACTCCACGCCGAGGTCCAGCAGCAGCTGGTTACGACGCGACGAGACACCCTCGACGAGGGTCTCGATGGAGTCGGTGGCACCCATCTGGTCCGGGCGGACCTTGGTCCAGATGGCGATGAGCATCTCGGTGGCATCAGCCGGGGTGAACTCGATGTCCTCCGGGCGTGGGCCACCGGTGGCCACGGGTGCGGCGGGCACGGCAGCCGGGGCTGCCTCGGGTGCGGCGGTGGCGGCAACCTGGGTGCCCTCCGTCGCGGGCGTGTCGACAGATGCGGCCTCACCATCAGCGGGCTCGGAGGCCAGTTCGCGGACCACCTCGTCGGTGGCGAAGACCACCGGGCGGTCGCGTTCGATGTTGAGGACCTCGATCTCAGCCTCGCGGTACTGCGGCAGGTTGAGGGTCTGGCCCATCATGTTGGCCACGGTCGGGGCGGAACCGACACCGACCTCCACGAAACGCTCGACACCCAGGCCGCCGTTCCCGCGGGAACGGATGAGCAGGTCCTGGGTTTCGATCCAGCGGACCGGGGAGGCGAACTGCCAGGCCAGCAGCTCGATGAGCAGGGTGCGCGCGAGCTTCTGCTCCTCGCGTGCTGCCGCCTCGAAGTCGGCGAGGATCTCGCTGACGTACGGGGAGTCGACGACCTCAGCCATGGACTCGACGAACTCACGGGTGAGCTCGAAGGGACGGGCCACCAGGTTC
>NZ_DUOE01000082.1 GCF_012838985.1 Corynebacterium sp. | reverse complement strand
GCATGGAGTCGACCTTGACGTCGCGGACGACGCGCGAGAGGGCGCCGGCGTGGAGGCGGGCGCGCGGGATGTCGGCGGCGGCGATGAGCGCCTCGATGGAGTTGAGGTGCTGGTCGTGGGAGACGTCCGGGTGCGAGGCGACCTTGGCTGCCAGGGTGAAGGCGTCGGCGGCGTCGAGCCACTGGCCGGCGGCCCCGAGCTGTTCGCCGCGTTCGGCGAGCTGGTGGGCGGTGGCGTCGTCGGTGCCCTCGGTGCCCAGGGCCTCGTGGATGAGGGCGGCGTCGATGTTGTTGGATGCGCGGTGGTACTGGGCGGCGCGGCGGTGCAGGCGGGTGACCTGGGCCGGGCCGGTGGTGGCGCGGATGACGGCGCGGTCGGTCGGGTGCGTGAAGCTCAGCACCGGATCGCCGGAGTTCGGCAGCAGTTCGAGGAGGTCGGCGGCGACGGCGGCGTCGACAAGCGAGCCGTCGAGGTCGTCGGCGAGGAAGCGGATGAGGTCGGGGGTGCCGGTGCCGGTGCCGGGCAGGACGGCGACGGCCGCGAGGACCGCGCCGACGTCGAGGCCGCGGGTGCGGCGTGCGAGGGCGGCGCGCCATGGCTTGGGCACGGGGATCTGGGGGTTGGACAGGCGCCAGTGGTCGGCGGGCGCGGCCTGCAGGACCTCCTGGATGCGGCCCGGGCGGCCGCCGGTGAGGTCGCGCAACTCGGCTGCGGCGAGGGGGGACAGGTGAGCACCGATGCTGGACAGGGCCAGCGCGGCGACATCCTCCACGTCCAGGGGTGCCATGGTGACCGCCAGGTCGGCGATCTCCCGCAGGCGGGACATGGGCAGGTCGTCGGAGGCGTCGTCGGTGTCCGAGGCCGTCATGATGACCGCGAGGCGGCCCTCCTTGAGGCGGCGGGTGGCGTCGACAAGCTCCCGCAGGGAGGTGACGTCGGCCCAGTGGACGTCGTCGATGATGATGGCGGTGCGCGCGCCCTCCCGGTCGACGAGGTCGGTGAGCGTGCCGGTGTGGTCGGCGCGTTCGAGGATGTGGGAGATCAGTTCGCCCTCGTTCCCGGCGTGCCAGGACAGGGCGGACACGCGGATTCCGGACCAGCCGGGCAGGGAACGGGCGAGCTCCCTGACCAGCGAGGATTTGCCCGATCCGACGGGGCCGGTGGCCAGGAAGAGCAGGCCGCCGCGCGGCTCCAGTTCGGTGACCTCGTCGAGGACCGAGCGCAGAATCTTGCCGGACGTCTGCTGGGAACCGAGGTTATGCGACGAATACACGATTCCCACGCTAACACCTGTCCTTTCCTGATTTACCCTGGTGGGACCCTATGTCCCACCCTTGCCACCTTCCCCCCCGGTGTGGGCGTCAGCCCTGGTCGCCACCGGCGACCGGCAGGACCGTACCGGTGATGTAGCTCGCTTCCGGGGAGGCGAGGAACACGATCGGGGCGGCCTGCTCGGCGAGGGTGCCGTACCGCTTGAACAGCGAGGAGTCGATCGTCTGGTCGACGATCTGCTGGTACCACTCCTTCTGCTGTTCTCCCTCCGGGCCGGGCCCGCGCTGGACCTTGCGGGCCG
>NZ_DUOE01000012.1 GCF_012838985.1 Corynebacterium sp. | reverse complement strand
TGCTGCGTTTCACCACGGAGAACATCAGTCCGGAGGCGCGCGTGCAACTGTGGGAGGGCCACAACGCCCGCGCGCTCATCCCGTTGGACATCCGCACGCTCGACGAGCAGCCGATGCGTTCGCGGCAGATGAATCTGCAGCTGCCGTCGATACGCATGGCGGATGTGACGGGGACGTCGCAGATCGTCGAACGCTCGGAGGCGTTCATCCGGGAGCACCCGACGGGGGTGATCGCGATCTTCTTCGCCCTGGAGGGCGAGGCCTTCTTCTTCCACCGCAGCGGGCACCTCACGCTGCAGCCCGGTCAGGCGGTACTTTACGACGCCGACCTCCCCTTCACCCGCGGCTTCTCCCGGGGGTTGCGCGAGGTGGTGCTCACCATCCCACGGGAGCGCTACCGGGAGATCGTCGGCGCCCACGGCCCGACGTTGCCGACGGTCCTCGACTTCAGCGCCGGGGCGGCACCCACGAGCAGGCCCTGGCGCGCCTGCTGCGCAGCACGCTCATGCAGGTCAGCGGCCCGGAGCCGACGCTGGACCCGGCGCGCACCGAGGGGGACGTCCTCGCGTTGCTGCGCCTGGTCCTCGGGCGGCGTGACGACGAGGCCGGCTTCCTCGTCTCCGCGAAGCAGTACATCGACCGGCACCTCACCAGCCAGGAGCTGACCTCCGGGCGGGTGGCGGCGGCGGTGGACCTGAGCGAACGGCAGCTGAGCAGGCATTTCGCGGGGGACGGGACGTCGATAGGCAGGTACGTCCAGGGGCAGCGCGTGGATCTGGCGCGGGAGGTGCTGCGGGACCCCGAGCGGCAGGGGCTGTCGATCGCGGAGGTGGCGGCGCGCTGCGGTTTCGCGTCGCAGAGCCACTTCGGGCGGGTGTTCCGGGAGCGGGTCGGGATGACGCCGCTGCAGTGGCGGAAGCTGTGATTTGGCCCACACCGGACACGTTTTGGCCCCGCCCGGACGTGACCTCCGTCACAGCCTCCGCCGGGGAGTGACGCGGCATACATTCAGCTCCATCAGGTCCACCCCACCAAGGAGATGAACACCATGCCCGCCTTCCACGACGGTATCGCCGACACCGAGATCCCCGAGGACGTCGTCACCACTGACGTGCTCATCGTCGGCTCCGGCCCCGCCGGCAGCTCCGCCGCACTCTTCCTGTCGACCCACGGGATCGACAACATCATGATCACCAAGTACCGCTGGACCGCGAACACCCCGCGCGCCCACATCACCAACCAGCGCACCATGGAGATCATCCGCGACGTCGGACTCGAGGCGCAGGTACTCGAGAAGGCCGTCCCCCACGAGCAGATGGGCGACACCGTCTACGCCGAGTCCGTCGCCGGCGAGGAGATCGGCCGCCGACCCACGTGGGGCTGGCGCCCGGACCGTCGTGCCGACTACGAGCTGGCCTCCCCCGCCATGCCCTGCGACATCCCGCAGACCCTGCTCGAGCCGATACTCCTGGAGAACGCCACCAAGCGCGGCACGCAGACCCAGTTCTCCACCGAGTACCTCTCACACACGCAGGACGAGTCGGGCGTCTCCGTGCAGGTGCGCAACCGCCTCACCGGGCATGAGTACACCATCCGTGCCAGGTACCTCATCGGTGCCGACGGAGCCCGCTCCCAGATCGCCGAGGACATCGACATCCCCTTCGAGGGCGCCATGGACATCGGCGGTTCAATGAACCTCCAGTTCAAGGCCGACCTGTCGCAGTGGGTCGCCCACCGCCCGTCCATCCTCTACTGGGTCTTCCCGCCCGGCTCCAACATCGGCGGCCTCGGCGCCGGCCTGGTCCGCTGCGTGCGCCCGTGGAACGAGTGGCTCGCCGTCTGGGGCTACGACATCACCAAGGAGCCGCCGCAGCTCGACGAGGAGGAGGCCAAGCGCATCGTCCGCATGATGGTCGGCATCCCGGACCTCGAGCTGGAGATCACCGGCTACTCCCTGTGGGGCAACAACGAGCAGTGGGCCACCCACATGCAGAACGGCCGCGTCTTCATCGCCGGCGACGCCGCCCACCGCCACCC
>NZ_DUOE01000081.1 GCF_012838985.1 Corynebacterium sp. | reverse complement strand
GACGATGACCCGGATAAACCGCCGAGGCACGGTCGGATGGAACGGGTACCGGGTGGGGTGGTGCATCACCCGCCGGGTGGTGGTCCGTCCCGGCGGAACATCCACCCGATCCGCGACCTCTCAGCCATGGCCCTGGTCAGTACGTGAGGATCCCGCGGTCCCGGAACATCTGCCGCGCCTCCCGCAGTGAGCGGGAGGTGGGCGGCTTCGTGCTCTCCAGGTTGTAGCGCATGCCGAGGGCCCGCCACTTGTCGGCGCCCATGTTGTGGAACGGCAGCACCTCGACCCGCTCCACATTCGGCCAGCGGGCGACGATGTCGGCCACCCGGGCGATGTTCTCCGGGTCGTCCGTCAGCCCCGGCACCAGCACGAACCGCACCCACACGGGCTTGTCCAGGGCGGCGAGTCGGTCACCGAAATCCAGCGTCGGCTGCAGCGGCTGACCGGTGACCTCACGGTAGGTGGCCTCGTCGCCGGATTTGACGTCGAGAAGCACGAGGTCGATGTTCCCGAGGTCCTCGTCACTCAGGCGTGCCCCGAGGAACCCGGACGTGTCGATGGCGGTGTGGATCCCCGCCGCATGCACCTCCGCCAGCACCCGGCGGGTGAAGGCCAGCTGGAAGAGCGGCTCCCCGCCCGAGATCGTCAGACCGCCGCGTGTGACACGGAAGATCCGCTGGTAGCGCTTGATGCGTTTGACCACGTCCTCGACGCGTTCGAGGGTGCCCGTGCGCATCTCCATCGTGTCCGGGTTGTGGCAGTACTGGCAGCGCAGCGGACAACCGGTGAGGAAGAGCGTCATCCGGGTGCCCGGGCCGTCGACGGCGGTGACCATCTCCCACGAGTGGACGAGGGCGACGTCGCCGGTGAGGCGGGCGTCGAGAAGCTCCGGACGGGTGAGGTCCTCGGCGGTGCCGCCGAGGCCGGCGGCGACCCCGCGGACCCTCTCACCCTCCTCGGGGGAGAGGTGGATGACGCCGGTGACGCCGTCCTCAGGCACCGTGATGGAAGGTGCGGGAGATGACGTCCTGCTGCTGTTCCTTCGTCAGCTTGACGAAGTTCACGGCGTAACCGGACACCCGCACCGTCAGGTTGGGGTAGTTCTCCGGGTTCTGCATCGCGTCCTCGAGGGTCGACGGGTCGAGGACGTTGATGTTGGCGTGGTAGAGACCGGACTCCATGTTGTTGGCGGTGCGCGCGGCCTTCATGTCGGCCATGCGCTCGTCGAAGGTCTTGGTGGACACAGGGTTCTCCTAGCTTTCGTCCATGATGAAACCGGCGTCGAGGATGCCGACGAGGTTCTCAACCTGCTCGTCCTTGGTGCGGCCGAGCCCGGAGGGGGTGATGGTGTTGGTCAGTGAGATGCCGTCGAGGGCGTCGTTGTAGTCGAGCTTGCCGACGGACAACATCGACGCCAGCATGCCGTGATTGTCGGCGCCGTTCGTCGGGTTCGCACCCGGCGCGAAGGGGGTGCCCGCCCGGTGGCCGCACGGGAAGTTGCCGGTGGCCTTGCCGTACACGACGTTCGAGGTGATGGTGAGCACCGACTGGGTGGGGATCGCGTCGCGGTAGAGCGGGATCTCCTTGATCTTCGCCATGACGGTGTGGACGATCGTCGCGGCGATGTCGTCGGCCCGGTCGTCGTCGTTGCCGTAGACGGGGAATTCGCCCTCGGTGCGGTAGTCGACGATGAGGCCGGTCTCGTCCCGCACCGGGTACACCTCGGCGTGACGGATCGCGGAGAGGGAGTCCGCCACGATCGACAGGCCGGCGATGCCGCAGCCCATCGTGCGGATGATGTCCGAGTCGTGGAGGGCCATCTCGATGGCCTCGTAGGCGTACTTGTCGTGCGACCAGTGGATGATGTTGAGCGCCTCGACGTAGGTGCCAATGACCCAGTCGAGCATCTCCTCGTACTTCTGCCACACCTCGTCGAAGTCGAGGGGGCCGTCGCCGGTGACGGGTTCGTGGCCCTCGACGATCTGCTTGCCGCTCATCTCGTCGCGGCCGCCGTTGATGGCGTAGAGCAGGGTCTTTGCGGCGTTGACGCGCGCGCCGAAGAACTGCATCTGCTTGCCCACCTTCATCGGGGAGACACAGCAGGCGATGGCGGCGTCGTCGCCCCAGCGGTCGCGGATCTGCTTGTCCGACTCGTACTGCAGCGAGGACGTCTCGATGGAGATCGCCGCGCAGAACTCCTTGTACCCCTCGGGCAGCTGGTCGTCCCAGAAGATGGTGATGTTCGGTTCCGGGGCGGGACCCAGGTTGCGGAGGGTCTGCAGGAGCCGGAAAGACGTCCTGGTCACCTGCGGGCGGCCGTCCTCCATGAAGCCGGCGTCGGACCAGGTGGCCCAGTAGGGGTCGCCGGAGAAGATCTGGTCGTAGTCGATGGTGCGCAGGAAACGGACGATGCGCAGCTTGATCACCAGGGCGTCGATGAGTTCCTGGGCGCCCTCCTCGGTGAGGGTGCCGGCGGCGAGGTCGCGTTCGATGTAGATGTCGAGGAAGCTCGACAGGCGGCCGATCGACATGGCGGCGCCGTCCTGGGACTTCACTGCGCCGAGGTAGCCGAAGTAGGTCCACTGCACGGCTTCCTGGGCGGTGGTGGCGGGGCCGGAGATGTCGAAGCCGTAGGACTCGGCCATGACCTTCAGTTTCCGCAGCGCCTTGATCTGTTCGGCGTGTTCCTCGCGGTAGCGGGCCCAGTGCTCGGAGAAGCCGGCGTCGTGGACGGCGTGCTTCGCGGCCTCCTTGTCGGCGATGAGCTTGTCGACGCCGTACAGCGCCACCCGTCGGTAGTCACCGATGATGCGGCCACGCCCGTAGGCGTCGGGCAGGCCGGTGATGATGTGGGAGGAGCGGGCCGCGCGGATGCGCGGGGTGTAGATGTCGAAGACCGCGTCGTTGTGGGTCTTGCGGTAACGGGTGAAGAACTCCTTGACCCGTTCGTCCGGTTCCCGGCCGGCCTCCCGGAGGGCGGTCTCCACCATGCGCCAGCCGCCGAAGGGCATCATCACGCGCTTGAGCGGGGTGTCGGTCTGCAGGCCGACGATGACGTCGTCGTCCTCGCTGATGTAGCCGGGTCCGAAGGTGTCGATGTCGGCGGGGGTCTCGGTGTCGACGTCGTACACGCGGCGCTCACGCTCGACGGACAGGTAGTTGTCCTCCAGGTGCTGCCAGGTGCGGAGGGTCTTGTCGGTGGGGCCGGCCAGGAAGGCGGCGTCGCCGGTGTAGGGGGTGAAGTTGCGCCGGATGAAGTCGCGGACGTCGATGGTGTCGGTCCACGCTCCCTCTGTAAATCCTTCCCAGGCCTGGGTCACAGGCGGGATAACGGTGGTCACGTGTCAACCTCTCGGAGAGTGGTGGAGTAATGGAAACAGCCGTCATCCAGTATAACCCGTCGACGGAGGGGCCTTTCCGGCCAGCGGGAAAAGAAAAAACGAACACGGAATCGTGTTCGTTTTGTCTCGTCCGGTGGGGCTGCTTAGCGCAGCTCCTTCTTGCCGGTGAACTTGGTGGTGTCACGCAGCTCGATCGGGGTGTCGCCCTCGATCTCGGAGGTGATGGCCTGCAGCTTCATCAGTGCGGTGCGCGAGTGCAGCTGCTGGCGGGTGGTCGCCAGGTTGTAGCGGGTGCGGGACAGCGCGTTGACGCCCCAGTTGATCATGGAGACGAAGCGGTTGCGGAAGCCCACGAGGAAGAGCACGTGGACGGCCAGCCACAGGAGCCAGCCGATGAAGCCGGTGACCTCGACCTTGCCCATCTTCACCAGTGCGTTGAAGCGGGAGACGATGGCCATGGAGCCCTTGTCGAAGTACTCGAACACGGGGCGCTGGTCGACGGGGGTGCGGCCGGAGATCTGGTCGGCGATCTGCTCGGCGGCGTACTGGCCACCCTGGATGGCGACCTGGGCGACGCCCGGGAGGTTCTTGTAGTTGGACATGTCACCGACGACGAAGACGTTGCGGTGCTCACCGACGGTGAGGTCGTCGTTGACCATGACGCGGCCGGCGCGGTCCATCTCGACGCCGGCCTGCTCGGCGACGAGGCGGCCCAGCGGGGAGGCGGCGACACCGGCGGACCAGATCTTGGTGAAGGTCTCGATGGTGGTCTCGGAGCCGTCGACCATGGACTTGTAGGTGACGGTCTTGTCGTCGACGTTGGTGACCATGGCGTTGAGCTTGACGGTGACGCCGAGCTTCTCCAGCTGGCGCTGGGCGGTGCGGCCCAGGCGCTTGCCGAAGGGCGGGAGGACCTGCGGGGCGCCGTCGAGAAGCAGGATCTTGGCGGCGGAGGTGGAGAAGTTGGAGTACTCGCCGACGAGGGTGCGGTGGGACAGCTCGGCGAGCTGGCCGGCGAGCTCGACACCGGTCGGGCCGGCGCCGACGATGACGAAGGTGAGCAGGCGCTCACGCTGGGCGGGGTCCTTGGCGAGCTCGGCGCGTTCGAAGGCGCCGATGACGCGGGCGCGGATCTCGAGGGCGTCGTCGATGGTCTTCATGCCCGGGGCGAACTCTGCGAAGTGGTCGTTGCCGAAGTAGGACTGGGATGCGCCGGCAGCGACGATGAGGGAGTCGTACTCGAACTCACGGGTGTAGGCGCCGAGGGAGGTGGTGACGATCTGACGCTCGAGGTCGATGTCGGTCACCTCGCCCTTGACGACGTTGGCGTTCTCCTGGCCCTTGAGCACCTGGCGGGTCGACGGGGCGATCTCACCGGAGGACAGGATGCCGGTGGCTACCTGATACAGCAGCGGCTGGAAGAGGTGGTGGTTGGTGCGGTCGATGATGGTGACATCGACGTCTGCGTTCTTCAGCTCCTGGGCCGCAAAAAGGCCGCCGAAACCAGAGCCGATGATGACCACGTGGTGGCGGCCGCCCTCAGGACGGAAAGGGGTGTTCGTCATGAAAAGAGTTCCTCATCTACTTCGCGGGAAACAACGGGATCTATCGTATATGGTTCTCCGCGCGAACAAAGTCCCGGGCGGGGCCGGTGTCGGTCGCGCCTCCCGGTTTCCCGGGGGACCGGGGGATAGGATCGGACGCTGTGAGGCATCCACATCTGGCGGCGATCGACGCGGAGGCGTGGCCCGGCGTGGCGACTGTCCCGACCGGGCGTCTCGTTGACCTGCGCGCACGCGTCGCGGAGGCCGGTTTCGCGCGGGCCTGCGCGGCCGCCGGACTGGATCTTGATCCGGAGGGCGAGCCCGACCTCGTCGTCGAGCATGACGCCCTCTTCCCCCGGTTGGCGGTGTCCGGCTGGCTGGGCCTGGCGGAGAGCTTCATGGCGGGGGAGTGGCGTTCGGAGCGTCTCGTGGACGTGCTGGAGGCGCTCATCTCCACCGGGTACCGGCCGCAGCTCGGGGGCCGTCCGCTCCCGCCGCGCCCCTACGGGGGCGGTGAGCTGCCCCCGGAACTGGTGCGGCTCAGTTCCGGCGACGGGCTCAGTGCCTTCGGGGGTGTCTTCGCGTCCGGTGTGCCGACGACCGTCCGCACCGCCGTCCCCAACCACGGCCGCGGCCCGGCCACCCACTTCGTTGATCTGACCACATTCTCCGAGCCGGAGGCCGTCGACAGGGAGGACCTGGGGGACGCGCAGACCCGCGCCGTCATGATGCTTCTCGACGCCGCCCGCGTCACCGCCGGCACCCATCTCCTGGAGTACGCCACCTCCGGTGGCGCCGTGGCGATCCAGGCGGCGCACCGGCGGGCGACCGTCGACACGCTCACCGCGGACCCCGCGCAGGCGCGGACCGTGGGGGAGCAGCTCCTGCTCGCCGGCGTGGAACCCTCGGTGCACATCTCGGTGATCGACACCCCGGTGCCGGGCCCCCGCGAGTGGCGCGGCAGCTACGACGCGATCGTGTCGGTGGAGAAGCTCGAGATGCTCAGCGAGGGCAACCGGATCCGCTACATCCGGGCCCTGGACCGGCTGCTCACCATCGGCGGCTACGCGACCATGCAGTCGGTCACCGCCACGGACGCGTTGTCCCCGGTGGCCCGCCAGGCGCTCGGCGTGCTGCGTGCCTACGTGTGGCCGGGTCTGGACTATCCCACGACCGAGGACGTCCACCGCCTCGCCGACCGCGAATCCGGCCTGCGGGTCATCGCCCAGACGCACGTGGGAAGCCACCACGAGCAGTCCCTGGCGATGCAGCGCTCCCTGTTCAGCGGCCACACCCGGGAGGCCGCGGCCGCCGGTTTCGACATCGCCTACCGACGCCTGTGGGACTACCAGTTCGCCCTCCGCGAGGCGCTGTTCCGGCTGGGCATGCTGGACACCGTCCAGTTCACCCTGACCCACCGCAACCGGCAGGGACGCCGCTGAGCTGGCACCATGGGGACATGACCACACGTGAACCCACCGGATACCTGTCCACCGGCGTCATCGGCCCCGAGCTGATCATCGCCCGTCGCATTCCGTTCGTCATCGACGCGGTCTGGAACCAGATCACCGACCCTGAACTCCTCGGCACCTGGTACGGCACCTACGAGGGGGACCCCGCCACAGGCACCGTCACCCTCACCACCCGGGAGGCCCCGGATCAGCCGGGTGACGTGCAGATTCAGCACTGCGAGGCGCCCAACGCCCTGGCCGTCACGATGGGGGACCGGCCCCTGTCCGCCACCCTGAGCGCCGCAGGCGACGAGACCGAGCTGGAGTTCCGCCTGCGTCTCGACGACAGCGGGGACGCCGCCGCCGACCTCGGACCCGCATGGGAGTACCACCTCGACCGCCTCATCGTCGCCCTCGAGGGCGGTGATCCGGACACCCTGCAGTGGGAGGACTACCACCCGGCGCTGTGCACCCACTACGGCCGTGAGCTCCCGGAGGAGCCCGGCCAGATGCCCGCGGAGAACTAGACCTCGACCGACACGGGGTCCAGGTAGAAGGCCTCGGCGTTGCGGTGGAACACGGCCTCGACGTGCTCGGGGCCGATGGTGTCCCGGAGCAGCTCCAGGTCGGAGTCCTGGAAGGGGGTCTCGGCGCGGGTGGACGGCAGATCCGTGCCGGCCATGAGCGCCGTGGGGTCAATGTCCATGATCGCCCGGATCGCCTCGACCGCCGGGAAGTCCAGCCTTCCGAATCCCGTGGCCTTCACCTTGACGCCGGCCTCCACGAGGCGCAGCAGATGGGGGAGACCCTCCCGGCTCATGCCCAGGTGGTCGATGCTCACCGCCGGCAGAGCCGCCAGGGTGTCGTGGAGCTCGGGGAGATGACGCGCATCGACGTAGAGCTCCGTGTGCCACTCAGCCACCTCGTGGACGTGCCGGGCCAGGCTGTCGAGGGCCTCCGCGCCGACGGAACCACCGCGGGCGAGGTTGAAGCGCACGGCGCGGATGCCGCGGGCGTCGAGACGCAGGATCTCCGAGTCGGAGATGTCCTCGGGCACCTGGGCCACGCCGACGAAGTCCGGGCCCAGCTTCTTCAGCGCCGCCACCAGGTGGCCCGTGTCGAAGGCCTGGAAGGATCCGGCGACGACCGCGCCGCCGATGACGTTGAGCCCCCGGACACGCTGCAGGTAATCATCGACGTGGAACGGCGGTGGAATGTATCCACGATTCGGCACCAGCGGGTGACGGGGGTCGATGATGTGCATGTGCGAGTCAAACAGCGGCGGAAGCATGAACCCATTGTTGCACCTTCCATCGAGGTCGGGGCAAGGTCCGGTGGGGCGGTACATCTCCCCATGAAATGACATAATGTACATTATCGGCGCATTGGGGATGCCTGCGGGTTCAGCCGGATACGCTGCTCCCGGCTCCTGTGGCTCCGACGTGTCCCCGCATCCACCTGCCCGTGCCGCCCCGTGCTGCCTGCTGTGCCGCCGCACCGCCGTGCCTCGGCGCCCATCCACTCACGGCGTGCCGAGGACTGACGCCTGCGCCCCGGGCGTCGAGAAGCTGGCTCCCACATGTCTGCACACCTGGAAACGGCAAAAAGGCCCGGTGGCCGCGTTTTTCCCGCAACCCCGGACCCATGCTCATTTCGTCACTGTGACGAAAGAAATGGAAAGTTCCCTATCTTCCGTCACGCTGCCGGTACGCCATCCAGAGCTGCCAGATGGACACCAGCACCAGGACGCCGGCCAGGATGCCGATGAACCAGTAACCCTGCCACGAGACGAAGATGCCGAACACCAGCATCACGATGAGGCGGATCCAGATCGCCGGGATCATGCGGGATGGGTTCATGTCCCCTACTTCTCGAGCGCGAGACGGATGTTGAGTTCGCCCGTGTCGTCGATCTTGGCGGCGACGAACTCCGGGGACTCCACGCCGTACTCGTTGCGGTTGACCAGGACGTCACCGGCGACGATGATGCGATCACCGTCGCGGAGGACGTCGAACTCGTGGACCAGCGGGCGGGTCTCGCCGCGGATCTCCATCTCACCGGTGAGGGTCACCTTTCCGGGGGTGCCGTTGCCGGGGACCTCGGAGAGGTCGGCGGGCTCGGTGATGGAGAAGGTGGCCGTCGGGTACTCGTTGGTGTGGAAGATCTTGTTGCGGACGTTGATGTCACGGCGCTCGTTGTCGGTGGAGATCTGCGCCATGTCGACGACGATCTCACCGGCCTTGAGGGTGCCGGCCTCGACGGTGGCCCAGCCCTCGACGGCCTGGGTGGAGCCGGAGGTGGAACGGCGGTCCGACGGCAGGAGCTCGTAGAAGGTGAAGCCGACCGAGGTGGTGTTCTTGCCGCGGTACTGGGCCACGTGCCACTCACCGTTGACGTCCGTGGTGGCGGGCTTCGCGCCCTGGGCATCCAGGCCCTCGGTCTTGATGCCGGGGCCCATCGCCAGTGCGAACAGCATCGGCACGACCGCCACGAGGGCGAGCAGCACGATGAGAATCACGAAGATCGCGATGACGACCTTGCTGGCGGACTTGTTCTGGGTGGTCATACCCGTAGTTACCTCAACTTCTCGATCGTCCGTGCGAGTGCCACGAGTTCGGAGCACAGGACGCGGATCTCCTCCGGTTCGGCACCTTCCGCTGATGCGGTGGCGACGTCTTCAGCCGCGCAACGCAGCTCGAAGAGCGAGTCTCGCAGGGCGGCTGCACGGTCCGGATGAATGATAACCGCTTCCGCCGGGATACTGGTACCTGAGACACTCTGACGTTGTTCATATGCCCGCTGTTTACAGGATCTGCTGCAGTACTTCCGGGGGCGGCCGCGGCCGGTGAGGACCAGCTCCTTGCCGCACCACGCGCAGGACACCGCGGGATTGGTCGGGGATATCGTCACGTGACCACCATAACTGATCTCTGCAGGTCTTGGCGGGAACAAAACGGGCGGCTCGTCCGTTATACTTGTACGTCTACCAGTGAACAAACGAAAAGGATGATGCCGCAATGGCAGATCGCGTACTCCGCGGCAGTCGAATGGGTGCCGTCAGCTACGAAACTGACCGCGACCACGACCTTGCTCCGCGCCAGATGGTGAAGTACCGCACCGCGAACGGTGAGATCTACGAGGTCCCGTTCGCTGATGATGCGGAGATCCCTGAGGAGTGGATGTGCAAGAACGGCCAGCTGGGCACCCTCGTCGAGGGTGAGGGCGTCGAGTCCAAGCCGGTGAAGCCCCCGCGCACCCACTGGGACATGCTCCTGGAGCGTCGTTCGCTCGAGGAGCTGGATGTCCTGCTCGAGGAGCGTATTGAGCTCCTGCGTAAGCGTCGTCGCGCGGCCACCCGTCTGCTCAAGGAGCAGCAGGCCCAGGAAGCTGCTGAGCAGGGCTGATCCCCCGCCGTCACTCCCCTCCCACCCCGGGAGGGGAGTTCTTCTTTTCTCTAGCGCAGGCGGCGGCGCTGCCAGCGGCGGTACTCGTGCCCGAACATGCGGCGGGTGACGCTGGTGATGTCACACAGCTGCTCGAGGCGGTGGCGGATGCCCCAGCGGGTGACCTCCGCGAGGGAGGACTTGACGAAGCTGCCGTCCAGCTTGGACTCGCCGATCTCACGCTCGGTGAAGGTGATGGGGACCTCGCGGACGTCGAAACCGCCGGACACGGCACGCCAGGCCAGGTCGACCTGGAAGATGTAGCCGGCGTTGGAGAGCTCGTCGAGGTCGAGGGACTCGATGACGTCACGGCGGTAGGCGCGGTAGCCGGCGGTCATGTCGGTGAGACCGGCGCCGAGCATGAGGGAGATGTAGATGTTGCCGCCCTTGGACAGGACCCAGCGCTTCTTCGGCCAGTTCACGACCTTGCCGCCCGGTACGTAGCGGGAGCCGATGACGAGGTCGGCGCCGTCGTCGATCTCGTCGAGGAGCAGGTGCAGCTGCTCCGGGGCGTGGGAGCCGTCGGCGTCCATCTCGCAGAGGACAGTGTAGTCACGCTCGAGGCCCCACTGGAAGCCGGCGACGTACGCGCCGCACAGGCCACCCTTGCCCTCGCGGTGGAGGACGTGGACGTTGGGGTGGGCGGCGGCCAGCTCATCCGCCTTCTCACCGGTACCGTCGGGGCTGTTGTCGTCGACGACGAGGATGTCGACCTCCGGGGCGGCGGCGCGGACCCTGCCGACGATCAACGGGAGGTTCTCCAGCTCGTTGTAGGTCGGGATGATCACGAGGGTCGCGTCACTGGGGTTGGTCACGAAGGTCTCCTTCTAGGGGGTGGTCTGTCGGCGGATGCCCACCAGAGCGGCGGCGAACAGGACGCCTCCGAGGATTATAAGGGCAAGTTCGGTGCGATCACCGAACCGTGCCGCCGGGGTGAGGGAATCACGCAGCGGCAGTGACTCCACGAGCTTACCGGCCTCGAAGATCCCGGTTTCCTGGCTGACGGAACCGTCCGGGTGGACGATCGCCGACACACCTGAGGTGGCGGCGACGACGACGGCCCGGTCGACCTCGATCGCCCGCATGCGGCTCATGGCCAGCTGCTGGTAGGTCATGTCGGTGAAGCCGAAGGTGGCGTTGTTGGTGGGCGTGGACAGGATCTGCGCGCCGTCGCGGACAGCGGTGCGCAGCGCCGGGTCGAAGGCCACCTCGTAGCAGGTGGCGATGCCCAGGACGACGTCGCGCACCGGCACCGTGAACTCCGGTGGGCCGGGCTTGAAGTCGCCGGCCTGGTCGACGTACTCGCTGAACAGGCGGAAGAAGTCGCGCCACGGCATGTACTCGCCGAAGGGCTGGAGGAAGTGCTTGTCGTGCTGCTCCCCACGGCCGGTCTCCGGGTCCATGACGACCATGGTGTTGCGGTCGCCGACCTCGTCACGGGTGATCGTGCCCACGAGGATGGGCGTGTCGACGGCACGGACCGCCTGATTCACCAGCGCTCCGGCCTCGGGGTCGGCGAAGGGGTTGACGTCGGAGGAGTTCTCCGGCCAGATGACCATGTCGAGCTCCTCCCCCGCCAGCTCCCGGGTGACCTTCACGTGGTTGGCCAGGACGGCGCGGCGCTGGGCGTTGAAGTCCAGGCCCATGCGGGGCACGTTGCCCTGCACGGCGGCCACGCGGACCTCACCGACGGTCGCCGACTCCCGGTTGACCACGGTCCAGCCGGTGATCATGCCCGACAGCAGCGCCACCAGGACGGTGAGCGCACCGGTGATGCGCACCCCCGGGTGACGGACGAACTGGACGGCCAGGCCGGCGCCGACCGCGGCCGTGGCGAGGCTGACCAGCGCCGGACCACCCCACACGGCGAGGTTCGCCAGCGGGCCGTTGATCTGACCCCAGGCCAGACGCACCCAGGCGAAACCGCCGAAGGGGAAGGAACTGCGCGCCCACTCCACCAGCAGGTAGACGAAGGGGAAGGCCAGGGCACCGTAGCGCCAGCGGGCCACGGCGACACCGCCGAGGCCCATCACCAGGGCGTAGAGGGCGCAGAACACCGCGAGGGCGATGTAGGGCAGGTTGCCCACGAACACCCCGATCCACGGCAGCATGAACAGGTAGACCACCAGCGCGTGGGTGAAGCCGAGCAGCGCCCCGGCCCGCAGCGTGGGGCCCTCCCCCTTCCACGGCATGAGCGCCGCATAGAGCCCTGCCATGCCGACGAGGCCGGCCAGCCACCAGCCGAGCGGCTCATTGGAGGTGTACGTGAGGAAACCGGACGCTGCGGCCAGCAGCAGCCGCAGCAGGAGGATCACTTGAAGTCCTCCGGGCGGATGTTCTTCGTCCACTGTTCGATCTCGGACTCGTCGATGACCTCGGCGGGCCCGGCGGACGGATCGGGCTGGCCGGTCCGGGGCGCGAAGGGGTCGGTGAAGCTGCCGTAGCTGGTCCCCTGCCGCCCGGCCTGGGTGGCCTCGAAGCTGCGGACCCCGAGATCCTCGATCGACTTCATGAGCTTCTTCGCCAGGATCCCGCGCACCACGGCCCGCGTCGGCGGGAAGATGAGCAGCAGGCCGACCACCGAGGAGGCGATGCCGGGGGAACCGGCCAGGATGCCCCCGGCGGTGAGGAGCCCGTAGTCACCGGCGAGGCGACCGGCGGACACCTTCTGCTGGGCGGCCAGGGCACCGACCCGGCGCATCTCGAAGGGTGCGGCCAGCAGGCCCACACCCATGAGGGCGAACATGAGGAACAGCGCCCATCCGAGGCCGAGCCAGGAGGCGAAGCCCCAGAGGACGAGTACCTCGATGAGGAGGACAGGGAGAACAGTGAAGATCAACGGCACATGTGCCACCCTACCGACGTAGTTGATCAAGCAACCACCCGACGTTGCGGGTGAGGTGGCGGTAGTAGGGCCCGAAGTGGTTGGCTCCGGTGCGGCCGGGCACCCGCAGGCTGCGGTCCTCGTACCAGGTGACGTCGGCCCCGGCGGTGCGCCAGACGTCGCGGAGATCGCGGACCTGGGCGACGGGCACGACGTCGTCGTGACGCGAGCCCCACAGCAGCACCGGCACCGAGGGTGCTCCCCCGCCGAGTCGGCGGGCGTCGAACTCGGCGGAGACGTGCGGGAGGTCGTCGAGAAGCTCCCCGAGGGGCACTCCCGCACGGGTCCAGCGGTGGGTGCCGCGCCACCCGGAGGTGAACACCGAGCTGACGGCGCAGGTGGCCAGGTCCGCGGCGACGTGGTCGAGCCCTTCCGGCGTGAGCGCGGTGAGGATCTCGGCGCGGATCTCCGGGGACACGACGAGCAGCCCGGCCACCGCGTAGGAGAGCACCCCCGTGACGAGGGAGCCGTCGACGTGGGCGAGGACGTCGTCGAGACGTGAGGGCGGCGCCCCGATGACCGCCGCGACCGGGGTGACGTCGGGGGCGTAGCCGGGACATTCCAGCGCCCTGCCGACGGCCGCCCCGCCCTGCGAAAAACCCCAGAAGCCCACCGGGGCGGACTCCGGGAGGTGGAGGTGTCGGGCGGCGCGGACGGCGTCGAGGAGCGCGCGCCCAGCCGAGGGGTGGTCGCAGTAGAGCTGCCAGCCGAAGTCGGGGTCGCGCGGGTAGTCGGTGAGCACGACGTGCGCGCCGGCGGCCAGCAGGGCGGTGACGGCGGGCAGCTCATAGGAGGCGACGACGTCGACGGGGCCGCGCAGGGAGACGCTCATGCCGACGGACATGGAGTAGGAGGGGTCGCAGTGCGGCGCCACACCCTGCGTGGAGGGGGCGAACGCGATGACCGGGCGGACGCCGCCGCGCCATGGACTGTGGGAACGCAGGAAGGCGCCGGTCGCGGTGATGGTGCGGCCGCGGGCGTCGGTGGTGACGTACTCGAGGCGCCACGCGCTCGCCCGGTTGCTCCCCGAACCACCCATGAGCCGCATCGGCGCGGACGCCAGCAACGTGCCGGGCGGGCGGCCGATCACCCACGTCGCGTCGGAGAAACTGGGCTCGGACTCCCAGTCCGCGCGGGTGGGGCGGGCCGGGGAGGCTCCCCGCCCGAGGAGGCGGCGGACCACTCCCCTGCCCACGTCCCCCATCAACGGCACCCAGGCCCGCACCGTGGTGGTGTGCACACCGGCCCGGTGGATCCGGGGTGAGCGCCTGCCGATCATGCGTCCCACCTTAACTAGAATGACCCCTCATGACCGTCAGCGCAGACTTCTCCGACCTCATCCCCGCCGACCACGCCGTGCCGCCGGGTGGCTGGGAACCGCTCGCCACCTTCGCCGACGACCACGGCGACGGCCGCATCCACGTCACCCTCGAGGGCCGGGTGCGGCTGCACGGTGTCCTGCTTGTCGACGTCCCCGGGTTCCACCCCGCCCCCGCCGCCCCGGGCATCACGCGCGCCCCGGAGGGGGAGATCGGCTGGCTCGGCCAGTCCGAGGGCCTGGTCACCCTCGGCGCCGGCCTGGTGGAGGGCAACATGAGCACCCACATCGCGCGGATGCTCGACGTCATCGAGGCCCCCGTGCGGGTGTGCCGGGGCGGGATCCTCCAGATCGAGGGCCTCAGCGAGGGCATCGCCGAGCAGGTCGTGCGCGTGCTGGCGCCGCTGGGCCTCATCTTCGACGCCGAGTCGCCGCTGCTCCCGGGACGGAACTAACGGGGCATCCGCCGCCAGACCGGACGCGGGACCAGACGCATCACCCACGCCAGGAGACGCAGGCGGCCGGGGATCCACAG
>NZ_DUOE01000080.1 GCF_012838985.1 Corynebacterium sp. | reverse complement strand
GACGCTGCCCCGCGCCGTGGCTCCCACCGGATCGCCGGCGAGCGCCGCCGACACCGCCGCCGCCCCGTCCTCCGCGGTCGGACGGTGCCCGGCGTCACCGACGAACAGGTCGAAGATCACCGCGGCCGGCACGATGGGGACGCGGGGACCGGGCCTGTCCTCACCCAGGACGGGGAAGCCCCGCCCGGCGCGCTCCAGCTCGCGCATCGCGCCGTCGGCGGCGGCGAGCCCGAAGGCGGAGCCACCGGCGAGGACGATCGCGTGGACCCGTTCGACGGTGTTGTGGGGTTCCAGCAGGTCGGTCTCGCGGGTGCCGGGGCCCCCGCCGCGGACGTCGACGCCGGCCACCATGCCCGCCGGGGAGTCCGCGACGACCGCTGTGACGCCCGTGTCCCCCAGGGAGGCGTGTCCGACGAGGAGACCGGGGACGTCGCTGAGCGCGCCCATCAGTCCATCATCGCCGTGAGCAGGCTGTCCTGGTTGTATCCGAGCCACTCGATGAGGGCGGAGGTCTCGACGGCCGCCTCGTCGGTGGGGGGCGGCGTGTTCTCCCCCGGGGTGGCGCCCCCGGCCGCGCCCACGCTGGCCGCCAGGTAGAGACGCAGATCGTTGAGCCCCGCGATGAAGGCCTGCGCCTCCTCCTCGCTCAACGTGATGTTCACTCCCCCGTCGGGCCCGACCTTCTCCGCCACGATCTGCAGGTTCTGCAGCTTCGCCCGGCAGATGTCGTTCTCGTGGAGGCTGCGGAGCAGGGAGTTGTCGCCCTCGTACTCCTCATCGCCCTCCCGCTCGAAGTCGGGGAGCAGGCGGGCCATCGCGGGATCCTCCGGTGCCTCCTTGTGCCCGGAGGGGATGCCGGTGAGCTCGGCCAGCTCATCCTTCGGTGCCGACTGGGCACGCTGGATGATGGCCTCACTCACGGCCGCCACCAGGTTGCCCAGCACCTCCCGCTCGATGGGTTCGAGCACCGTCTGGTAGCGCACCCCGCGCATGAGACCCTTCTTCCGCCGCCACGCCTGCATGCTGTCTCCTATCCGGCCTGCTGCATCGTGGCCCACAGGCCGGCGGTGTGCAGCTTCTTGACGTCGCCCTCGACCTTGTCCTTCTCACCGGTGGAGACGACGGCCTTTCCCTCCGTGTGGACCTGCATCATCAGTTCCGTGGCGCGCTTGCGCCCGTAGCCGAGGACCGTCTGGAAGACGTAGGTGACGTAGCTCATGAGGTTGACCGGGTCGTCCCACACGATGCACATCCACGGCAGATTCTCCGAGGTGGCGACGTCGACCTCTATCGCCTCGTCGAGCTCCGGGGTCGCCATCGGGGAGCCCATGCCGGGCGCACTCATCAGTACTGGACCTGTCATGTGACTCAGCCTAGTCAACGCGCCCGGGTGTTGACAGTGCCACCGCGCCGCAGGCCCGTCACCCCCTTCCCGACCCCCGGTCCGACGGTGTTCCCCGGGGTTTCTTCAGGTGGTGTATCCCCCCGCGGACAGGTACGTTCTTTGACAGCAGGTTCAACTACACTATTTCCCTTCCACACACACCCCGAGGATGCAGCAGTCATGGTCCCCTTGTCGTCAGCCCCCTGGTCGTCCCCGCAGGGGATGAAGGACATGCTGTCGCATGCGGGTGTGCTGCTCACCCTGGCCAGCCTCGTCATGTCGCTGCTGCTGGCCTTCACTCCCGGTGGCCCGGCCAGCACTGATCCCGGGGACCCCGGCGATGACATCGGCTACGTCACCCCCGACGCGGAGACGCGGGCCCGTCTCACCGAGATCCGCAATGATTTCGCGATCGCGCTCAAGACCCTCCGCTTCAAGGAGCACGTCCCGCCGCTCGCCCACGACGCCCACCTGGAGCTGTCCGCGCAGCGTCACGCGCAGAAGACCGCGGTCCTGGGCAGGCACGTCGGGTCACCGAACAACGTGACCGTGCTGCAGCACAGCCTGCCGCTGGAATCGGCCTCGGGACACGCCTTCATGGAGGCCTGGCTCCACTCGGCTCCACACACCGCGGTGTTTCTCGACGACCGCTACTCCTTCTACGGCGCCGGTGTCGCCGTGGGGCACGGTCGCGTCT
>NZ_DUOE01000079.1 GCF_012838985.1 Corynebacterium sp. | reverse complement strand
TCGCCGACGCTGATGTCGAGGGCCTCGGCGACGGTGGTGCTGGCGCGCAGCAGATCGGCGTCGAGGATCTCGGAGCTGACGTCGAGGCCGTGCGCCCGCAGCTGCGGGATGATCCCCTCCATGCAGGTCAGTTCGACGACCGGGGGGGGAGGGAGCGGATGAAGGTGCCGCCGGTGCGGCCGCGGCGGCGTTCGATGAGGCCCTCCATCTGGAGGATGTCCAGTGCGTGACGGATGGTCATGCGGGCGACGCCGAACTCCTTCACGAGTTCACGCTCGGTGGGCAGTCTGTCCCCGTCGCTCAGGTCATGCCGCTCGATGCGACCGCGCAGGTCATCGGCGATGGCAAGGTACGCCGGGGGTCGGCGGGACGGGGAACTCACCACTCCAGAATAGCCACATCCATAGAAAACACCGCATAAGCAGTGCTGACAGCGCTTATCCCTTCTCCCTATCGGAACATTCACCTTTCCCTACATGCCCGTTTGCGCTGCTCACCCCCACCCCCTGCATGAAATTCCGGCGCATGTGCTGAACGCCGGTCAAGGGCGGTACATCCCCACCCCGCCCGAACGGGGGCGGGGCAGTTGTTCCGGGACGTTCCCAGTGTGTCCCACATCACGTACACTGCCCTTAGTTATCCGCCATTCACTGAATTTCCTCTCCAGGAGCACGCCGTGTCCCCCTCCCCCACCATCGCCGTCGTCGGACTGGGTCCCCGCGGGATCTCCGTCGTCGAGCGCCTCGCGGCCCAGCTGCCGCCCGGCACCCGCCTCACCCTCCACCTCATCGACGACGCCCAGCACGGCGCCGGCCGCGTCTGGGACACGGAGCAGTCCCGCACCATGTGCATGAACACCCTCTCCGGGGCGGCGACCCTGTTCACCGAGCCGGGATCCTCCGTCGAGGCCCCCGTCGTCGAGGGCCCGACCCTCCACGAGTGGATCCGCCACCTGCGCGGCGAGGAGATCGAGGGACCCCGGGCCCGGCTGCTCGCGGAGCATCCCCCGCAGCCGGAGGTCGCCGCCGCCTTCGCGGAGGAGGCCGCCGTCACCCGCCCGGACTCGCACCCGACGCGGGCCCTCTACGGCGCCTACCTGCGCTGGGTCTTCGACGTCGCGCTGGCCCTCCTGCCGGAGTCGGTCACCGTCCTGCGTCACGACGCCCGCCTGGTCGACCTCCGCGCCACCGGCCCCGACGCCGACCTGCTCACCCTCTCCGACGGCACCACCCTCACCGCCGACGCCACCGTCCTGGCACTCGGCTGGCAGACCCCGGGTCTCACCGCCGCGGAGCAGGAACTGGCGGATTCCGGCCACACCTGGCTGCGCCCCGGCAACCCCGTCGACCAGGGCGTGCACCGTGTGCCCGGGTCCGGCACCGTGCTGGTCCGCGGCCTGGGCATGGGCTTCTTCGACACCATGGCGCTGCTCACCATCGACCGCGGCGGACGCTTCATCGAGGACCCGGACACCCGCTCCGGCCTGCGCTACGAACCCTCCGGCCGCGAACCGCACCTTGTGGTCACCTCCTTCCGCGGCTACCCCTACCTGCCGAAGCCCGTCTTCGGCGGACTCGGCCCCCGCACCCCGCGCCGCCACCTGAAGAAGGCCATGGCCGAACTCCGCGGTGCCGACCGGATCTGCTTCGACACCCAGGTCTGGCCCTCCGTCGTCGCCGACACCTACGAGGCCTACTACCGCACCCTCGCGCGCGTGCGCCCGGAGTCCGTCACCCTGCCCGCCGACGACTTCGCCGCCGCCCTGGAGGAGCTCCTCCTGGCGGGCGGGATCACGGGGGACCTGGGGGGTGTCGACAAGCTCATGGAGCAGCACACCTCCGAGCCCTTCACCCTGCGCACCTACACCGAACCCCTCGCCGGGTTCCGGGGCACGCGCGCCGAACTCACCGCACACCTCGGGGAGCGGATGGCAGCCGACATCCGCGATGCGCTCGACGGCGCCGACAGCCCCGTCAAGGCCGCGCTGTGGTCGATCAACGCCTCCCGCAAACTCGTCTCCGTCCTCGGCGCGGAGGACCGCTACACCCGCGAATCAAGCGACGGCCTCTACGCCACCATGGTCAGCCTCGGGCAGATGGTCGGCTCCGGGCCGCCGCTGTTCCGCAGCCGCCAGCTGCTCGCCCTCGTCGACGCCGGCCTCGTCTCCTTCCTCGGCGCCGCCCCGCAGATCCGGGTCGGGGCGGAGGGCTTCACGGCGACGTCCGCGAGCGTGACAGACCAGGTCCACGCGGGCGTGCTCATCGACGCCTGGATGTACAACCCCGACGTCCGCCGCCCCGCCGACCCCCTGCTCATCGCGCTTCTCGACGCCCACCGCGCCCGCCCCTACGCCCTCACCGCCGCCGACGGCACCCCCGCCCCCGGCCCCTCCCCCGAGGTCCACCCGGAGTCCCGCCTGCTCATCGGCGTGGACGGGGAACCCGACCCGCGGGTCATGCTGCTCGGCATCCCGACGTGGGGGCAGATGCCGGACACGTTCATCTCGCCGATGCCCGGCACCGACCCCCTCCTGCTGCAGGAGACGGACAAGGCCTCCCGCACCGCGCTGCGCGTGGCGCTGGGTGCGCGGGTGCCGGCCTAGCGCCGGTCGCCCACCTCGATGCGCGGGCGCACCACCACCTCCGTGACCTGCGCGCTCGGGCCGGCGTCGACGACCATGCGGATCGCGCGGGCGATCTCGGCGGGCTCGATGAAGTGCTCCGCCCGGTACGGCTTGTCATCCTGCGCGTAGAGACCCTCGAGCATGGGGGTGTCGGTGGGGCCGGGCGCGACCGTCGTCACGCGGACCCCGGCGTTCGACTCCGCCTTCCGCAGACCGTCCGCCAGCGCGTAGAGCGCGTGCTTCGTGGCGGCGTAGACGATGTTGTCCCCGTAGGACCCGCGCCCGGCGCCCGAGTTGATGAACACCACCGTGCCCTGCGCGGCCCGCACCGCCGGCAGCAGCCGACGGGTGAGCTCGGCCGGCACGTGGACGTTGAGGTCCATCGCGTGACGCCAGTCCCCCACCCCGGCGGACTCGACGCTGAACTTCTCCGCGATCGCCGCCGCGTGCACCACCACGTCCACGCGGGTGAGCTCCGCGAGCCGCTGCACGGCGGAGGGCGCCTCGGTCGAGTCGAGGAGATCCACCACCAGGTCGGAGTTGACCGGGGTGACGTTGGCCAGCGCCCCGAGCTCCGCCAGGGCGGTGTCATCCCGCCCGAGGGCGTAGACATGATGGGTACGGGCGAGGTCCGCGACAATCTCACGGCCCATGCCACCCGTGGCTCCGGTAACGACGGCAATTGCTTCGGTCATACCATGGACTCTAGCCGGACTCCGCCCCCGGTTACGCTGTCCCGAGGAGGTACTCATGCTTGCAGTGGTGTTCGGCGTGCTGGTCGGACTGGTCATGCCCATCCAGACGTCCGCCAATTCCCGCCTCCGGCTCTCGGTCGGATCGCCGTTCCTGGCGTCACTGGTGTCATTCTCGGTGGGGTTCGCGGCGTTGCTCGTCACCGTCCTGCTCATCGACGGCCACCTGCCCCAACCCTCCCTCGCCGCCTCCCTGCCGGCGTGGATCTGGGCCGGCGGTGTCCTCGGTGTCGTGGTCCTGACGGGCAACATCTTCCTCTTCCCCCGCCTCGGCTCCGTGCAGACGGTGGTGCTGCCCATCGCCGGGCAGGTCATCATGGGCCTGCTCATCGACCATTTCGGGCTGTTCCACGCCCCCGTCCACAGCCTCGACGCCACCCGTCTGCTCGGGGCGCTCCTGCTGGTGCTGGGTGTGTTCGGCGCGATCGGCGCGGTCGACGTGCTGCTGCGGCCCGACCAGCGCCTCAGCACCGGCTCCAGCTCCGGGCTGAGTCTGTGGGCCTGGCGCATCGCCGGCGTGGTGTTCGGCATGTTCTCCGCCACCCAGACCGCCATCAACGGCCAGCTCGGCGTGGCCCTCGGCTCCGCGGTCGGCGCAGCCCTGGTGTCCTTCACCTTCGGGGTGGCCACGCTGCTGCTCATCGTGCTGGCCACCCGCGCCCCCTGGCGCCTGACGCTCCCGGAGGGGCACCGCCGCAACCCGTGGTGGATGTGGATCGGCGGCTTCCTCGGCGCGGCCTTCGTCTTCGGCAACGCCTACCTCTCCCCCGTCATCGGCACGGGTCTGACCGTCATGACGATCCTGCTCGGCATGATGGTCGGCAGCCTCCTCATCGACCACTTCGGGCTGCTGGGGGCGAAGAGAAAACCGACCACCCTGCTCCAGGCGGTGGGCCTGGCGCTCATGGTGGTCGGTGTGGCGGTGATCCGGCTGGTCTAGCCGCACAACAGCGGATTCACATGTTCGGAGGGAGACTCGTCCCGAACGTGTGCTGCCCCGGGACGGGCGGGTCCGAACGTCTCCTCCCGAACATGTGATTCCGGCGATCAGGCCTCGACAGCAGCCTCAGCGGCGGCGTCGGCGGCCGCGACGGCCTGGAGGGCGACGTCGATGTCCGCGATGAGGTCCTCGACGTCCTCGATGCCGATGGAGATGCGCACCAGGTCACGCGGGACCTCCAGCTGGGAGCCGGTGGCGGACTGGTGGGTCATGGTGGCCGGGTGCTCGACGAGCGACTCGACGCCGCCGAGGGACTCGGCCAGACAGATGAGCTTGGTGTTGAGACAGAAGACGCGGGCGGCCTCCTCGGAGTGGAAGCGCACGGAGATCATGCCGCCGAAGCGCTTCATCTGCTTCTTGGCCACCTCGTGACCCGGGTGGGACTCCAGGCCCGGGTAGAGGACGGTGGCGACCTGGTCGGAGGTCTCGAGGTGCGCGGCGATGGCCTCGGCGTTGTCGCAGTGGCGCTCCATGCGCACGGCCAGGGTCTTGATGCCGCGGGCGGTGAGGTAGGCGTCGAAGGGCGAGGGGATCGGGCCGACGCCGCCCTGGAACCAGAGCAGCTGCTCGTCGAACTCGGCGGAGTTGGTCACCACGAGGCCGCCGACGACGTCGGAGTGGCCGCCGAGGTACTTGGTGGCGGAGTGCAGGACGTGGTCGGCGCCGAGGGCCAGCGGCTGCTGGAGGTACGGGGACGCGAAGGTGTTGTCGACGACCAGGGCGGCGTCGCCCTTGATGGCGGCGATCGCGGCGATGTCGGTGATGGACAGCGCCGGGTTGGTCGGGGTCTCCAGCCAGATCAGCCTGGTGTTCGGCAGGAGGGCGGCTTCGACGGCGGCGACGTCGGTGGTGTCGACGACGGTGTACTCGACACCCCACTGGCCGAAGGCCTCGTCGATGAGGCGCCAGGTGCCGCCGTAGGCGTCGTGGCCGAGGATCATGTGGTCACCGGGGCGCAGGAGGATGCGCAGGATGACGTCGGTGGCGGCCATGCCGGAGGAGAACGCGCGGCCGTACTGTGCGCCTTCCAGGGCCGCGACGGTCTTTTCGAGGGCGTCGATCGTGGGGTTGCCGCAGCGGGTGTACTCGAAACCACCGCGCAGCACGTTGAGGCCGTCCTGCGCGAAGGTGGTCGACGCGTAGATCGGCGTGTTGATCGGGCCGTAGAGGCTGTCAGGCTCGTATCCGGCATGGATGGAACGAGACGAGAAACCAGAAAGTCCGTGGGTCATGTCGGCCACTATAGACCAAGCGGTTCACATTTCCTGTAACGCCCGGGAATTATATGCAGAGCGCGAACCAGCGGTCGTGGACCTTCTCCAGGGACACGGGCAGGTCGTAGAGGACGGAGAGGTTCTCCGAGGTCAGCGCCTCGTCGACGGGTCCGGAGGCCAGGACACGGCCGTCCTTGAGCAGCAGGACATCGCTTGTCGACGCCGCGATCTCCTCCACATGGTGCGTCACCAGCACCGTCGTCAGGTGGGGCTGCGCTGCGCGCAGCCGGTCGATCACACCGAGCAGTCTCTCCCGGCCGGGGAGGTCGAGGCCGGTGGTGGGTTCGTCGAGAAGCAGGAGGTCGGGCTGGATGATGAGGGCCCGGGCGATGAGTGTGCGGGCACGCTCGCCCTGGGAGAGCGCCGACCACCGCCGGTCACGTTTGGTGTCCATGCCCGTGAGTGCGAGGAGCTCCTCCAGGCGGGCGAGCTCGGTGTCATCCGGTTCCCACCGCGGGAGCAGGCCGTTGGAGGCGGTGAGGCCGGAGAGCACCAGCTCGGAGACGGGGTGGTCGCCGAGGCGCTGGCGCGGGTCGACCCAGCCGATGCGGCGCCGCAGACGCTGCAGCTCCACCCGGCCGAGGCGTTCGCCGAGGATGTCGACGGTCCCGGTCGACGGGTACCACCAGCCGCCGGAGAGCCGCAGGACCGTGGATTTGCCTGCACCGTTGGGTCCCAGGACCGCCCAGTGGGAACCGACGGGCACCTCCCACGTGATGTCGCGGATGAGGTGGGTGGAGCCGCGGCGGACGGTGGCGTCGAGAAGCGAGAGGGCGTGGGACATGACCGCCAGCCTAGACTGGTCACATGAGTTCCCTTTATGACGCGGTCGGCGGTGACGCCACCTTCTCCCGGATCGCCGCCGGGTTCTATGCGCAGGTGAAGACGGACGACATCCTCGGGCCCATGTACCCCGAGGACGACTGGGAGGGCGCCGAGAACCGCCTCAAGTGGTTCCTCGCGCAGTACTGGGGCGGGCCGACCACCTTCAACGAGCAGCGCGGCGCCCCCATGCTGCGCCGCCGCCACCACCAGTTCCCCGTGGACCGCGCCGCCGCGATCCGCTGGCTGGAGCTGATGAAGGTCTCACTCGACAGCATCGACGAGGAGACCATCCCCGCCGGTTACCGCCACCAGATCTGGGATCACATGGAGCGGGTGGCGGCGATGCTCATCAACCGAGAAGATCCGGGAACACCGCCCGCACAGGCTCACTGACCAGACGGCCGTCGCGGGTCATGATGCCCGGCTCCAGACCCGGGTGGTTGTCCACCGCACGGTCCACCCCGCCCGCCGCGATCGCGCGGACGTAGGGCAGGGTCGCCGAGGTGAGCGCGCGGGTCGAGGTGTTGGCCACCGCACCCGGCATGTTGGGCACGCAGTAGAAGCGGGTGCCGTGGACCTCGAAGGTCGGGTCCTCGTGCGAGGTCTTGCGGGAGGGCTCGAAGCAGCCGCCCTGGTCGATCGCGACGTCGACGAGCACCGCACCGTCCTTCATGCGGGAGACGAGGTCCTCGCTGACCAGCGTCGGGGCCTTCGCGCCGGCGACGAGGACGGCGCCGATGACGAGGTCGGCGTCGAGAAGCTCGGTGTCGATGGTCATCGGGTCGGACAGCAGGGTGCGGACGTTGCCCTGGTAGAGGTCGTCGAAACGCGCGAGCACCTGGGGGTCGAGGTCGAGGACCGTGACGCTGGCGCGCAGACCCTGCGCGATCGCGACGGCCGACGCACCGACCTGGCCACCGCCGAGGACGACGACCTTCGCCGGGGCGGTGCCGGGCACGCCGCCGAGCAGCACGCCGCGGCCCCCCTTCGAGCTCATGAGGTGGTGCGCACCCTCCTGCACCGCGAGACGGCCGGCCACCTGGGACATCGGGGTGAGCAGCGGGAGGCCGCCGCGGGCGTCGAGGACGGTCTCGTACGCGAGTGACAGGGTGCCGGCGTCCAAGAGCGCCTCCGTGCACTCCCGGGAGGACGCGAGGTGCAGGTAGGTGAACAGGATGAGGTCCTTGCGGAGGAAGCCGTACTCCTCCGGCAGCGGCTCCTTGACCTTGAGCACCATCTCGGCGCTCCAGGCCTCCTCCGCGGTGTCGACGAGGCGGGCGCCCGTCGCCGCATACTCCGCATCGGTGAACGAGGAGTTCTCGCCCGCCCCGGCCTGAACAACCACCTCATGGCCGTCGGCTACGAGGGTGCCTGCCCCGAGCGGGCTGAGGGCCACGCGGCCCTCCATGTTCATGATTTCCTTCGGGATTCCGATACGCATGACCACTGACTCTACTAGGCGCCCGTCAGGCGCTCGTCGGAACCGCCTGCTAAATGGTTGCTGTCGCACTCGTCAGGCGCTTTCCGACGCCCCGCCCTACCATGTCGGACGTGAAGAATTCGGCAGACAGAGACATCGGTGAGGTCATCCGCAGCTTCGGGCTCCTGGGTGTCACCGCCTTCGGCGGCCCGACGGCCCACCTGGGCTATTTCCGGGAGGAGTTCGTGGCACGGCGTCGGTGGCTGAGCGAACGCTCCTACACCGACATCGTCGCCGTGGCACAGTTCCTGCCCGGCCCGGCGTCCTCGCAGGTCGGCATGGCCCTGGGCTACCACCGGGCGGGCTGGCCGGGCATGCTCGCCGCCTGGGTGATGTTCACCGCCCCCTCCGCGCTCATCCTCGCGCTGTTCGGCCTGCTCCTGTCGACGACGGGCGTCGACGCCGAGCAGGGCTGGATCCGCGGCCTGCTCGCCGCGGCGGTCGCCGTCGTCTTCCACGCGGTGGCCGGCATGGCGAAGAACATGGCCGACACGCGCCTCACCGCCACGATCGCGGTCCTCGCGGGCCTCATCGTCCTGGCGGTGCCGGGCCCGTTCACCCACGTCGGCGTCATCCTCGTCGCCGGTCTGCTGGGCCTGGTGCTGCTGCGCGGCCGGGAGGATCCCCCGACGGAGGGCTCCGGCCTCGACGAGGTCCGGCCCGTCAGCGCGCGGGCGGCGGTCATCGCACTGGGGCTCTTCTTCGTGCTGCTGGCCGGCCTCATGCTCGGGGCCGGCGCGGTGGGCGGCTACCTGGTCACCCGCCTGGCGGCCTACTTCCAGGCCGGTTCCCTCGTGTTCGGTGGCGGCCACGTGGTGCTGCCGCTGCTCGAGCAGCTCACCGTCGCCGAGGGCTGGCTGGGCCAGTCGGAGTTCCTCGCCGGCTACTCCGCCGCGCAGGCCGTGCCGGGTCCGCTGTTCACCTTCGCGTCCTTCCTCGGGGCCGTCGACGGTGGCTGGGCCGGGGCGCTGCTGGCGACATTCGCCATCTTCCTGCCCTCCGCCCTGCTCATGACCGCGGGCCTGCACTTCTGGGGCCGCTGGCGCCACTCCCCCGCCCTGCGCACGGCCTTCACCGCCGTCAACGCGGCCGTCGTGGGCCTGCTCGGGGCGGCACTGTGGGACCCGGTGCTCACCCACGGCGTCACCGGGACCGCCTCCCTGACGATCGCGGCGCTGTGCTGGCTGGGCCTGGCGAAGTGGCAGCTCCCGCCGTGGTCGATCGCGCTGTTCGCGGCGCTCGCCGGCTGGGTGCTGCTCTAGAAGAGGGACAGCGTGCTGGAGCGGTAGACGGTGCCGAAGGGTGCATCGACACGCACCCAGCGCCCGACCTGCGACACGCGCAGATGACGGGGGATGTCGAGGGGCGCCGCGAAACCCGGGATGAGCCCCAGCGAGGTGCACGTGAAGATCGTGCGCATGGGGATCTCCGCGGTACCGGCCTCCCCGGTGACGGTCAGGACCGTCTGGTCCAGCAGGCTGGCCGGCGGGCCGAGCGGTCCCGAGAACTGCCGCGCGAGAGCCTGCCCCTTGTCCGCCAGGTCGCGGACAACGTCGACCGGGACCTCGTCGAGCAGCTGGAAACCGGTGGCCGGGGGCAGCGCGCCGGGCCAGTTCGGGTCGCGGGCCGGACCAATGGTGGAGGTGCCGGCCCGGAGGGCGTCGAGAAGCTCCACCGCGGAGACGACCGCGCCGTCCCGCGACGCCTCCCCCTGGATACGGCGGGAGGCGACGACCTGGAAGGGCGTGGTGACGAAGACGTCGACCCAGTCACCCAGCTGGCGGAAACGCACGGAGGCGGAGGCGTCGAGGTCGGTGGCCCGGCCGATGAGTGACTGCAGACCGGCCGCGCCGTCGAGGATCCGCAGGGACTCCTGCATCACTTGTCGGAGTCGCCGGCCTCGAGCTGGTCGAGATCCTCGGCGCGGGTGAGGATCTTCATCTCGAGTTCGGTGATGGAACGCGGGCGCTCGGTGTTGAGGTCGATGGCCACCTGGACGCACTCGACGATGCAGGCGATGCGGCCCTGCCGGTCCTTGATCTCCTGCCGGGTGGTGAAGGAGGTGTTGCCGATCTCGACGACCTGCGTCTCGATGACCAGCTCCGTGGTGTCCGGCAGGACCGGACGCAGGTAATCGACGTCCAGGTGGCGGACGAAGACGGCGAAGTCGTGGCCGCGGGCCGTGAACTCCTCATCCGCGAACTGCAGGCGCGCCTCCTGGGCGACCTCGATGTAGTTCGCGTTCATGATGTGACCGTAACGGTCAAAATCCGACCACCGCACGGGGACGGTGGTCACGTGGAGTGCAGTGTTCTGATCAGCGGTCATGCCGTACATGCGTGTGCTGTCCCTCTTCCGGTCATCGCGGGTCCAACTGCCTGGGACCTGCGGGGTGTGCTCCGTCCAATCTATACGACTGTCCGGGTTCCGACACTTGTGGCCTTTATTGCCCCGCAACTATATGAACACAAGGTTAATTCCGATAGAATTTCCGGTTATGAATACAGAGGGACGCACCCGCCTCGACCGCCGCCTCTTCCCCGACGGAGAGGAACCGGACCCGCAGTTCACCCTGTCCAACGAACGCACCTTCCTCGCGTGGACCCGCACATCCCTGGCCTTCCTCGCCGGCGGCATCGCCCTCGGAGCCTTCCCCGTCGAGGCCGTCTCCGCGGACGTCCGCGCCGCCCTGTCCGCGTTCGTCATCCTCATCGGCATGTCCATCGCCGTCGGAGCCGCCTTCCGCTGGATCCGCATCCAGCGCGCCATGCGCCGCGACCACCCCCTGCCCGCCGCCTCCCCCCTGCTGCTGGTCAGCGCCGCCGTGGTCATCGCCTCCGCGGTGGCCCTCTGGCTATTCATACTCTGATGTCCGACCTGCAGAAGAACGGGGACGGCCCCGGCAGCGGCAACTCCTTCCCCGAGCGCAGCAACCTCGCCTGGACCCGCACCGCCATCGAACTGGCCCTGGTGTCCATGCTGCTGCTCAAGTGGACCACCTCCTACGGGATCTGGGTGTTCCTCCTCATCGGGGCCCTGCTCCTGCTCTGCCTCGGCATCACCCTCACCCAGTCGCGGCGCTACCGGGACACCCTCGAAGGCGTCAACCGGGACGCCGCACCTGTGAAGACAACCTCGGTGCTCATCGTCACCGCCACACTCGTGCTCCTCGGACTCGGGGGCGTCGCCCTCGTGCTCATCCCCCTGCCCGGCGGCGTGGAACCGACGACCGACGTCAGCGTCCTGTCCGCGGGGTGAAGTCCCGCAGGTACCGGATCGCCTCGTCCACCAGGACGGACACCTTCATCCCCTCGGGAATGCACGCCACCGCAACGTTCTCCGGCATCGGGTCGAGCACAGGGACGGACACCAGACGCTCCCCGTCGAGCGACAGGCGGTCGAGCCCGAAACTGAACTGGAGCGCGATCGCCAGCCCACTGCCGACGATGCCGTTGACCGTCTCCACGTTGCGGGACTTCCACCGGACGTTGTCGGCGAGCCCGTAGCTGGCGAGCACATCCGTCATGAGCTGGTGCGCCGGGTTGAGGGCGAGGAGCACGAAATTCTCCCCGGCCACGTCCGCGAAACGGATGCCGTCCCGGCCCGCGAGGCGGTGGTGCTCCGCCACCAGCACGAAGGGCCGGACCACCCGGATGGGGAACACCTGCAGTCCGGCCCCACCCCCCGGCAGCTGATTGCGGTTGGCCAGGAACATGTCGATCTCCCCCTGGTCCAGACTGCGGCGCAACAGGTCGATGTCGCCCTCGACGTAGTCGACCTGCACCTCGGGGGCCGTCGCCGCGAAATGCTTGAGCAGGGAGGGCACCGCCCAGGTGGACAGGGAGGCGAACACGCCGATGCGCAGGCGTCGGGCGCGGCGCTCCGATTCAGCGTCGATGACCAGGGGCAGCTGCGCCACCTCGCGCAGCACGATGCGCGCCCGCTCGACCACCGCCTCCCCGGCGGGCGTGAGCGTGACGCCCTTGGCCCGGCGCCGGCGGGTCAGTTGGGCCCCCAGGGCACGGTCCAGATCCGTGAGCGCCTGGCCGACCGCCACGGGGGAGACGAGGCACCGGACGGCTGCATCGGCGATGGTGCCGGAGTCCGCCACGGCGACAAGGTACTCGAGCTGCCTGAGGGTCACTGCATACATAAGTTCAACTTAGTTTAATCGACAGAAAGAACAAGTTTTCCTTTCCTAGCGGGGGGAATGGGGTGATCCATATCTCTTTCGCCCGACTTCCGGTCCGGCGCCACAGTCACTCATCCCACCACTGGAGGAACCTTGAGCAAGCCACACGTCATCACCCTCGGC
>NZ_DUOE01000011.1 GCF_012838985.1 Corynebacterium sp. | reverse complement strand
GATGTGCGCGTGCAGAGCCAGCGCCTCAGTCAGGGTGGACTTACCGGCATCGGGGTGGGCGATGACGGCGAACGTGCGACGGCGGGCGGCTTCGGCGGTGGTGCTCATAGTTACTTGAGCGTAGTCGCTGCCCCACCCCCAGGTCACACCGAGTGCGGGCCCCGGGACGATTCCTGCGGTAAGATTGTTTGCGTTTGTGTCAACAATATTGGGGAGTTACCCACATGAAGATCGGAATCATCATCGGATCCATCCGCGACGGCCGCTTCGGCGAGGGGGTGGCCCGGTGGGTCGCCGAGCACGCCGGCCAGCGTGAGGGCGTCACCTACGAGGTCCTCGACCTCAAGGAGTTCGACGTCCCGCTCATGACCACCCCCACCGTCCCGGGTGCCGCCAACAAGCAGTACGAGGATGAGCGCGTCACCGCCTGGTCCCAGGCTGTCGACGCCTGCGACGGCTACGTCTTCGTCACCCCGGAGTACAACCACGGCGTCCCCGGCCCGATGAAGAACGCCTACGACTCCCTGGGCCGCGAGTGGTACGGCAAGCCGGTCGGCTTCGTCGGCTACGGTGCCGCCGAGGGCGTGCGCGCGGTCGAGAGCTGGCGCCAGATCATCGGCAACTTCCAGCAGTACGACGTGCGCAACCAGGTGTACATCTCCACCTTCACCGACGTGCAGGACGGTGCGTTCACCCCGCAGGAGCGCCGCCTCGGCGAGCTGGAGACCATGCTCGGTGACCTGGAGACCCTGGTCACCCAGCTGAACAAGTAGCGTCACGGCCCGGACCACGAGGGTATTCGAGCCGGGGCATCAATCGAGTGCTGCGTCGGCGTCACCCGATGAATGTCCCGGCTCGAATACCCCCTTGTCGGGAGAGGGCCGCATTCACCGCGCGTGGATGACGTTCTGCGCCCTGCCCAGCCCCTGCTCGACGATGAGCGCAGCAGCCTCGGCCGCCAGCGCCACATTCTCCCCGCCGTCGACCGGCCCCAGCACGTGGTCGGTCACCGACACACCCTGCGGCGGGCGGGCGATGCCGATGCGTACGCGCAGGTAGTCGCGGGTGCCCAGGTGCTCGGTCATCGACTTCAGGCCGTTGTGGCCGTTCTCGTTGCCGCCCTTCTTCACCCGCACGGTGCCCACCGGCAGGTCGAGTTCATCGTGGACGGCGATGATCCGCTCCGCCGGCACCCCGAGCTTCTCCGCGAGCGGCGCGACGGCCTCGCCGGACAGGTTCATGTAGGTCGTCGAACGCAGCACCAGCACGTCCTGCCCGCCGATCATCGTCTTCGCGTGCAGCGCCTTCGTGCCGGGGAGGGGGAGGAGCGGGGTGTCGTCGAGAAGCTCGTCGACGGCCATGTAGCCCACGTTGTGGCGCGTGGCGGCGTACTTCGCGCCCGGGTTGCCCAGACCGAGGATGATCCAGTCGGCGCTCAGGGCCGGGGTCGTCTGCTTGCGGCGGAAGAGGTCGAAGATCTTGAACACGCCCGTTAGTCTCTCACACATGGACATCCCGCAGATCATCGTCGCACCCATGGCGGGCGGCCCCTCCTCGCCCGCGCTCGTCGACGCCGCCGCAGCCGCCGGCTCCCTCGGTTTCCTCGCGCCGGGTGGTGCTCCCGCCGCGCTCCTGGAGGAGCAGATGGCACAGGTCACGGGGCCCTACGCCGTGAATCTGTTCACGCGGCAGGCGCCCTTCGACTCGCTTGCCGACGTCCACCGCATCGCCGGCGACCGCCCCCTGCCGGAGGTCGACCTGAGCAACGACTTCGACGCCAAGTTCGCCGCCGTGCTCGCCGCGGAGCGCCCGCCGGTGGTCGTCTCCGCGACGTTCGGCCCCTTTTCGCGGGAGGAAAACGACGCGCTGCACGCCCGGGGTATTCATTCGTGGGCCACAGTGACAAATCCCACTGACGCGGTGAGCGCCGTGGAGGCGGGCGCGGATGCGCTCGTCGTCCAGGGGCCGGATGCCGGCGGGCACCGTTCGACGTGGACGGTCCCGGAAGAACCGGACACCCGGCCGCTGCCCGATCTGGTCCGGTCCGTGGCTGCGGTTGTCGACGTCCCGCTCATCGCCGCGGGCGGCATCCGCGACGCGGAGGATGTCGCCGCAGCCCTGGCGCTGCCGGGCGTCGTGGCCGTGTCCTGCGGTTCTGCGTTCCTGTTGGCCGATGAGGCCGGTACCTCGCCGCTCAACCGTGAACTTCTCGCCGCCGGGGGACGCAGCGTGGCCAGCCGCGCCTTCAGCGGCCGCGTCGCCCGGGGCCTCGAAACGGACTTCACCCGGAACAACCCGGACATCCCGCCGATCTACCCCTACCTCGTGCCGCTGCAGGCCGCGGAGCGGCAGGAACGGCCGCGGGAGCTCGCGTACTGTCTCGTCGGGGTGGGCGTCGAGAAGCTCGGGAGTGGTCCCGCCGCGGAGATTATCGCCCGACTCGCGCCTGAACAGGCGATTTCGCGCTAGAGTCGTGGGGACGTTTCCCTTTACTTTCGGAGGTAAAAAGCAGTGACCGCCAACGCGCAGCCTGAGCACAACAACTGGAACGAGAAGATCGCCCTCGCTCAGGAGATGCTGCCGCTGATCGGCCAGCTCCACCGCAACAACGACGTGGTCGTCTCGATCTTCGGACGACTGCTCGTCGGAGCGACGGACATCGACATCATCAAGGCGCACCGTTACGCGCGCCGCGTCGCCGACCGTGAGATGGAACTCGATCAGACCCTCCCGGTCCTGCGCGAGCTCGTCGACATGGACCTGGGCACCTCCTCCATCGACCTGGGCCGCCTGGCCACCGGCTTCGAGAAGTCCGGCGGCACCGACCTGCGCGCCTACCTGGACGAGCAGCTCGCCGAGATCGTCGGCACCGGCTCCGAGACCGAGCCGCGCGACGTCGTCCTCTACGGCTTCGGCCGCATCGGACGCCTCCTGGCCCGCATCCTCATCGCCCGTGAGGCCACCTACGGTGGTGTCCGCCTCCGCGCGGTGGTGGTACGCAAGAACTCCGAGGACGACCTGGCCAAGCGCGCCTCCCTCCTGCGCCGCGACTCCGTCCACGGCGCCTTCGACGGCACGATCACCGTCGACAAGGAGAACAACGTCATCTGGGCCAACGGCACCAAGATCCAGGTCATCTACTCCAACTCCCCGGCCGAGGTCGACTACACCTCCTACGGCATCAACGACGCCATCGTCGTCGACAACACCGGCATCTGGCGCGACCAGGAGGGGCTGTCCCAGCACCTGAAGTCCAAGGGTGTCTCCCGCGTCGTCCTCACTGCACCGGGCAAGGGTGACCTGCCGAACATCGTCTACGGCATCAACCACGACATGATCGGTGACAACGAGATCATCACCGCCGCGTCCTGCACCACCAACGGCATCACCCCGGTCCTGAAGGTCATCAACGACCGCTACGGCGTCGAGCACGGTCACGTCGAGACCGTCCACTCCTTCACCAACGACCAGAACCTCATCGACAACTTCCACAAGGGCACCCGCCGTGGCCGCGCCGCCACCCTCAACATGGTCCTCACCGAGACCGGTGCCGCCAAGGCCGTCTCCAAGGCCCTGCCGGAGTTCGAGGGCAAGCTCACCGGTAACGCCATCCGCGTCCCCACCCCGAACGTCTCCATGGCCGTGCTCAACCTGACCCTGGAGAAGGAGGTCGACCGCGAGGAGGTCAACAACTTCCTGCGCAAGGTCTCCCTGCACTCCGACCTGCGTCAGCAGATCTCCTACATCAACTCCCCGGAGGTCGTGTCCACCGACTTCGTCGGCACCACCCACGCCGGCATCGTCGACGGCCTGGCCACCATCGCCTCCGGCCGCCACCTGGTGCTCTACGTCTGGTACGACAACGAGTTCGGCTACTCCAACCAGGTCATCCGCATCGTCGAGGAGGTCGCCGGCGCCCGCCCGCAGATCTACCCGCGCCGCCTCGAGGCCACTGAGCTGAAGTAGCTCTTCTAGGATCAGCTTCAAGCTGGCTCAGTGATTGGCCCGGTACTCCGCGTGGAGAACCGGGCCGTGTCTTCGACGACAGCGCAGGTTTCAGGGAACAGCTCACACTCGCCCGTCGCTGGCCACGGCAATCATGGCCAGGAGCAGGTGCTGCCCGATCTGACAGGCACCTACGCTGACCCAGTCAGCTGCTGACTGGGACGTTGACTTGAGGATCTGTGTTTCCCGGCGCATGTGGT
>NZ_DUOE01000078.1 GCF_012838985.1 Corynebacterium sp. | reverse complement strand
GTCGTCATCAAGTCCGACGGCGACGCCGCGTACATCGCCGGTGACATCGCCTACGTCGCGGACAAGATCGACCGCGGCCACGACCTGTGCATCTACATGCTCGGCGCCGACCACCACGGCTACGTCGCCCGCCTCAAGGCCGCCGCCGCGGCCCTCGGCTACAACGCCGACCAGGTCGAGGTCATGATCGGCCAGATGGTCAACCTGCTCCGCGACGGCGAGGCGGTCCGCATGTCCAAGCGTGCCGGCACCGTCATCACCCTCGACGACCTGGTCGAGGCCATCGGCATCGACGCCGCCCGCTACTCACTCATCCGCTCCTCCGTCGACTCCTCCCTGGACATCGACCTGGCGCTGTGGGCCTCCCAGTCCTCCGACAACCCGGTCTACTACGTCCAGTACGGCCACGCCCGCCTGTGCTCCATCGCGCGCAAGGCCGCGGAGCTGGGCGTCACCGCCGACAACCCGGACCTCTCGCTGCTCACCCACGAGCGGGAGGGCGACCTCATCCGCACCCTCGGCGAGTTCCCGAACGTGGTCAAGGCCGCCGCGGAACTGCGTGAGCCGCACCGCATCGCCCGTTACGCCGAGGAACTGGCCGGCGTGTTCCACCGCTTCTACGACAACTGCCAGATCCTGCCGAAGGCCGACGAAGAGGCGGCCCCGATCCACACCGCCCGCCTGGCGCTGGCCGCCGCCACCCGCCAGACCCTGGCCAACGCGCTCGGCCTGGTCGGTGTCACCGCCCCGGAGAGGATGTAAGCGCATGACCTCGGATTTCAACGATCTGCCGGCCCACGTATGGCCGCGCAACGCCGCGCGCCAGGAGGACGGCGTGGTCACGGTCGCGGGTGTGCCGCTGCCGGAGATCGCCGAGGAGTTCGGCACCCCGGTCTTCGTCGTCGACGAGGATGACTTCCGTTCCCGCTGCCAGGACATGGCCCGCGCCTTCGGCGGACCGGAGAACGTGCACTACGCCTCCAAGGCGTTCCTCACCCGCACCGTCGCGCGCTGGGTCGACGAGGAGGGCCTGTCCCTGGACGTCGCCTCCCTCAACGAGCTGAAGATCGCGCTGGCCGCGGAGTTCCCCGCCGCCCGCATCACGGCGCACGGCAACAACAAGGGGCCGTCCTTCCTGCGGGCGTGCGTCACCGAGGGCGTCGGCCACGTCGTCCTGGACTCCGAGCAGGAGCTCGAGCTTCTCGATGCCATCGCCGCCGGCGCCGACGTCATCCAGAAGGTGATGATCCGCGTCAAGCCCGGCATCGAGGCCCACACCCACGAGGCCATCGCCACCTCCCACGAGGACCAGAAGTTCGGTTTCTCCCTGGCCTCCGGGTCGGCGTTCCGCGCCGCCGAGGCCGCCGTCCGTGCGGAGAACCTCGAGCTCGTCGGCCTGCACTGCCACGTCGGCTCCCAGGTCTTCGACGCCCGGGGCTTCACCATGGCCGCCGACCGCGTCCTGGCCCTCTACTCGCAGATCCACCGCGAACTGGGCGTGCAGCTGCCCGAGCTCGACCTCGGCGGCGGCTACGGCATCGCCTACACCGAGGACGAGCAGTCCCTCAACGTCGACGAGGTGGCCCACGACCTGCTCACAGCCGTGGCCAAGACCGCCGCTGAGCTGGGAATCGACGCCCCCACCGTCCTCGTCGAGCCCGGTCGCGCCATCGCCGGCCCCGGCACCGTCACCGTCTACGAGGTCGGCACCGTCAAGGACGTCACCGTCTCCGAGGACGAGAAGCGCCGCTACCTCTCCGTCGACGGCGGCATGTCGGACAACATCCGCCCGGCACTCTATGACGCGCTTTACGACGCCCGCGTGGTCAACCGCTTCACCGAGGGTTCTGAGGTGCAGTCCCGCCTCGTCGGCTCCCACTGCGAGTCCGGCGACATCCTCGTCCGCGACGCCGCCTATCCGGACGACATCGTGGTCGGCGACCTCATGGCCGTCGCCGCGACCGGCGCCTACGCCTACGCCATGTCCTCGCGCTACAACGCCTTCGGCCGCCCGCCGGTCGTCGCCGTACGCGCCGGCAAGACCAAGCTCATGCTGCGCCGCGAGACCGTCGAGGACATCCTCGCGCTCGAGGTGTAGGCGGTTCAGCCGACCGGGGTCAGCTGCTCAGGCTGAAGCCCCGTAGGCTGCCTCCCATCCCGCCGCCGGGCCCGTCAACGCCGTCGCCGGGGCCGTCAGCGCCCTTGTCATGGAGGCGGAAGGAGCCTTCCGTGCCGTCGATGCAGTGCCGGTAGGCATCACCGATGGTGAGCGCGGTGAAGCTCTTCGTGAAGACGCGCCCGGGTCGGGTGATGTCGCGGTACAGCTGGGAGGTCATCTCCGCCCCGGCATCGGGAGCACTGTCCAGGTACGCCTGGAATTCTGCCGCATCCCTGCGGGTGATGTTCTCGACCCGGTCGTCCATGCTCCGCGGCGGTCCGTCGGTGTCACCGGGTGCCATGAGGACGGCGTAGCTGAGACCCGTCGTGACCTCCCAGTCGGCCATGCCCGCGGCCACGCCGGCCGCGACGATGCGGTTGAAGGTGGCTGCGCCGCCGGTCCGGTTGTCGCTGTACGCCTCGATGTCGTCGGCGACCGAGGGAAGGGCGTTCTTGAAGTTCTCCCTGGTGGCGACCACCGACGCGAGGCGGTCGTCCCTGGTGTCCAGGTAGATGTCCCCGCGGTCCAGCCAGTCCTGCATACCCCACACGATGGTGCACTCGTCACCGGAGACGGTGACGGTGTATGCGGAGGCGGTCGGGGAGAGGGGTGGCAGGGAGGCGGCCAATGCGGTGGCCGCCAGGATGGTGAGAACTCTGCGTCTCATGGGGTCCTCCCTTGTCGAGGTGGTGGGACTCCAGCTCAACACCCCGGAAAAGGGGCCGGTAGCAGGGGTTTCTGCTGCCCGCATTTCCACCGGCACCGTCAGCGGGGACCCTGTTGGCATGCGGCGGAAACTGTTAGGTTGAGCTCATGAAGGTGCAGGTGATCGTCATCGACGACCACGAGGTTGTTCTCGCGGGTCTGGAGTACACACTCGGTGGCTCGGACCGGTGCGTCCTGGCGGGCACCTACCTCACCATGCAGGAGGCGCTGGCACGGATCGCGGACCCCGACGCCCCTCCAGTGTCGGTGGCGCTGCTGGACCTGCGGCTCGCCGACGGCAGCGACCCCTACCTCAACGCCCTCGACCTGCAGTCCGCCGGCGTCCACGTCCTCGTCTACAGCTCCATGGAGAGTCCCTACCTCGTCCGGAGGGCGCTGCAGGCGGGGGTGGCGGGGGTCGTCGACAAGTCGGCGTCGGTGGCTGACCTCGAGGAGGCCGTGTGCCTCGCCGCAGCGGGCGGCACCTACGCCACCACGGACTGGGCGGTCCTGATCGACGGGGACCCCCTCCTCGCGGCGGTGACGCTCTCGGAGAGGCAGAGGGAGGTGCTGGAACTCTTCGCCATGGGGGAGCCCGCCAAGCGGGTCGCCACCCTCACCGGGTTGTCGCAGGGCACGGTGCAGGACTACCTCGGACGCATCCGGGCGAAGTACGCGCTGGCCGGGCGCCCGGCGGACACCAAGATCGAGTTGTTCCTCCGCGCCCAGGAGGATGGTTTCCTGCCCGGCCCGCTGGACAGGTGAGCACGATGACGGACACCCTGGCCCGCCACGCGAGTCCGGTCACGGAACTGCCGTCGTCCTTCTTCCTTCCCCCTCCGGTGCAGCATGCGGGCCGGATCGTCGAGAGATTCCCGGACGAGTCCACGGGTGTGGCCCGGACGGTCCGACGCGGGGTGGCCCTGGGCACTGCGACGGTGTGGCTCCTGCTCCTGCTGCTGCGGGTCGTACTCACGGGGGAGGACCTGCCCACCGTGTGCTGGTGGTGCGCCGTGGTCTCCGTGGTGGTGCTCATCGCCGGGGTGCTCGACCGGGGTGTGGCGCCCGTCCTGCTGATGGCCGGCGGGCTGTCCGGGGTGGTCCTCGGCGGGTATCTGCTGTCCCTGTTCCCGGACAGTGGGATCGGACAGTACGTGGGACTGCCCCTGACGATGGTGGCGGCGGTGGCTCCCCGGGTGGGCGGCACCGTGGCGGCCTCCCTCATCGTGACGCTGGCGGTGCTGGCCTACCGGACCTCCACCCCGGGGCCGGTGGTGGAGACCGCGCTGGGGCTCATCTGGGCGTGGCCGCTGTTCATCCTCGTGTTCATGGCCAGCCGGGCAGCCGCCGCCATCGACGAGATCGTCGCCCGCACCCACCGTGACACCCTGCACCTGGCGGGCAGTCGTGCCCTCCACGAGCTGGAGACCCGATTCCTGGCCTACGTCCACGACCACGTCCTCTCGCTTCTCGACGGCGTCCGGCGCGGAATCCTCCCCGCCGCCCGCGCCCGCGTCGACCCTGCGGCACTGCTGGAGTCGGCGCCGGGCACCTCCGCCCCGATGCCGCTGGGCGGGGTCATCAGCTACCTCGTCGCCCACGCCCGGCAGACCGATCCGGAGCTGCTGGTCACGGCGCCGACGGAGGTGCCCACGGCGGCGACGATGCCGGCGGACGTGGCGGCGTCGTTACGCGATGCCCTGGTGGAGGCGGTGTCCAACGGCGTCCGGCACGCCGGACCCGGCCCCCGCCGCTGCGCCCTCGAACTCGACGGTGGCTCCGGGCTGCGGGTACGGGTGAGCGACGAGGGGCCCGGCTTCGACCCGCGTGCCGTCCCGGCCCACCGCGCC
>NZ_DUOE01000077.1 GCF_012838985.1 Corynebacterium sp. | reverse complement strand
TGCCCTCAGCGGCGGTGGTGGCGGTGGAGTCGGTGCCGTTGTCGGAGTCGCCGCAGGCGACGAGAGCGGCGGAGCCGACGGCGACGACGCCGAAGATGGCAGCGGTGCGCTTGAAGTTACGGATCACGGGAAAGCCTTTCCGGTGCAGATCAGTCAGTTTGGTGGTCCGAGCAACGCGTGAAACCAGTCAAGTGCGTCACCCCGGCTGCCGCAGTGTTCTCACATTGCGCACAGGCGGACCGTTGCTCACATCCACCTAAGTTAGGGGTCGGACGTTAACCGCAATGGTGTAGTTCTGTGAACAAGTAGTTAACAGTTGAATAGCACTTGGCGAACTTTCGCCCCCTGACCGGGCTTTTTGTTAGCGGGGTCACCGCCTGTCAGGCAGGCGGTGCAGATCACAGCCAACTTTCAGCGGCTTCCGGCTTCTCAGGAAGGGGTCTCCCGCGCACCGGGGAGCCGCCTTCCTGTCCCCACCCCTATTTCCCAGGTTCGCTCCAGACCGCGTGCTCCTCCGCGATGTGGAAGCCGAGGGCCTCGTAGACCTTGACGGCGGGCTCGTTGTCGGCCTCCACGTAGAGGATCACGCGCTCCGCCCCCTTGTCCGCCATGTGCGCCAGCCCCAGGCGGAGCAGCGGGTCCCCCAGTCCCCGGCCCCGGAACGCCGACGCCAGGCCCACGACATAGACCTCACCGAAGGCCGGGCTCTCCTCGGTGTGCCACTTCGTCCAGTGGAATCCCGCCAGGCGGGGCTCCTCCGCATCCCAGAGGAAGAGCACGTCCTCCTCGGCGAACCACTCCGTCTCCTGCGCCCGGGACAGCCGCGCCCGGTCCCAGCCACCCTGCTCCGGGTGCCAGGAGAATGCCTCGTTGTTGGCGGCCAGCCAGGCCTCCTCCACGGCGTCGCGCCCGTGGCGTCGCACGGAATCCACCATGTTGAGCGCCTCGACGTCGTCACGCGGCTCGAAACGGGCGGCGGCCTGCAGCGCCTCCCCCTCCACCGCCATGACCAGCAGGCGACGGGTCATCTCGCGCCCCTGCTCCCGGGCCAGCGCCTGCGCGGCAGGCAGGTTGCCGTGGGCCCACACGTCGGCCCCGTCGACGGCTGCGAGGAGGGCGGTGCCGACACCGCGGCGTCGGGAAGCGGGGGCGACGACGAGTTCACACGAGGCGCCGTCGCAGGCGGCGAGCCCCAGCACCTCCTCACCGTCGACCGCCAGGAGGTGGCGGTGCCCGGCGCGGGCGTCGGTGAGTCCGAGGAGGAACTGCTCGGAGAAGGCGTCGACGCCGTCGGCACGGGAGGCCGCGGCGAGCACGGCACGCACGGCGTCGAGGCGGGCCGGGGAGGTGGACAGGTCACAGGTCTCGATCTTCATGGCCCCCAGCGTAACGCTGGTACATATATAGAGGTGTACGTTCCTCGTCTCCTGGTCATCGCCGTCACCACGGTCGCAGTGCTGCTGGGCGCCAGCTGGCTGGTCGACAGCATCGCCGCCGCCCGCTTCGAGCGCACCATCTCGCGGGAGGTGGAGGAGGCCGCGCGTCTCGACGTCAGCCCGCGGGTCAACGTCGGCGGCTTCCCCTTCCTCACCGCTCTGGTCACCGGCGAACTGCCCACCGTCGACGTGCACGCACTCGACGTGGACGTCACGACACTGGGCATGGTCAACGCCACGACCCGCATCAGCGAGGTCGACGTCACCCGGGAACAGATCCTCAGCGGTGACCTCACCGGGTCCACCGCGCGTTCCTTCACCCGCACCATCCGGCTCGACGGGGTGGCGCTCGGACGGCTCCTCGACATGACGGACCTGGACATCTCCAACCCCTACGACATCTCCCCCTCCGGTGGCACCGCCGCCGAGGCGCAGCTGACGGGTACCCCCTTCAACAGACGGGAACCCGCCACCGTGGTGGTCGACCTCCGCCTGGTGGGCAATGAGTTCCGCATGACCCCCCGTGAGCTTGTCGACGCCCCCGCCGACCAGACCCCCGCCGAGGCGCAGGAGATCCGCGACGCCTTCACCCTGACGCTGGACACCCGGAGGCTGCCCCTCGCGGGACGCGCCAGCACGGTCAACATGTCCGGCGGCTCCATCTTCTTCGAGGCCCAGCGCTTCAACGTGCCGGTCCGGATGTCGGCGCTGTCCCCCGTCGAGGCGGCCACCACCCCGGAGGACTAGTGCACGCGGAACACGTCGCGCACGACCTGCCGCCACGTGCGTGAGGTCACCGGGTAGGCCTGCCGCGGTGCGAACACCTCGATCGCGTCCCGCCGGCTGCCCAGTTCCGCCCGGGCGAACTCCCCCTCGTACTCCCCGTCCGCCTGGAAGCGCTGCGGCGCGGGGCACTCGAGGATGACGTCCGCCGCGTCATCGAACTGCACGGTCCGTCCGCGGATCCAGTCCTCGTAGAAGCTGCGGTGCCCGAATCCGACGAGGTGCAGCATGCTCGCCACGCCCCGCGCCCCCTGCAGACCGGTGAGCCCGAACAGTCCCAGCCCCTGGTCGAAGGAGTTGCGCGGGTTGGTCACCACGGGCAGCGGGCCGAGGAAGGTCCACGGGTTGGTGTTGGAGGCCACGAACAGCGGGACGCCGTGCAGGTCGAGGGTGCGGCCGTCGTCGGCACGCGCGTGGACGTCGATACGCGGGGGACGCCGCTGCGCGCGGATCCACACGAGCAGACAGACGGCGAGATAGCGCAGCGGGGTGGCAGCGAAGCCGAGGGTACGGGCTTCGTCGACACGCGCGACGACGTCGGCGTCCATCCCGAACCCCGCGTTGACCGCGAACCAGCGGTCGTTCCACGTGCCCAGGCAGATGGTGCGGCGCAGGTCCTGGCGGATGAGTCCGGCCAGCATCCGCGCCGCGTCGACCGGATTCGGCGGGAAACCCAGGGCCCGGGCGAAGACGTTCGCTGACCCGGTCGGGATGACCGCCAGGACCGGCAGATCCCGCGGATCCTTCCGCGTGTCCCCCACCTTCCCGAGGAGCCCGTTGACGGCCTCGTTGACGGTGCCGTCCCCGCCCACGACCAGCACCACGTCCCAGTCGCGCCTGGTCAGGCCGCGGCAGATCTCCTCCGCATGGCCGGGATGATGGGTGAAGCGCCCCGTGAGACGCAGCCCCCTGACAGCGCGCAGCAGCGGGATGATCCGGCGGAACAGGTCGGCGCTCTGGCTGGTCGAGTGGGGGTTGGCGATCATGAGGACGCGCATGATGAATCAGCCTAGCCCGCCGGATACTAGGCTGTAGCGCATGACTGACCAGCCGAAGAACACCCCGTCCGACACCCCCGGCGACGCCGCGGCCGCAGCAGGCTCCGCAGGCGCTGCGGGCCACCCCGAGCAGCAGGGCCTCAGCGGCAGCGACGCCGTGAACCTGGCCGCCGAACAGTCGAAGAACACCGCCCACCGCAACATCCCGCCGCTGGACCTCGGCGAGCTGCCGATCCCGGATGACACCGCCAACCTCCGCCACGGCCCCAACATCCACGACGGCCTGCTGGCGCTGCTGCCGCTCGTCGGCGTGTGGCGCGGCGAGGGCCAGGCCGACCTGCCGGGCGAGAGCCAGTTCGCCTTCGGCCAGCAGATCATCTTCGCCCACGACGGCGAGAACTACCTCACCTACGAGTCCCGCATCTGGAAGATCGACTCCGAGGGCAACCCGGTCGGCCCGGACCACCGCGAGTCCGGTTTCTGGCGCATCTCCCTGCAGGACGAGATCGAGTTCGTGTGCACCCACTCCACGGGCGTCGCGGAGATCTTCTACGGCGAGCCCGTCAACGAGCGTGCCTGGGAGGTCGAGACCGCCTCCACGATGGTCACCTCGAGCTGCTCCTCCACCCTCGGCGCCGGCAAGCGCCTCTACGGCCTCATGCCGAACAACGATCTCGGCTGGGTCGACGAGCGCCTCATCGACGGTGAGATGCACCCGCGCATGTCCGCGCAGCTCAAGCGCATCGCCGGCTAGCGGCCTGCTCCGCTACTCGGCGCCCAGCGCGGCGTTGATGAGCTCCCGCACCTCGTCCTCGTTGTCAGGTGCCGGGAGCTTTCTGCCGTCCAGCTCCGTCACCCGGACGGCGACGCGGACGGAGGAGACGAGCCAGACGGACTCGGCGTCGAAGAGGCTCTCGACGGTCATGTCCTTCTCCTTGCATCGCCAGCCCTGCTCCTCGGCGTACTCGAAGAGCGCGGCCTGCGTGGTGCCGGGGAGGATGTCCCCGCCGGGGGTCGGGGTGCGCAGCTTCCGGCCGGCCCGCGCCGTGATGACCGTGGACGTCGCGCCCTCGAGGACGCGGCCGGTCGCGGGGTCGACGTAGATGACGTCGTCGAGTCCCTGCGAACGGGCGTAGCGCAGCGCCGCCATGTTGGCGGCGTAGTTGAGGGTCTTCGCTCCGACGGTCAGCCACGGGGCCGGCTCCGGGGTGCCGCCCTCGGTGGCCTCCTCGACACCGGGCAGGGAGGTGTCGATGGTGAAGCCGCGGGGGCTGGTCATCACCTTGACGCCCTTCTTCCGCTGCCTGAGCACTGATTCCCCGACCGGGGTGATGGTCAGCCAGGCGCTGGGGTGGCCGGTGGATTCGCGGCCCCGGGTGTAGGTCCAGACGCACTTCGCGTCGGCGTCGGTGAGCTGCGACCACTCCTCCACGGCCTGCCGGGTCGCGTCGACCCAGTCCGCGGCGGACGGTTCCGGCAGTTCCATGAGGCGTGCCGAGGACTGGAAACGGTCCAGGTGACGCTGCAGGTTCGCGGGGTGCCCGTCGCGGATGAGGAGTGTCTCGAAGACACCGTCGCCACGGGTGACGGCGGCGTCGTCCCAGTAGATGTGCGGCAGCGCCGCGTTATGGCGGCGGATGGAGCCGCCGTAGGGCTCGACGATGTAGATCAGCGGAGAGGAGGAGTCCATACCCTTGCATTATGCCCCGTTACGCGGGCTACCATCGGGTGTGTGACATCGACTACGTATCGTTCCCCCCTGCTCGACCTCCCCGGTGCCGCCCCGCTGCAGGACACCGACGCACTCATCGACGCCACCGGCGTCGCCTGGCATTACGGCGATCCGCTGGGGGAACAACGGCGCGCACACTCCGGTGTGGTGGTCGTCGACCGCTCGCACCGCCGCGTCGTGGAGGTGACCGGGCAGGACACCGAGGAGTTCCTCAACAACCTGCTCTCGCAGAAGTTCCTCGACACCGCGGAAGGTTTCGGGGCGGGTGCCCTCGACCTGGACATCCAGGGCCGCATCCTCCATCACGCTGATGTCGTCCGCACCGCCGAAGGTGTGCTTCTCGACGTCCCCGCCGCCCAGTTCGAGTCCTTCCTGTCCTTCCTGCAGAAGATGGTCTTCTGGTCGCAGGTGGAGGTCGCGGAGGCGGAGCTGGCGGTGCTCACCCTGCTGGGTGCGTCCGGCGACGTGGTTCTGCCGGCCTCCGTGGTGGCCTCCCGCAGCGTGGATTGGTCAGCTGTTGAACGCCGTGACCTGCTGGTTCCCCGCGCTGAACTCACGTCCGTGGTGAGTGAACTCCGGTCCGCCGGTGTGGAGCCGGCCGGCCTCATGGCCTTCACCGCCGAGCGCGTGCGCGCCCTCGAACCGGAGCGGGCCGCCGATCTGGACGACAAGTCCATCCCCCACGAGGTGCCGTCCTTCATCGGGCGCGGCGACCGGGCCGGCGCGGTCCACCTGGAGAAGGGCTGCTACCGCGGACAGGAGACGGTCGCCCGCGTGGAGAACCTCGGACGTTCCCCCCGGGTGCTGGTCATGCTCCAGCTCGACGGTTCGGCCCCGGAGAACCCCACCCCGGGTTCCGAGATCTCCGGTCCGGCCGGGGGCCGCGCCCTCGGGCGCATCGGCACGGTCGTCGACGACTGTGATTTCGGGCCCATCGCCCTGGGGCTCATCAAGCGCAGCGCGCTGACCGGGCAGGACCTCCGCGTCGGCGACGTCGCCGTCATGGTGGACCCCGCGTCGCTGCCGGAGGAGCAGGGGGAGCAGGCCGGACGGGCGGCGATCAACCGTCTCCGTGGTAGGTGAACGACCACTTTGCCGGATTAGCAACCCTACCCCCGGCTACCCCCGGATTCGTCACAGTGATCTTGCGTTTCTCTCTATTTATGACCCATTTCCCGTGCTCAGCGGCCCGGTGAGGCATTTTCCGGCCATACGCGCTATTGTGTTCTTCAGGAATACACACAGACGTAAAGCCGATGGGGCATCCGAATTCCCTGGATAGCCCTCAATACCTCAAGGGGGTCAGGCCATGGGACGCGGTCGCGCAAAGGCAAAGCAGACCAAGGTTGCACGCCAGCTCAAGTACAACACGCCCGAAATGGATCTGGACTCGCTCCAGCGCGAACTTGCTTCGCAGAGTCCTCGCCGTTCCTACGATGACACTGGAGACGACGACTACGACGATCAGTACGCCGAATACGCGGACTGGTCTGATGAGGATGAGGACCCGCAGCGCGCGTCCTACTCCGGCCGCTAGTCCTGACGGCCGGGCGGTACTTTCCCGCCCCTCATGACACACCAACGGCGCGGCACCTTCCCTTCACGGGGCAGGTGCCGCGCCGTTTGTGCTGCTCAGACGGGTCAGTAGCCGGGGTGCTCACCGTTGAGCAGGGCGCGCTTCTCATCCGCGTCGGTCGCGGTGCGGACGGTGCCGAGCTCCCAGGCGTCGATGTGACGGGCGGTGAGCATGGCGAGTGCGCGGTCGCGGTCCTCCGGGGACACGATGGCGACCATGCCGACACCCATGTTGAAGGTCTTCTCCATCTCCTCGCGCGAGACCTTGCCCAGGTCGGCGATGGTGCGGAAGATCTGGCCCGGGGTCCAGGTCGCGCGGTTCATCTCGGCGACGAGGCCCTCGGGGATGATGCGCTCCATGTTGCCGGCCAGTCCACCACCGGTGACGTGGCAGAAGGTGCGGACGTTGCACTCGGCGGCCAGGGCCAGGCAGTCCTTGGCGTAGATGCGGGTCGGCTCGAGCAGCTCCTCGCCGAGGGTGCGGCCGAGCTCCTCCATGTGGCCGTCGAGCGGCAGGCCGGCCTTCTCCAGGAGGACGTGGCGGGCCAGGGAGTAACCGTTGGAGTGCAGGCCGGAGGAGGCCATGCCGATGATGACGTCACCGGAACGGACCAGGTGGGGGCCGAGCAGCTCATCCGCCTCGACGACGCCGACCGCGGTGGCGGAGACGTCGTAGTGACCGGGCTCCATCACGCCGGGGTGCTCGGCGGTTTCTCCGCCGAGGAGGGCGCAGCCGGCCTGGACGCAGCCCTCGGCGATGCCGGCGACGATCTGCGCGACGTGCTCGGGGACGACCTTGCCGACGGCGATGTAGTCCTGCAGGAACAGCGGCTCCGCGCCGCAGACCACGAGGTCATCGACGCACATGGCGACGAGGTCGATGCCGATGGTGTCGTGCTTGTCCATGGCCTGGGCGACGGCGAGCTTGGTGCCCACGCCGTCGGAGCCGGCTGCCAGGAGCGGCTCCTTGTACTTGCCGAGTGCGAAGAGCCCGGCGAATCCGCCGAGGCCACCGCGGACCTCCGGTCGGGTGGCACGCTTGGCCAGCGGGGCGAAGAGCTCGACGGCGCGGTCGCCGGCTTCGATGTCGACTCCGGCGGCGGCGTAGGAGGCACCCTGGTTGTCGGTCATGGGTTCTTCTTTCTGTGTAAGGAGTTCTAGAGGCTCTGCATCTTGGCGACGACCTCCGCGTTGGCGTTGCCCGAGGGCAGGCCGAGCGGGTACCTGCCGTCGAAGCAGGCGACGCAGAGCTGGTCACGGGACTGCTCCGTGGCCTCGACCATCTCATCGATGGTGACGAAGCCGAGGGAGTCCGCGCCGATGGCGCTGCGGATCGACTCGGTCAGCGCGGCGGTGCCGTTGGGGGAGTCGCCGGCGATCGCGTTCGCGATGAGCTCACCGGGGCTGGCGAAGTCGATGCCGTAGAAGCACGGCCACTTCACCGGCGGGGAGGCGATCCGGACGTGGACCTCCGCCGCACCGGCCTCACGCAGCATACGGATGAGGGCGCGCTGCGTGTTGCCGCGCACGATCGAGTCATCGACCACGATGAGGCGCTTACCGGCGATGACCTGCTTGAGCGGGTTCAGCTTGAGGCGGATGCCCAGCTGGCGCAGCGTCTGGGACGGCTGGATGAAGGTGCGGCCGACGTAGGCGTTCTTCACCAGGCCCTGGCCGAAGGGGATGCCGGATTCGCGGGCGAAGCCGACGGCGGCGGGGGTGCCGGAGTCCGGCACCGGGATGACCAGGTCACCCTCGGCGGGGCGCTCGCGGGCCAGGCGGCGGCCGATCTCGATGCGGGTCGCGTTGACCGGGCGGTTGCGGATCACGGTGTCCGGGCGCGCCAGGTAGACGTACTCGAAGATGCAGCCCTTGTGCTTCGTCTCGGCGAAACGCTCGGTGCGCACGCCACCGGCGTCGATGGCGACGAGTTCACCGGGCTCGATCTCCCGGACGAAGGCGGCGCCGACGATGTCGAGGGCACAGGTCTCGGAGGCGACGACCCAGCCACGCTCGAGGCGGCCGAGGACGAGCGGGCGGACGCCGTGCGGGTCACGGGCGGCGTAGAGCGTGCGACCGTCGGTGAAGGTCAGGCAGAAGGCGCCCTTGACGCGCGGGAGCAGCTCCCGGGCGGACTCGAACACGGTCTTGCCGTCGCGGACGGAGTCCGCCAGCAGGGCCGTGATGACGGCGGTGTCGGAGGTTGCGGCCTCGTCGTCGCCGGAGAACTCGCCGAGTCCCCGCTCGACGGCCTCCTGCCGCAGCTCGACGGGGTTGACCAGGTTGCCGTTGTGTCCGAGGGCGACGTCGGTGCCGTCGGGGGAGGTGCGGAACATCGGCTGGACGTTCTCCCACTTCTTGCCACCGGCGGTGGAGTAGCGGGTGTGTCCGAGGGCGATGTCACCGTGCAGGGAGCTGAGGATCGACTCGTCGAAGACCTGGGAGACGAGTCCCATGTCCTTGAACACGACGATCCTCTCGCTGTCGCCGACGGCGATGCCCGCGGCCTCCTGGCCACGGTGCTGCAGGGCGAAGAGCCCGAAATAGGTCAGCTTGGCGACTTCCTCGCCTGGCGCCCACACTCCGAAGACACCGCACTCCTCGCGGGGCTCTGTCTCGCCGCCGTCATCGAGCGGAGAGAGAGGGGCGGAATCGGTCCGGGAACGGTCCTTAATTACCACGACCACCACTGTAGTCCGTCACAGCGTCACAGACTAATGACCGGCAGAAGATCCCCCACCTCAGCGACCCGCAGGCCGGAGGCGTCGACGAGGCCGCGGGCGAGGGCGTCGTCGATAAGCAGTGTGCCCGTGGCCAGCTGGAGCCACGTGAGGGGGTCGGTCTCGAAGACGTTGGGCGGGGTGCCGCGCGTGTGCGCGGGGCCGGCGATGCACTGCACCGCCACGAAGGGCGGGACACGCACCTCCACGGCCTTCCCGGGCGCCTTCTCCGCCAGGGCGCGGGCGGTACGTCGGACGGCGTCGGCGAGGACGGGACGCGGAGGCTTCCCGACGCCCCCGGGATCGCGGACCCACTCCAGAGCTTCGCAAGGCAGCATAGGTCGAGTCTAGTAAGGTAACGCGGACACCCCGACAGTTCGCCCAGAGAAAGTTTGTCCGCATGCCGAACAACCACAAGTCCCCCAAGGTCACCCTCCGATTCCTCGCCGCCCCCACCGATGTGCTCATGGCCGGCAACCAGGGTGTCAGCGGTGGACGTGTCCTGGAGTGGATCGACAAGGCGGCCTACGCCTGCGCCGTCCAGTGGTCCGGAACCTACTGCGTCACCGCCTACGTCGGTCACATCCACTTCAACCGCCCCATCCCGTCCGGGCACATGGTCGAGGTCCGCTCCCGCATCGCGATGACCGGCCGTTCCTCCATGCACATCGTCAACGAGGTGTTCTCCGCCGACCCGCGCGAGGGCGTGTTCACCCGCGCCTGCGACTGCCTGGTCATCTTCGTGGCCAAGGACACCGCCACCGGCAAGACCCAGGCCGTGCCGGAGTTCGTCCCGGCCGACGACGAGGAGCGCCGCGTCCTCGACGCCGCCCTGTCCCGCATCGACCTGCGCAAGGCCATCGAGGCCGAGATGGGCGAGCAGACCTACGACGGCCCCTCCGAGGCACCCCGCCTCATCCACCGCTTCCTGGCCAAGCCGACCGACATCAACTGGGGCGGCAAGGTCCACGGCGGCACCGCCATGGAGTGGATCGACGAGGCCGGCGCGGCCTGCACCATGGAATGGTCCGGCGAGCACACCGTCGCGGTCTACGCCGGCGGCATCCGCTTCTACCGCCCCATCGCCATCGGTGACCTCATCGAGGTCGACGCCCGCATGATGCGCACCGACTCGCGCTCCATGCAGATGTCCGTGCACGTGCGCTCCGGCAACCCGCGCGGGGGCCGCGAGAACCTGCAGACCGCCATCCACGCGACCGTCACCTACCTGGCGATGGACACCGACGGCAACGCCCTCCCGGCCCGCCAGTTCGTCCCGCGCACCACCGAGGACGTCCGCCTCGCCGAGCACGCGCAGAAGCTGCGTGAGCTGCGCGCCGAGTACGCGCCGATGCCGCTGGTGTCGCCGTCGACGCCGGCGCACGTCGATTAGCGGGGTATTTGACTGCGGGCATCAGTCGGGTGGCCGCTGCCCCGCACCCGACTGATGCCCGAACTGGAATACCCCCTAGAGGAAGTGCTGCGCGAGCATCACGGCGGCCACGACCATCATCGCGCCGCCGGCGACGCCGGTGAGGATGCGTGACGCCCGCTCCGAACCCGCCAGCACCTTCCCGGCGAACACGCCGAGCAGCGTGTACACCACCGTCGACGAGGCGATGAACACCAGCCCGAGGACGAACATCTGCCCGGCGACCGGCCAGCCTCCGGCCGACACGAACTGGGGCAGCAGCGCGATGAACAGCATCAGCCCCTTGGGGTTGAGGCCGCTGACCGCGGCTCCGGTGGCCACCGTCCGCACCTGCTTCTCGACGTCCACCCGCTCCCGCGTCAACGTCGCCACTCCCCCACCGGCCGGTTCCTCCGGCACGGCGGGTGCAGCGGCCTCCACCTCGACGCTCACCGGGCCGGACAGCGCGGCACGCAGCATCTGCCAGCCGATACGCAGGAGCACGAGCACACCCGCGACAGTGACCAGCGTGAGCAGCGCCGGGTGACGGGACACCAGGGCCCCCAGCCCGCCGGAGACCACCACGGTCAGCCCGAGGTAGCCCAGGCCGATGCCGAGGAGGGGTGGGGCGAGGGGGCGGCGTCGGAAAGCGTGGCCGAGCACGAACGCCCAGTCGGGGCCCGGGGTGAGAATCAGCAGGAGGCTGACCGCGAGGAAGCTCAGGAGGTCCGTGATGTCCATGTCCGGCATGCTGCCTGCTTCCCGACGCCCGCGACACTCCCGCTCTTTTCATTCATCGTGGAGCCCCGGGACAGCCCGTGTGACAGAATCCCGCACATGGACGACATTGACCGCACGATTCTGTCACTGATCCAGAACAATGCGCGGATCACGGCCGCGGAGCTGGCGCATCATACGGGGGCGTCGTCAAGCACCTGCCTGCGCAGACTGCGGGCGCTGGAGAACGACGGCGTGATCACCGGCTTCCGCACCCGCCTCGACCCGGCCGCGGTGGGCTACGGCACCCAGGTCATCGCGTTCATCACGCTGGAGCGTGAGGACCGCGCCACCGTCGCCGCCCTGGAGGACGGGCTGGCCGCACTCCCCCAGGTGCTCTCTGCGGAACGGCTCTTCGGCGACCCGGACTTCCTCGTGCGTGTCATCGCCCGCGACCTGGCCGACTACCAGCGGATCCGCGATGAACACCTCAGCGAGCTGCCGGGGGTCGCGCGGATCACGTCGACGCTGGTGATGCGGGAGATCGTCAGGGACGGGCCGATCCCGCTCTAGGTCGTGTTGCGAAAGTCCGGTGAGTGACACCGGCGTGTCTTAAACACAAGCGAGGGTTTCCCAGCGCACGGTGTTGGTGTCTAATCATCAACGCTTGCAAGGAAACCCTCGTTGCCTACTTTA
>NZ_DUOE01000076.1 GCF_012838985.1 Corynebacterium sp. | reverse complement strand
GGACGAACTGGGCGTCGGGGAGGTGCTGTGCCAGCCACTGACGGACCTGCTGGTGGGCGACGGGGTGCGTCGTGAAGGTCCTGACGTCGGACAGTTCCGTACCGGGGCGCAGCATGATGGAGAAGGCGATCTCGATCTCCAGCTCGTGGTAGATCTGCACGCCGCCCGCCTCGACGAGGGCGTCGAAGGTGGAGGTCACGGCGCCGTCGACGGAGTTCTCGATGGCCACGCACGCGAACTGGGCGCGTCCCCCGCGCACCGCGTCGAGGGCCTCGCGCGGGGAGTTGACGGGGAGCTGTTCGACCTCGCTGTCCCCGAAGGCACCCTGGTCCTGGAAACGGATGAGGGCGGCCTCCGTGAAGGTGCCGGCGGGGCCGAGATACGCGACAGTGGTGGGTGCGGTCATGGATGACAGCCTATCCAGTCGTATTCTGGTCTGCATGACCCTGTCCCTGCCTGCGCTCGCCGTCCAGCTGCGGTCCGGGGAGCGTTCGGCGGCGGAGTCCGTCGAGAAGCTCGCCGACCGCCTGCGTGCCCTGCGCCCCGCTGAACACGGCTTCTCCCATCTCGCCCTGGAGCAGGCGCATGACGCGGCGCAGCGGCTCGACCGGCTGCGTACCGCCGAGCGGGGGCGTCTCCACGGGCTGCTGCTGCCGGTCAAGGACCTCTCGCAGGTGGCGGGCATGCCGACGACCTTCGGGTCCGCGCACCGCACCCGCCCGGCCGACACCACGGACACCCTGCCGGCGGCGTTGCTGGCGCAGGGGGCGCTCATCCCGGGCAAGTCGCACACCGCGGAGCTGGGGTTGATGATCTACACGGAGCCGCCGGGGTTCACCGCGCCTGACAACCCCCTCTGGCCGGGGCGCACGCCGGCGGGTTCCTCGGGTGGGGCGGCGGCGCTGGTGGCCCGTGGTGTGCTGCCCGCCGCGCACGCCTCCGACGGTGGCGGGTCGATCCGCGTTCCGGCCGCCGCCTGCGGCGTCGTGGGGGTCAAGCCCTCGGCGCCACGGTTGGCGGCGCAGGGTTTCATCACACGCTCACTTATCGACGCCACCTTCCTCCTCTCCCTCACCCCCTCCCCGGGGCGACGCCGAGTCGGCGTGCTCACCCAGCCGCTGTTCACCGGCGCGAACGTCGGGGAGGTGCATCTGCGGGCCGTCGCCGAGGCGGCGGCGCGGTTGGTGGCGGCGGGGCATGAGGTCGTGGAGGTCCACCCGTACCCGGACGCGGAGGTCACCTTCGAGGCCTTCCGCACGATCTTCACCTCGAAGCTGGCGGGGCTGCCGGGTTCGGCGGAGGGACTCGTCGGTTGGCTGCGTGCCCACGGCCGGGCGGTCACGCGCACCCGCCTGGACCAGGCCAACCGGCACGCGGACGCCCTGCCGCGGCACCTTGCCGAGTACTGGGACGTCGATGCTCTTCTCACCCCGATGACCACGGATGATCCTCCGCCGATCGGGCACTTCGCGGCGATGGACCACGAGGAGAACTTCCTCGCGCAGACCCGCTGGTCACCGTGGGGATCGCTGTTCAACATGACGGGGCGTGCAGCGGTGTCCGTGCCGTGGCCGGTGCCGGGCAGACCACCCGTGGGCGTGCACCTCGGGGCGGTCCGCCTGTCCGACGCGGAGCTGGTGGCTCTCGCGCAGGAGCTCCACGAGTGACCCGCCGGCGCCTGTGGACCGAGATCCTCATCGTCCTAGCGGTGAGCTTCGGCGTCTCCGGGATCCGGGGTGTGCTGCGCCTGACCGACGCGCTGCTCGACACCCGCCCGCTCTCCGAGCAGCAGGTCATCCTCCACCAGACGCTGTCGAACGCCCCGTGGATCGACCTCGGACTGCAACTCGCCTCCGCGACCACGCTCCTGGCCTACGGGGCGCTCGCGCTGTACCTCCTGGCCGGGCAGATCCGATTACCGGAACCCCGCTGGTCAGACCTCGGCTGGGGGGCGGGCCTGGCGGCGGTCATCGGCGTCCCCGGGCTGGCCTTCTACCTGGGCGCCCTGCACCTGGGGCTGACCCGGGAGGTCGTCCCCACCACGCTGACGCACCCGTGGAGTGAGGTCCCCGTGCTGCTTGTCTGGTCCTTCGCCAACGCCTGGGGCGAGGAGATCGTCGTGGTGATGTACCTGCTCACCCGCCTGCGGCAGCTCGGGTGGGGGCTGCCCGCCGCGCTGGCCTTCTCCAGTGTGCTCCGCGGCAGCTACCACCTGTACCAGGGGATCTCGGCGGGGTTCGGCAACATCCTCATGGGCGTGCTCTACGGCTGGTTCTTCTGGCGCACCGGCCGGGTGTGGCCGCTCATCATCGCGCACTTCCTCATCGACGCCGTCGCGTTCGTCGGTTACGCGCTGCTGGCTGACCGTATTGTGTTCCTTTAATACTGAAGGTTTCTCCCACAAAAGGCAAGGTTGCCCTGTGCTGTACGTGGGCCTGTGCTGAGAAATGTGCGGGCCGTGGTTACGGGGCACCTTTTTCGTGAGCGCGACCACAAAAAGTCCCCCACCTGCGCGAATAATAGGGGGTTCCACTATCTGTAATCTAAAGGGGCTCTTCACGATTTGGAGTGCGTAGCTGACCACGGGGTGGGGCTCGGGGTGGCACAACATATAGGGGTCCTGGCCGGTACAAGATGAGAGTTACCACACCATCATCTGACCGAACCAGGACCCTACTGTGCAGCCTAGTGGCAACCTCGTGGCCGATACCATCTGCCGGACCGCCGAGATCGGATTGACGATCACCGGTGCCGCCGACGCCGGCACCCTCACCAGGGGGTGTCCCCCGAGTAGTGGACACGGCGTTGGTGTCAGTTAGGCAACGAGGCCTACGGTAGCAGCCGTCGTCGCGGTCTCGAAGGCAAGGGGCGAGCGGTAGTCCAGGGCTGAGTGGCGCCGGCGAGTGTTGTAGCGGGTGACCCACCGGAAGACCTCGCGACGGCACACCTCGGCAGAGTCCCACCCACGAGCACCTTGGAGAGTTTCTCGCTTGAGGGAGGCGTTGAACGACTCGGCCATCGCATTATCCGCACTCGAGCCGATCCGGCCCATCGACTGGCGGACTCCCAGCCGCCGACAGGTGGTCTGGAAGGCTGAGGAGGTGTATTGCCGTCCGTGGTCGGAGTGGAATACGGCCCCGGCCAACGAGCCCCGCGCCCGGGCCGCGTTTTCCAGGGCGTCTTCGACGAGACTGGTGCGCATGTGGTCGGCGATCGACCAGC
>NZ_DUOE01000075.1 GCF_012838985.1 Corynebacterium sp. | reverse complement strand
TCGGGGTTCGCCCGCAGGTGCAGTGCGCTGGCGATGAAGCCACCCCAGATGACGACCATGAACAGGACCATCATCATGATTGCGAGACCGCTCATCGGATCGTTCCTTCCTCGGTGGTGTGCTTGTCGACGCCCACCCGGTGGTCACCGTTGTACTTGCGCGGCGCGTGGAGCTCGCGGTGGACCTCCGGGTCAACACCGAAGTCGGAGCCCGGCGGACCGTTGAGCGGCAGGTTGCCGCGCCACGGCACCAGGGAGAAGACGAGGGCGTTGATACCGATGAGCGCCAGGACGGCCCAGCCGTAGATGGCGATCTGCGTCGTCGTGTAGCCGCCGTAGGGCTCCTGGATCAGGGAGATGAGCTCCTGCGCCAGGGTGAATCCCAGCACCAGGGTGGTGACGTTGACCACGAAGATGCGCCACAGCGTGCCCACCTTGAAGGAGGACACGGCGTTGATGTGGAGCGAGAACTCGTCGATCCGGCGCAGGACCCAGTCGAGGATGATGACCGCGATCAGGGCGATGGCGACGATGCCGATGTTGTTGGTGAACTTGTCCATGATGTCCAGGGCCATGAGGCCGGACGTCGTGGAGAACAGCGCCAGGGAGATCAGCGCCATGAAGGTGCCGATGCCGATGGCGACGGTCTTGCGCGGCAGGTTCAGCTTGTCCTTGACCGCGGAGACGACGACCTCGAGCAGGGAGAACAGCGAGGTGAAGCCGGCGATGGTGAGGGAGCCGAAGAACAGGACGCCGAAGATCGGGCCGAAGGCCATCTCGTTGATGATCGCCGGGAAGGCCACGAAGGCCAGTCCGATGCCCGAGGTCGCGACCTCGTCGACGGCGACCGACTGCTGCACGGCCATGAAGCCCAGGGCGGCGAAGACACCGACGCCGGCGAGGACCTCGAAGGAGGAGTTCGCGAAGGCGGTGGTCAGGCCGGTGCCCGTCAGGTTGGTGCGCGGACGCAGGTAGGAGGAGTAGGTGAGCATGATGCCGAAGCTCACGGACAGGGAGAAGAAGATCTGGCCGTAGGCGGCGATCCACACGGTGCCGTTGGTCAGGGCGTTCCAGTCCGGGGTGAACAGGGCGTCGAGACCCGTGGCGGCACCCGGCAGCATGAGCGCCTGGACGACGACGATGAGGAAGAGGACCGCCAGCAGGGGGATGAAGATCTTGGCGACCTTGCCGATGCCCTTGTCCACGCCGATCGCCAGCACGATGATCGCGGCGATCCACACGCCGGCCAGGGCCAGGGCGATCTGCGGGACGAAGTCGGTGGAGAAGGTGGCGGTCTCGTCGAACTGGAGGAAATCGCCGAAGAAGTAGCTGTTCGGGTCGGTGCCCCACGCCTTGTTGAAGGACTTGACCGCGTAGAGCGCGGCCCAGCCGATGATCGCGGCGTAGTAGATAGTGATGAAAAAGGACACACCGACCTGGACCCAGCCGACCGGCTCAGCCCAGGACTTGATGCGACGGAACACCAGCGGGGCGGAACCACGGTAGCGGTGGCCCAGGGCGTAGTCGAGGAAGAGCAGCGGGATACCAGCGGACAGCAGTGCCACGAGGTAGGGGATGAGGAAGGCGCCGCCGCCGTTGTCGTAAGCGACGTAGGGGAAGCGCCAGATGTTGCCCAGGCCGACGGCGGAGCCGATGGCGGCCAGCAGGAACGCCCAACGGGACGAGAAGATCTCGCGCCGCTCGCCCTGCTCCTGGCCCGACGGCGCGGGCTGCGGGGTGGTCGAAGACATGTGTATACCTGTCTGAGGTGGAGGATGTGTAGTTGGCTCCCGATGGTTAGGGAGAGGAAAACGTCCAGGGTGCGACGTATTTATCGTTGAAGTGGCCTGATCATATAATGCCGTCCGTATCATCCCGCAACACAGGTACGGGCGCTGACCGGAGAGGCAAAACCGCTGGCTGCTAGGATCTACGCCCGTGAGCCTTACTCTTGGAATCGTCGGTCTGCCCAACGTCGGCAAGTCCACCCTCTTCAATGCCCTGACCCGAAACGATGTTCTCGCCGCGAACTACCCCTTCGCGACGATTGAGCCCAACATCGGCCTCGTCGAGCTTCCCGACGAGCGCCTGACCCGCCTCGCCGAGATCTTCGGCTCCGAGCGGATCCTCCCGGCGACGGTGTCCTTCGTCGACATCGCCGGCATCGTCAAGGGTGCCTCCGAGGGCGAGGGCATGGGCAACGCCTTCCTGGCGAACATCCGTGAGGCCGACGCCATCTGTCAGGTCGTCCGCGCGTTCTCCGACGAGAACGTCATCCACGTCGACGGTGAGGTCGACCCGGCCGACGACATCGCGGTGATCAACACCGAGCTGATCCTCGCCGACCTGCAGACCGTGGAGAAGGCCCTCCCACGTCTGGAGAAGGAGGCCCGCAAGGACAAGTCCCTGGCCGACACCGTCGCCGAGACCCAGAAGGCCCTGGAGATCCTCTCCGACGACCGCACCCTGTTCTCCGCAGCCAAGGCCGGCGAGATCGACCTGGAGCTCATCCGCGAGCTCCACCTCATGACCGCCAAGCCCTTCCTCTATGTCTTCAACTCCGACGAGGAGGTGCTCACCGACGACGCCCGCAAGGCGGAACTCGCCGCACTGGTCGCCCCGGCTGACTGCGTCTTCCTCGACGCCCAGACCGAGACCGAACTGCTCGAGCTCGACGAGGAGGAGGCGGCTGAGCTCCTCGAGTCCGTCGGCCAGGACGAGCCGGGCCTGCATTCCCTGGCCAAGGCCGGTTTCGCCACCCTCGGCCTGCAGACCTACCTCACCGCCGGCCCGAAGGAGTCCCGCGCGTGGACCATCCGCCAGGGTGACACCGCCCCGCAGGCCGCCGGAGTCATCCACTCCGACTTCGAGCGTGGCTTCATCAAGGCCGAGATCGTGTCCTTCGAGGACCTCGACGCCGCCGGTTCCATGGCCGAGGCCCGCGCCCAGGGCAAGGTCCGCCAGGAGGGCAAGGAGTACGTCATGGTCGACGGCGACGTGGTGGACTTCAAGTTCAACGTGTAGCCCGGTGTCCACTGCCCACCTCTCGTAGATACGCCAGCTAAGTGTAGATACGCCAGTTGCAACGGGCGCATCTGCCTGGAACTGGCGCATCTGGAGGGATGGCGCCGTGGACCGGCGGGCTGTTGCGTCCGAATGGTGTCGTCCGCCGTGGGGACCATCGGATCGGCATCGGGGTCAGAAGGGCGACGTTGAGAAGCCGGACGATCGGGGTCGGGGCCAGGGGGTTTGGGGCTGGGGCGGAGCATTGATTCCTGTTGCCGAGGGCTGGGGCGTCGAGTAAATTTCCCGTATGGCCTTTCCCGTCGATGAATCACGAATCCGCGCTGCTGAGGAAGCATTGGGGCGCACCTTCCCGGACGCTTTGCGGCAGCGCCTGATGTCGGAGAACGGCGGCGAAATCAACGACGCCGACGAGGGATACTGGTTCCTCTACCCGGTGTATGACGATTCCGACCGCCGCCGTCTCGCCCGCTCGGCGAATCACGTGGTGAAGGAAACCGAAACGTGGCGCTCCGAGGCCCACGGATTCCCGCGGGACGCCGTCGCCGTCGCCGATGATCAGGCGGGCAACGCGATCATTCTCCTGCCCGGCGACGACCGCTTTTACGTCTGGGACCACGAACAGCCGGAACCGGAGCCGATCGAGCTGATCTTCGACGAGTGACGCTCGTCTGAATCCGGGGCGGACCCGCGCGGCTAGGGATGGTCGAGGGCATCGCGCCGCGCCCGGCCGATGCTGTGCGACGTGTGCCCCAACTGCAGCAGGGCCAGCACCAATCGCGAGTACCGGTGCGTGCCGACGGCCACGTCAGCGAATGCTTAGCCGCGATGTCCCGCAGTTCCGTCGCCATCGACATGTCAAGACTCCTTCGTCCTGATGAATGAGAATCCGAGTCTACGCAGGTACGGACGTGCCGGAGCATGGCTTTTCAGGCCACGGCGCGAGTCTCCTCGGTACTGCGGCGTCCTGATCGTGACGCTCGTCGCGAGGTTTTCCCCCTTGACGACGAAGTGACTCTACGTCGTAGCCGTTTTCGTCATCCGCCACCCATGCATCAATTGGCTCTTCGCTGATTGACTGCCCGTTGATAGTTTTCATATCCATTTTCATATTCATAGGCATAATACGAAGTCTGACGACGTGGTGGACTTCACATTCAACGTGTCATTGGGCGAGTGAAAGACCAGGTCAGGGCGGGTAGGGCGCAGTCCATGGATGAGATCGCGATCCGGCAGCTCCGAGGGCCGGAGGAGTACCCCCGGCTCGTGCAGGTGTGGCGTAGCGCTGTGGAGGCCACGCATGACTTCCTGGCGGAGGAACACCGGGCGTCGATAGAAGGTCGTCTGGCCGCGGAGTATTTCCCCCACGTGGTCCTCACGGTCGCTGACCGTGAGGGTGTGCCGGTGGGGTTCGCGGGAACTGTCGGGGGCAACCTGGAAATGCTCTTCGTCGAGGCGGCCCACCGCGGCAGGGGCATCGGGAAAGCGCTGCTGGACCACGTGCGTCGCGTGGAGTCGGTGACCACGGTGGACGTCAACGAGCAGAACACTCAGGCCATGGAATTCTACGGACGGGCCGGTTTCGTGGTGGTGGGGCGCAGCCCCGTCGATGGTGAGGGACTTCCTTATCCGCTTCTCCACATGCGTGTGGCCGGAACCGCCTGAGGGGACTGACGCAGACTCCCCGGCACAGGAGGCAGTTCCGCGTATCCTCGTGGGATACGGGGTCGCTGGATGACCCGACGGAGAGTGCAATGGTTGATGATCCTCTGAACCTCGATGAGATCGGCGAGTGGGCCGGCCTGTGGTGGCTCCCGGATGATCCTGACGATCAGGTTCCGGGCGTCCTCCGGTATGACGCGGAGGGCGGCATCTTCCTGGCGTTGATCGGTGCGTTCGCGGGCCGCATCGCGCCGAATCCCGCGCCGGGTGTCACGGCGTACCACGAGGGCACCTGGACGGGGGACGTCATCCACGGGGTGGTGGAGAAACGGGAGGTCACCCTCCTCGGCTGTGTCTCCGGCGGTGGGAGGCGGAGCCGGTCGGAGCGGGTGAAGATCGCCGGCAAGCAGACCGTCACGGCGACGGCCGCGGTCATCGGTGAACACATCAGCGGCGAGGACGACGCCGCGTTCTCCTCGGCCGAGATCTCGGTCGAGGACCTGGGGCTCTGGGCGGCGTCGTCGGTGTTCGGGGACATCCCCGGCGCCGACGGCCGCATCTCGGTGCAGCCCGTCAGGACACAGTCGGTGCTTGTCGGCACCACCTGGTACCGCCTCGAGCACGCGCACACACGACCGTTCTTCGATCAGCGTAAGGGTGCGACCGTGGGAGGGATCAGGGACACGGTCTCCGTCCGGGTCATCCCGGGCGCACCGTTCACGTTGAGCGCCGCCCTCCGGGAGGCACGGCTGGTGCAGGACCTGATCTCCTTGGCGACACACCGCGCGGCGGGCATGCTCTGGCTGCGCCTCGAGGTGGCCGGATCACCCGGCCGTACCGCGGACGTTCTCTACACGCCCGCCGCCCACGGGCGGCATGATGCATCGGCCGTGGACCGCCACTGTGTGTTCTTCAGCTGTGACTCGCTGCCCTTTGATGAGGTCATGCCCCGCTGGTGCGAGGCGCACGGGCGTCTGCAGGCCGCGACCAACATGATTCTCGGGCTGCGCTACGCTCCGGCCCGCTTCATCGAGAGCAACCTCCTCACGGCCGTGGGTGCTGCCGAGGTGCTGCACCGGGGCCTGCAGATGGATGAGCGGCCTTTTCCACCGACGGAGTTCACGGCCCTGCGGGAAGCGATGCTCGCGCAGGTCCCGGAGGAGCACCGCGACAGGTTCAAGGGGGCCATCCACAACGACCCGACGCTCCGGGACCGTCTCCTCGCCCTCGCGGAGCGCCCCGACCGGGAGGCGATCGCGTGGATTGTGCCGGACATCGCCCACTGGGCGACGCAGACGACCCGGGCCCGCAACGACCTGGCGCACGAGGGCAGGACAGCGGACCAGTCCGTGGATGAGCTGTTCGCCGTCGTCGAGGTGACCACCGCGGTGGTGATCCTCAACGTGCTGCACGAGCTCGGACTGTCGCCGGAACGGCAGCGGGAGATCGTGCGGGAGCACCCGGAGTTGAGGGCGACGGCGCGGATCGCCCGTGAGTGGCTGGTGGACCCGGAGTTGTAGGGCAGGTGTGCCCCGGTGCGGATTCTCCGTCTGAAACTGGTTTTCTGCTGGGGTATGGTGCGTCGATAAGGGGAGGGCCGCCACTGTGCCCCCTGATATAAGGAGAGATTAACCATGACTTTCAACGTGTACCTGTCCGGCGAGATCCACACCGACTGGCGTGAGGAGATCCAGCGCGGCGCCGAGGCCGCCGGCCTGGACGTCGTCTTCACCGCCCCGGTGACCGACCACCCCGCCAGCGACGCCGCCGGTGACCACCTCGGCGAGACGGACAGCCAGTTCTGGCGTGACCACCAGTCCTCCAAGGTCAACTCCATCCGCACCCGTACCCTCATCGAGGCCGCCGACATGGTCGTCGTGCGTTTCGGCAGCGAGTACAAGCAGTGGAACGCCGCCTTCGACGCCGGCTACTGCGCCGCGCTGGGCAAGCCGTACGTCACGCTTCACGACGCCGACATCGTCCACCCCCTCAAGGAGGTCGACGCCGCCGCGCAGGCCTGGTGCCGGACCACCGACCAGGTCGTCGAGATCCTGCGTTACGTGCTCAAGGCTTAAGGCCGCCCGGGGGCTCTCACAGCATCGCCCGGCGCAGCTCGTCGATGTTCCTGCTCTGCACCAGGACCCGACCGGGGCCCGTGAACTCGAAGGCCCGGATGTCGGCGCGGAGGCGGTACTGCAACGACGAGTTGATGGCCAGGGCGTTACCGGTTCTGACCAGGATCTTCTCCCCGGCGGACAGGGTGAGTGTCTCTGTGGTGCCGTAGGAGGCGAGCAGCAGTGTCCCGTGGCCGGAGACCCGGTCGTGGGCGAAGCCCAGGTCAGACTCTCCTGCCTCGATCCTCTGCACCGTGATCTCGCCGTCGTACGCCAGCCACAGACGGTAGGGGACGAGGTAGCCATTGTCGGGTCGGACCTGCAGTGTCACGACCTCACCGGGGAACGTCCCGGACACGTCCACCCAGCCCTGTTGGGTCTGTGCACGCATCCGCAGTCGATCTCCGGAACTGGAGTCGAAGAAGCCCCCGAACCGCTTCTTCTGTGGTTCCGGGCTGATGTGGTGGCTGGCCGCCATGAAGTGGTCCGCTTCGACCGTCACCTCCTGGCCCGCCGGAAGGGTGATCCGGGCCACCTGGCCGCGATGTTCGCTCCGGAGACGGACGTCCATGCTCCTGCTCCTGTCACTCACGTGGCTGGTTCGGACCTCACCCTAGGCTAGGGTCCGTGATTGTGCTGACCATGCAGGAAGGAGAACTGCCCGTGGCATCGCCCGAGAACATTCTTCTCCACCTGCCCGCCGGTGAGGAGGCACAGGTCCGCGAGATCTACGCGGCGCTGGAGGCGCGTGGGTTCCCGGCCCAGCAGCAGACCCCGCACATCACCGTCACCTTCGCGCCGCGCATGCCGGCGGATGTGGTGGATCTGGCCGCTGATCTGCTGCCGCCCCTGGTGCCCGCCGGCTTCCAACGGATGGGCACCGTGGTGTTCGGTACGAAACGGAAGCAGACGGTGGCCTGGCTCCTGGAGACCTCCGATGAGCTGGAGGTCGCCGCCCGCCGCATCAGCGCCCTCAACCCCGTGGGGCGGGGTCCGCGCTGGATCCCGCACCTGACGATGGGGTTGCGGCTGCCCCGGCAGATCGTGCCCGACTACATACGGGCGTTGGAGGAACTCACGCCACCGGATCTCGCGGAATTGACGGGTGCACGGGCCGCGCTGTGGCGTCCGAAGGCACGCGAACTGATGATCCTCGCCGGGGACGGATTCGACAGCCGCGAGGTGCGGCTCGCCGGGGAGATGGTCTGTTCCACGGCGGAGCGGGCGGAGATCGTGGACCGGCTCCTGCCCCGGTACATCGAGGAGACCCGGGCCGAACCGGGCTGCCTGCAGTGCGATGTCTGGCCCGTGATCGGTGAGCCGGTGTGGACGGTGGAGGAACGCTTCGTCGACGGGGCGGCCTACGGTGCGCATCAGCGACGGGTGGCCGCGAGTGACTGGGGTCGGGTGACTGTGGGGATTGAGCGCCGCTACACGGTGGAGAGGTCAGCCAGGTTTTAAGGTTCCAGTCTGGGTTCTCCTGCTGCTTATCGACGCCGCTCCCTCGCCGACAACGGCGGCGAGGTTTACGTTGCGGCAGATCCGGAGGAGGCCTCCAGCCAGGAGTTCAGGGAATCGGTTTCCTCCCACAACTCATACAGTTCGGAGTGCTCACCATCGGACAGTGCGCGTTGCTGAAGCTGTCGGATCCAGGTGATCCTTTCGGGGGTCAGTTGCGCCGCGAATGCTGCGAGGTCCGCTTCGTCCAGTGGGCTGTCCGGTGCCCCCGGGTCCCGGTTGATGATCCGGACCAGAGCGGCGAGTGCCACGGCCATCTGCCCGCCGTCGACCTCGAGGTAGTTCTCATCTTCTACGGCCGTGCTCACCCACTCGAAAGAGAAATCGCCCATCCTGATCTCGGCGAGAAGATCCAGTGCACCGTCATGGTCGAAAGGTCCAACGTCCCCAGCTCCCATGGCCGTCACCGTATTGGGAGAGTCGGGTTGGTGCAGCCTGAACCTGTGAGGCTGCACCCCTCCGGGGGTGGCCGAGCCTGGCCTTACTCCGCCAACCAGAAGTTGTTGTGGTCAGCCGGGTCAACGGTGAAGATGTGCTGGCTGCCGGGGACATATTTTTCGGCGATGGCGCGCGGCATCATGATCCGACTGGTGGTGAGGTAGGGCTCGCGGCTGGGCAGGGTCATCTTCGATCTCCATGTCCACCCAGTCGTTGTCACCTGCGGACTCGCCGGTGGGGGAGATCGACTTGATGACGCCGGTGCCGCGGATACCCACCCTGAATGAGCAGTGATTCTCGTCCGAGGCCCTGTCGGATGTTGTTGTCCGGGTGAGGACCTGCTTGAACCGGTCGAAAACTCCCATGACTACTCCTTGACTTAAGTGGTGTCGGTGCTTCCTGCTCCAGTGAACCTAACCCTATGGGCGGGATGTGGCTATCGGGCTGAGCCCGGTCTCACTCCGCGAAGGCGAAGTTGTTCGGGTCGGCCGGATCGACGGCGACGTTGTGCCGGCTGCCGGGGGCGTACATGTCGGCGGTGTTGCGGGGCATCATGATGCGGGAGGTCGCGAGGTAGGGCTCGCGGTCGGGCAGGGTCATCTCGATCTCGACGTCCGCCCAGTCGACGCCGCCCGCGGACTCGCCGGTGGGGGAGACCGACCGGAGGACACCGGTGCCGCGGATGCCCACCTGCTGCAGGCGCTGGAGCTCCCGGCCGTAGGACTGCAGGGTGTCATGGTCCTGGAGGAAGTTCGCCGGATTCGCGGCGAAGTCCTGGGCGCTCTGCGCGGCGCCGGTGAATCCCCGCCGGATGTTGTCGGGTGTGAGTGCCTTCTTGAACTGGTTGAAAAGTCCCATGTCTTCTCCTTGTGAGTAGGTGGGCACCACGTTAGGAGGGGTGGGGGACTACCGGTCACGAGAAGGGAATCACAGGATCCTGCTCACCTGGGTGACCGCCTCAGCAGTCAGCTCCTCGAGGAACTCGGAGATGAGTTCGTCGTTTCTGCCGGAGTCATCCTCGTGGAACTCCTCCGCATCTTCGGTGTCGTACCGGGTGTCCCGGTACAGCAGCAGGCATCCGCGAATTCCGTGGAGGAGATCCTCCAGGAGGTCGTGTGCCGGGCGGAGGGGGTCCAGGGGAGAAAGACGTGGCATCAGATCATCAAGCAGGTCAGGATCTCCGGGGCCCAGCTTCCGGGACAGTTCCTGCGCGTGAAGAATGTCGTTGATCAGCTGGTCCGGATCCGGGATGCGGGCTTCAGCGACCATCATGGCGTCCCTGACCAGAGTGACCACGACGTCCTGCGGTGATTCCGAATCCTCGATCCTGATGAGAACCTCTGTCGCCACCTCCACAGGGAGTGCCTCGATGTTGTCCGCCTCCATGACCACGGAGGTCAGTTCGCAGTCCGTCGTCCGGGCGACGACGGTTGCCGCCGCATACAGCCAGTGTGCGGCGACGACGGAGGCTGCTGTCGCATCGACCGCCTCAAAGAGCTCCGGCGAGCCGAGCGGCTGCTCAATGAACATCTCGTGGGCGGCGACCATCTGCAGGGGTGACGCGTCAGGTCGTGTCAGCCCGATCGCCTGGCGGGCACGCCCGGTGAGCTCACCACGCTCAGCCCGGTCCACGGCGGCGATCTCCTCATCCACTTCCCCGGCGATGTGCTCGTGGAGTTCGGCATCGCCGAGATGGTGCAGGAGACGGCCGAGGTGGTGGGCGGTCTCCACTGCGGGAATGTAGGACTGAATGAGATAACCGTCCTGTGGGAGATGCGGATTCCGCAGGGCATCCGTAACTTCCGGGAAGGCATTGCGTTCCGTTTCCCGTCGCCACCCTTCGCTGTTCGATGCGAAGCTCTCAGAGAGGGAGGCGGGGTGGGTGTAGCTGCGCCAGAGCAGCTCCGACAGCCTGCTGAGCGTGGCGCAGATCTGGAGTGCGGTCTCCGGTGAGGTCTCCGCAGAAAGGTGGACCAGGGTGCCGGCCACCCGTCCCGCGCCGGTGTCCCAGGCACGGATGAGTGCGTGTCGGTCGCCGTCGTAGGCGAAGTCGGTCATGTCGAACAGCCTCCCTCGGAAGTCCTCCGCCACTCACCTGCAGCTCTCAGCGGATGAGTTCTCATGCCCCACCGTAGCCGTCAGCAGGGGCGTCACCGGTTCCGTGCGGCCCGCCGGAACACCAGCAGTGCGTCGCGGGTGAGGTCGTGCGGCAGCTCGTCCCACTCGATCTCCACGACGCCCATGCGCTCGAGGTGCTCGTCGAGCACCCGGGCGCAGTCGTCGATGAGCGGGGTGTGGTCGCCCTCGTGGAGGATGTCACCGACGTTCCACACCAGGTGGCCGCCGGGGGCGAGCAGGCGGGCACATTCCTTGGCGACGATCCCCAGTTCCCCCAGGTAGCGGGCATAGTCACCGCCGTCCTCCGTGTAGGCGGTGAGGGGATCGGCGTCGTGGTGGGTGGCGGTCATGTAGGGCGGGGAGCTGAGGATGAGGTCGACGGTCACGTCGAGATCCGGGAGCAGTTCGCGCGTGTCGCCCCGCACGACCAGGGCCGAGGGCGTGTGCCGGCGGATGTGCTCGACGCGTTCCGGGAGCAGTTCGATGCCCGCGGCCCGACGCCCCAGCCGGATCGCGCGTTCCAGGGTGGTGCCGAAACCGGCGAAAGGGTCGAACACCACGTCGCCGGGGTGGGTGCAGCGCGAGATGACGTCATCGACGATCGCCGGGATCATGTGGACGTCCTCGTCCGCGCCGGGCGGACGGCTGTCCACGAACGCGGCGTGGGTCGCGGTCAACCGCCCATCCAGGAGAGACATGACCGGCAGCTTAGCCGGGGCGCCGGGCAGTGAGGAACATGTGGCCGAACTGCGGGGAGCCGTCGATGAGCGTGTCCTCGACGAGGAACCCCGCGTTCTCCAGCAGCGCGCCGAGCTCCTCCGCCGGCCACGCCCAGGCGCGTCCCACCGGATGTGCGAATTCGCGCAGGTGCGGGGACGTGAACATGCTCAGCAGGAGCCCGCCGCCGGGGCGCAGGTGCTGGTGGAGGCGGGCCAGCACGTCCGGCATGTCCCCGGGCGGCAGGTGGATGAGGGAGTACCAGGCGAGGATGCCGGTGGCCGTGCCTGCGGGGAGCCGTCCGGTGTCGCCGGGCAGGAACTCGACGTCGGGGTGGCGGTGGCGGGCGATCTCGAGGAACTCCGGGACCGGGTCGATCCCGCGGATGCGTCGCCCCTGGTCCGAGAGGAAGGCGGTGAGGTGGCCGGGGCCGCAGCCGAGGTCGAGGAGGGCGCCGTCGTGAAGCAGGGCCCACCGGCTGAGCATCTCCCGTTGCCACCCGGGAGTGGCAGAGAGCTGCCCCTGCCCACGGGCGTACTCCAGGGCACGGGTGCCGTAGGCGCGGGTGATGTCGGTGGGATTCATGGTGGGTCTCCTCACGGTCGGTGACTGCAGTCCACCAGGTCGGCCGGGGGTCGTTCCATGACGTGGATCAAACATCGGCGGGGTTGCACTTCTGGGGCGCGTTCACGCGGGTACCGTGATGGTTATGACCAGTGAGAGGCCATTGTGGGAGCGATTCCTCCCCGGGGTGGGCGCGCTGAAACGTTACGAGCGGTCCTGGCTCGGCGGAGACGTCGTCGCGGGCGTCACCGTGGCCGCGTACCTCGTGCCGCAGGTCATGGCGTACGCCGTCATCGCGGGCCTGCCGGCGGTGGTGGGGCTGTGGGCGGTGCTGGCGCCGATGTTCCTCTACTTCTTCC
>NZ_DUOE01000074.1 GCF_012838985.1 Corynebacterium sp. | reverse complement strand
CCTGCGTCTGCAGGATGCGGTTGCCGCCGAAGGCGGCGGAGGCGATGAGGGCGAGGGTGAGGATGATGGCCAAGGTCGGGTTGACGCTGGTCAGCCCGGTTGTGGCGATACGGCGTCGCTGCTGCACGATGGGAACTCCCTGGGTTTTCAGATACATGTGTGCCCCGATGGGTCACCAGTGACACTAGTACACAATCGTGATTGATGATACTGCCGTGACAATAATCTGCAGGATTGACGGGGGCGTGTCGCCGGGGAAATCTGCGGCGGTGTTGCAGCGGGTGGGAAGGGCGGGCGTCGATTAGCCTGGCAGCCATGACTTACGACCTCTTTGTTGTCGGCTCCGGACTCTTCGGACTCACCGTCGCGGAGCGCGCGGCCAGCCAGCTGGGAAAGAAGGTGCTCATCGTCGAGCGCCGTGACCACCTCGGCGGAAACGCCTACTCCGAGGCTGAGCCGGAGACGGGCATTGAGATCCACAAGTACGGCGCCCACCTCTTCCACACCTCCAACAAGCGGGTGTGGGACTACGTCAACCAGTTCACGTCGTTCACCGGCTACCAGCACCGCGTGTTCGCCATGCACGACGGCACCGCGTACCAGTTCCCCATGGGCCTGGGCATGATCAACCAGTTCTTCGGCCGCTACTACTCTCCGGACGAGGCGCGTGAACTCATCCGGGAGCAGGCCAGCGAGATCGACCCGGCTGACGCGAACAACCTCGAGGAGAAGGCGATCTCCCTCATCGGCCGCCCCCTCTACGAGGCGTTCATCCGCGACTACACCGCGAAGCAGTGGCAGACCGACCCGAAGAACCTCCCGGCCTCCAACATCACCCGCCTGCCGGTGCGCTACAACTTCAACAACCGCTACTTCAGCGACACCTACGAGGGTCTGCCGGTCGACGGCTACGCCGCGTGGCTGGAGCGCATGGCCGACCACGAGCTCATCGACGTCCGCCTGGACACCGACTGGTTCGACGTCCGTGAGGAGCTGCGTGCGGAGTCTCCGGACGCGCCGGTCGTGTACACCGGCCCGCTCGACCGCTACTTCGGGTTCTCCGCCGGCGAGCTCGGCTGGCGCACCCTCGACTTCCACACCGAGGTGCTGGAGACCGGTGACTTCCAGGGCACGCCGGTGATGAACTACAACGACGCGGACGTCCCGTACACCCGCATCCACGAGTTCCGTCACTTCCACCCCGAGCGGGAGGACGTGTACCCGAAGGACCGGACGGTGATCATGAAGGAGTACTCGCGCTTCGCCGAGGAGGGCGACGAGCCGTACTACCCGATCAACACGCCCGGGGACCGCGAGATGCTCAAGGCCTACCGTCGGCTCGCGGCGGAGGAGGCCCGTGACAACAAGGTGCTCTTCGGTGGCCGTCTGGGCACGTACCAGTACCTGGACATGCACATGGCGATCGCGTCGGCGCTGACCCTGTGGGACAACAAGCTGGTGCCGTTCTTCGCGGAGGGTGTGGCCCTGGAGCAGGAGCGCGGCCACTAGTCTCCTCCGGTTGTGGGTCCGGCGACCCCGGCGTAAAGTTAACAGCAGGTTAACAAATAGAAAACTAAGAGTGTTTCGCTTCTGAGGGAAAGGCACCCGCAATCATGAGCACCGACCGTTTCGCCATCGTCCGCGAGGATCTCCACCGCCGGTACGGGCAGTACTTCTACGCCCGCACCATCGACGAGCTTCTCGACGAGAAGATCGCCGAAGCCCGCGCCCACGCCAAGGTCGAGACCTTCCTCCCCGTCACCGTCGAGCGTGAGGTCTCCGAGATCCTCGAGGAGCGCGCGGAGGCCAAGGGCCGCTCCGGCACCGCCCGCCCCGAGGTCCTCTTCGTGTGCGAGCGCAACGCCGGCCGCTCCCAGCTGGCCTCCGCGATCACCTCGCAGGCCGTCGGTGACCGTGTCTTCGTCCGTTCCGTGGGTCTGAACCCGAGCGGCGGCATCCAGCCCGAGGTCATCCAGGTGCTCGAGGAGCGCGGCATCCCGACCGCCCGCCTCTACCAGAAGGAGATCGTGCCCCGCACGGTCCACCGCGCCAACGTCGTGGTGCTCATGGGCGTCGACGAGATCCCCGGAGTCCCCGGCGACCGCGTCGAGCGCTGGGAGATCGCTGATCCGGCGGGTCAGTCCGTGGAGAAGGTCCGTGAGATCGCCGACGACATCGAGGCCCACGTGAAGGAGCTCCTCGTGGAGCTGGGCAAGGCCAACTACGCCTCCCTGCCGTGACCAGTGGCACCTGGGCCCCGGACGTGATCGTCCGGGGCCTCTTCCTTTCCCCTCCGCCCCCGCTTGTCGACGTCGCCGTGGTCCTCGCCCCCGTCACCGGCCCGACCGCCGTGGGGCTGCTGGCGCTGCTGCTCGGGGTGGGGTGGGCGGTGCGGGCCCGGCGGCGGGGGCCGCTGCTGCTGCCCGGGGCGGTGCTGGCCGCGAACCTGATCAGCCACCTGCTCAAGCGGCTCATCGGGCGGGAACGGCCGCCGGTGGAGGAGTGGCTCATCGAGGTGGGCAACCAGGCCCTGCCGTCCGGGCATGCGACGGGTACGGCGGCGTTCGCCACGGCGCTCACCCTGCTGCTGTGGGCGCGGGGCGGGTGGTGGCGGGTGCCCGTGGTTGCCTCCTGGGGGCTGTCCGTGCTGGTCGGGCTGTCGCGCCTGGTGCTGCACGTGCACTGGGCCAGTGATGTCCTGGCGGGGTGGGTGCTCGGCGTCGGAGTGGCTCTGATCACGCGCCGGGTGGCGCTAAAGTTAATTTCCCGTAAACTGCCCTGAGCTGCGCGTTTGTGATACTCTTCTGCAAAGGCCCAGGACGGTTACTTGCATGTTTACCTGTTGTTCACCTAGGGTTAACTTTAGATGAACGACAAGAGAGGTCAGACAAGCATGAACAACATCAACTTCCGTCCCGTCCGCAAGGATCTTCACACCCGTTTCGGCCACCGTGCAGAGGCCACGGTCATCGACGCCGTCCTCGACGAGGTGATCGCCGAGCACACCGGCACCGCACGCATCCCGGACTTTCTCCCGGTGCTGGTCCACCGTGAGGCGGCCTCACGGATCGAGGAACACCTGTGGACCCACGGAACCGTGGGCACCCCACGCAAGCGCATCCTCTTCGCCAGCCGCACCAACGCCCCGCGTGCCGTGCTCGCCGCCGCGATCGCCCGCCGTATCAGCGACGACGCGATCGTCGCCACCGTCGCAGCCACCCACCCGGAGAACCGCGACGACGCCCTCATCGAGTGGGTCATGGACGAGCGGGGCCTCGCCGCCGACGGCGCGAAGTACAAGACCGAGCGTCGCCGCACCCTGGCCGCCGCCGACATCGTCGTCTACCTCGACGCCGCAGAGTCCCACGACCTGCCGGGCCGCACCTTCGTCCAGTGGGACGTCCCGGCCGCCGACGGCATGAACGTCGCGGAGATCCGTGTCTTCGCCGATGAACTCGAGGCCCGCGTCGCCGGCCTGCTCACCGACCTGGGCATCCCGGTCCGTTCCCTCGACGAGGCGCAGGCCGAGGAACTCGCCGCCTGACCCTCTAGTAGCTCGAGGAGCCGCCGCCCCCGGAGAAGCCTCCCGAGGAGTATCCGGTGGTGGCGCTGCTGGAGGACTGCGCCGCCTGCACGTCCGCCGAGTGCCACGAGTAGACCATGGCGTAGGGGACGTAGTTGCCGTAGCCGTAGCCGGGGCGCCACCCGGAGTCCCACAGGGCGGGGGCCCGACGGTCCCCGTCCTTGCCCGCCTTGGTTCCGGACTCCTCGTACAGCCTCTTCTGCGCCGCCTCCACCAGGATGCGGTGGTCTGTCACCAGGCCGGCGAACTCGTCCATGAAGCCGGGGACGTCGAGTCGCTCGCGGAGGGCGAGCACGCGGGCGTCGAGAAGTGAGAGGCGCTCCCGCAGGTCCCCGTCCCCGATGTCGGCGACGGCCCGGAGGATGTCCTCGTGCAGCTCGGTGAGCTCGCGGCGACGGACGTCGGCGTCGCCGTGCTCCATCTGCGCGAGCTGCTCGATGTTCTCCTCCGCGGTGCGCAGGCGTGTGACCTGCTCATGCGCCCTGGCGATCGCTTTCCGACGTCCCCGGAACTCCCCGTCCGTCGAGCCCGCCGTCAGCCCCTCCAGCTGGTCGAAGGTGGTGTTGAGACCGAGGAAACCGGCCTTGACCTCCTCCCACTGGCGGCGGAGGGTGTCATTGGCCAGGGGAGAGGTGAGGGAGTGCGCGCGGACGTCGATGGCCTGCAGCTGCTGGGCCACGCGCCCGTAGTCACGCTGCACCTCGTCGAACTGTCCGCGGGCCGTGGCCGCCGCCTTGCGGCGGGTGTGCACCCAGGCCCAGACCGCGGCGCCCAGACCACCCGCGGCGGCCAGGCCGCCCACGAGCCAGCCGATCCAGGCCGGGACATCGGAGGACCCGGAGGGCTCACGCACGACCGTCGGGTCCGCCACGGCCTTCGTGCCCTCGAGCATGCCGGCCGCCAGGTTGCCGTCCCGCAGGGGCTGGCGCATGCGGTCGAGGATGCCGTCGAGACGCCCCGGGGTGTAGATACCCACCGCGTCGCAGACGTCATCGCCGCAGTACACACCCATGCGCTGCGGATCACGGCCCACCGCGACGATGAGCGCGCCGGGCGCGAACTTGTCGCCCGCCTCGGAGATGAGGTCACGGCGCTCGTCCTCGCCGAAGTAACGGACGGTGTCGTTGAGGTTGTCGTCGTTGGTGGGGAAGAGGATGTAGGTCACGTCGGTGACCTCCGCCGGGAGGTCGATGGACGGGGTGCGGTCGAGGAGGAGCTGCTCGTCGGCGTCGGAAAGCTCGTCGGCGAGATCGAGGACCTCCACCCCGCGTACCGCGACGGCGGCCGACACCCCCGGCGCGGCTCCGAGTACGGCCAGACCGAGGAGAAGGGCGGTGAGGAAGGATCTCATGCCGCCCAGGATAGGGGCTGCCACCGGTGAGTGCGGCGCGGAATCCGCCCTCCGGGCACTACCCTTGTTCCGGAGATGAGTCGAAAGGCGGATTCACCCGACGTGAACGACGTTAAGAACACCCCCGACGCCCCCGTGCGTGAAATGCTGCAGCGCATCCTGCTGCCCCGGAAGGGAGAGCCGCACGACGTGCGCATGCTCTACCTCATCGAGGCGGAGCAGAACAAGGAGCGCCTGACCTGGGAGGATCGCGTCACCGTGACGGTCCCCGCCGGTGCCGAGGCCTCCTTCCAGACCTACTTCAACGCCTTCCCCGCCAGCTACTGGCGACGCTGGTCCCAGCTCGACCACGTCCTGCTGCGCATGAACGTCGCCGGCCAGGCGAGCATCGAGGTGTACCGCTCCAAGATCGACGGCACACGTGTGGCCGTCGCCGGGCAGTTCATCACCGACGATGTGGCGGAATTCACCATCCCCCTCTCGCACTTCGAGGACGGCGGCTGGCTGTGGTTCGACGTCACCGCCGAGACCACCACCACGCTCACCGACGCCGGCTGGTACGCCGACCGTGAGCCCGGCCCGCAGATCATGCCGGACGGCACGGAGGTCGGGCCCTTCGACAAGCGCGTGACCGTCGGCATCCCGACGTTCAACCGCCCCCACGACGCGGTCGCCGCACTGCAGGCCCTCGGCGAGGACCCGCTGGTCGACGCCGCCATCGACGCCGTCATCATGCCCGACCAGGGCAACCTGCACCCGGCCGACGAGCCCGGCTACGACGAGGCCGTCGCCCACTTCGGTGAGCGCTTCCACGAGTTCCGCCAGGGCAACCTCGGCGGCTCCGGCGGCTACTCCCGCATCATGTACGAGGCCCTCGGCGACGGCCCGGCCGGTGCCGCGGAATCCCCGTTCATCCTCTACATGGACGACGACATCGCCATCGAGCCGGAGTCCATCCTCCGCGCAGTGCAGGTCGGCCGGTACGCGAAGTCCCCGGTCATCGTCGGCGGCCAGATGCTCAACCTGCAGGAACGTTCCCAGCTGCGCACCATGGGCGAGATCGTCCAGCGCAGCGACTTCATGTGGGGCGAGGCACCGCACTCGACCTACGACCACGACTTCGCGAAGTACCCCCTCGGCTTCACCGGCGAGGACGGCGACGAGAAGGACCCCGACGCGAAGAACTCGAAGGACCTGCACCGCCGCATCGACGTCGACTACAACGGCTGGTGGATGTGCATGTTCCCCCGCGTGGTCAGCGAGCAGATCGGGCAGCCGCTGCCGCTGTTCATCAAGTGGGACGACACCGAGTACTCCCTGCGCGCCGGCAGGGCGGGCTTCCCGACCGTCACGTGGCCCGGCGTGGCCATCTGGCACATGGCGTGGGCCGACAAGGACGACGCCATCGACTGGCAGGCCTACTTCCACCTGCGCAACCGCCTCATCGTCGCCGCCCTCAACCACGACGGCCCGGCCGACGGCATCATCACGTCGCTGCGCAAGTCCACCTTCAAGCACCTCATGTGCATGGAGTACTCGACCCTGGCGATCCAGATCGAGTCGATGAAGGACTTCCTCGCCGGCCCGGACCAGCTCTTCGACATCCTCGAGTCCTCCCTGCCGCGCATCGCGAAGATCCGCGCGGGCTACTCCGACGCCGTGGTCCTCCCCTCCGCCGCGGACCTGCCCGCCGCCTCCGGCGCGCCGGGCGTTCCCACCAAGGACATCGGCGGCCGCCTGGCCAAGATCAAGAAGGTCGGCTGGCTGCTCAAGGGCCTCAAGCACTCCCTGGGCAAGGAGGACCCGCAGCACCACACCACGCCGCAGGCCAACCTGTCCCCGGCCGAGGCCCGCTGGTTCTCGCTCTCGCGTCTCGACGGCGCGACCGTCACCACCGCCGGCAACAACGGCGTCGCCTACCGCAAGCGCGACCGCGACCTCGCCGAGCGTCTGCTCAAGGAGACCTGGGCCCTGCAGAAGGAGATCGGGGAGCGTTTCGACGAGCTCCGCACCACCTACCGCGCCGCCCAGCCAGAGCTGGTCAGCCGTGAGTCGTGGAGGAGGATCTTCGAATGAGCCGGGAGGTGGATCTCCTCATCCGGGTGCAGGACGCACTCGTCGACCGTCCGGGTGTGATTCCCGCCGCAACCGTGCTGTCCCATTTCGGGGAGCACGCCCTCGGCTGGTTCGCGCTGTCGGGGGCGGGGGCGGCCGTCGACAAGCGGAGGCGCCGACAGTGGCTGGCGGTGGGGGCCTCCGCCTTCACCTCGCACGCGGCATCAGTGGTGATCAAGCGCATCGTGCGTCGCACCCGTCCGCATGATGGGCGGATCCGGGTGGGCGTCGGCACGCCTTCACGACTGTCCTTCCCGTCCTCGCACGCCACCTCCACCACCGCGGCGCTGGTCAGTCTGGCGGACCTCAGCGGCTCGAAGCTGCCGCTCGTCGGGGTTCCGGTGATGATGTTGTCGCGTATGGTTCTGGGAGTCCATTACCCGACCGACACCCTCGCGGGTGCCGTGCTCGGGGCCACCACCGCCAAGGTGATCACCGCAATCGAGAGGAAGAGCGAGTGACCGAGGAACACCAGGTCGAGGAGCGGACCGGCATCTTCTACCCGGAGCCGCACACCGAGGGCCTCGACAACACCCGTAAGCGTCGCCCGCCGAAGAACCTGCCCGACGCCATGGTCAAGGCGCTGCGCCCCAAGCAGTGGGTGAAGAACGTCCTCGTCGTCGCCGCCCCCGCGGCCGCCGGCGCCGAGGCACTCACCGACGGACGCACGCTTCTCGACGTCCTCCTCGCCTTCGTCGTCTTCTGCCTCGCGGCGTCCTCGATCTACCTGGTCAACGACGCCCGCGACGTCGACGCCGACCGTGAGCACCCCACCAAGCGTTTCCGCCCGATCGCCTCCGGCATGCTGCCGGTCAACTTGGCGTACGGCATGGCGGTCATCCTCATCATCGCCGCCGTCGGCCTGTCCTTCCTGGCCTCCTCCGGCTGGGGCCTGGCGGCCGTCGTGTCCGTGTACATCGCCCTCCAGCTGGGTTACTGCTTCGGCTGGAAGCACCTGCCGGTGATCGACATCGCGCTGGTCTCCTCCGGTTTCATGCTCCGTGCCATGGCCGGTGGTGTCGCCGCCGGCATCGAGCTGTCCCAGTGGTTCCTGCTGGTCGCGGCCTTCGGTTCGCTGTTCATGGCCTCCGGCAAGCGCTACGCCGAGCTGCAGCTCGCCGAGCGCACCGGCAAGAAGATCCGCCGTTCCCTGCAGGGCTACACCGCCACGTACCTGCGTTTCGTGTGGACGCTGGCCGCCACCGCCGTCGTCATGAGCTACGCGCTGTGGGGCTTCCAGCTCTCCAACGCCGTCGAGGGCATGGCCGGTGTCTGGTACCAGATCTCCATGGTGCCGTTCACCATCGCGATCCTGCGTTACGCCGCCGACGTCGACCGCGGTGCCGGTGGCGCCCCGGACGAGATGGCCCTGTCGGACCGCGTGCTGCAGCTGCTGGCCGTGCTCTGGATCCTGTGCATCGTCTTCGCGGTGTACCTCGTGCCGGCGATCTAGCCGCTGCACGGACCCCCGGAACCTGCGTCAGGTTCCGGGGGTCCTCCGATTCCGGGGTCTGCTTCCCGACGCCGCCGGTCCCCGGGGCACACCCGTCCCCCTGCTAACATCTGCCGCATGACCACAGCTGCCGGGGTGTCCGGTCAACCTGCACGAACGGGGAGCAGCCGCCACGGGGAGGCCGGCACACCACCGTCCACCACCCGTTCATTCACGGTGTGGACCGGGGTGGCCGGTGCCCTGATCGTCGCCGTCCTCGCCTTCATCGGCGGCTGGCGACGCCGCTGGATGAGTGATGACGGACTCATCGTCCTGCGCACCGTGCGCAATCTGCTCGCCGGCAACGGCCCGGTGTTCAACGCCGGGGAGCGCGTCGAGGCCAACACCTCCACCCTGTGGCAGTACCTCATCTACCTCGGGGCGCTGGTCACGGACGCCCGCCTCGAGGACATCGCCATGTGGCTGGCGCTGCTGTCCACCACCGCGGCCCTGGGTGTCGCGACGTGGGGCACGACCCGCCTGTACCGGCGCCGCTCCGCCCTCCTGCTGCTCCCCGTCGGCGGGCTCATCTACCTGGCGCTGCCGCCGGCCCGGGACTTCGCCACCTCCGGCCTCGAGTGGGGGCTGAGCCTGCTGTGGATCGCCGGACTGTGGTGGCTGCTGGTGAGCTGGGCGCAGCGCACGGGGACCGGGTGGGCCACCTGGGCGCTGGCCTTCTGGACCGGTCTGTCCTGGCTGGTCCGCCCCGAACTGGCGCTCTACGGAGGCCTGGCCGGGCTGCTCCTGCTGCTCGCCGCGGCGACGTGGCGGGAGCGGGCGCTCATCCTGGCGGCGGCCCTGCCGGTGCCGGCGGGCTACCAGATCTTCCGCATGGGCTACTACGGGCTGCTGACGCCGCACACGGCCGTCGCGAAGTCCGCCGGTGACGCCGAGTGGGCAGACGGCTGGAACTACGTCCGCGACCTCACCGACCCGTACTGGCTGTGGCTGGCGCTGGCGCTGGCCGTCACCCTGGGCGGCGTCACCCTGTGGCGGCTGTCGACGTGCCCCTCCACCCCGGCCGCCCCCGAGCCGCGGGTGGGGCTGGCGCGTCTGCGTTGCCCGGAGGCGGCCATCGCCCTGGTGCTGCTGGCCGGGTTCATCCACGTGCTCTACGTGCTGCGCGTCGGCGGCGACTTCATGCACGGGCGCATGCTTCTGCTGCCGCTGTTCGCCCTGCTGCTGCCGGTCGCCGTGGTGCCGCTGTCGGACCTGCGGGTGACGCGCCCCCGGATCGACCTGCTCGCCGCCGTCGGCCTCGTCGGGGTGGGCTGGTGGGCGGTGAGCACGACGATCACCGGTCACCCGATCGACTGGGAGACCGACTACCGGGAGCTCGGTATCGTCGACGAGCGTGACTTCTGGACCTACGCCACCTTCCGCGAGAAGGACGACGCACCGCGCTACGCGGACGACTTCCTCACCGCGAAGGCCATGAACCACTACCCGGAGGTCATGGAGCGGGCGATGGCGGAGGACACCGCCATGATGTCGATGATCCTGCTCAACGAGGAGGAGTTCTCGTGGATCACCTCCCCGCGCATCCCGCGTGAGTTCGCCGCCGGGGATCCCTCCGGCCTGGCCGGCCAGCCGCCGACGGTCTACCACATCAACCTGGGCATGACCAGCATGAACGCCCCGCTGGAGATGCGCGTGCTGGACACCGTCGGCCTGACGACGCCGCTGGCCGCCCGTCAGCCGCGTGACCCCGACGCCCGTGTCGGCCACGACAAGTGGCTGCCGTGGTCCTGGCAGGCGGCGGACACGTCGATCGTCCCGGAGTTCGTGCCCGAGTGGTACGACCGGGAGGAGACCGCGCGTGCCCGGGAGGCGCTGCAGACCCCGGCCGTGGCGGAGCTGCTGGCGTCCTACCGTGAGCCGATGAGCGTGGGTCGTTTCCTGTCGAACATCCGCTTCGCGCTCACCGACGGCCGTTCGCTGGAGATCAGCCTCGACCCGGAGGAGGTCATCGACGAGTTCGGGCCCGCCGACCCTGGAATTCCGGTTGCCTGGCACCACGATATTTCCCCCGAACGTCCCAGGTGAGACAGGAAATAGTCACGGAAAGATAACGAACTGGTGAGCTTTTCTTTATCTTTTGTTCTAGAGTGTCTCGCAGCAGGGATGCTGTCTGGGCTGCGCGGTCAGGTAACGAGCGGGCAGGCACGGCCGATAGTCCCGTAGAAGAAACGCCAAGCCGAGGAGAACCATGTCCGTCATCACCGGAGCCCGCAGCGTGAGCAGGAGAATCATTGCGGCGCTGGTCGCCTTCGCCACCGCACTGACCGTCATGGTCGCAGGTGGCGTGGGTACCGCCCACGCAGACAACCGCGGGTGGCTGCGCCCCGACGCCACCGGTCACTGCGAGTGGGACCCCGTCCAGTTCTGGGTCCAGCGCTGTGACGTCTGGTCGCCGTCGACCGGAGCCAACATCACCGTCCAGGTCCAGCCCGCCGCCCGCGGCGGCAACGCAGGTTTCTACCTGCTGGACGGCCTGCGTGCCACCAGCCACGCGAACGCCTGGACCGTCGACGTCAACGCCCCGGCGCTGTACAACGACTCCAACATCACCCTGGTCATGCCGGTGGGCGGTGCCGGTTCGTTCTACGCGGACTGGGAGCACCCGGCGACCTACGACCTGAACAACCCGGTCACCTACCAGTGGGAGACCTTCCTCACCTCTGAGCTGCCGGGCTACCTGGCGCAGCACTTCGGTGTCGCGCCGGACAACAACTCCATCGCCGGTCTGTCCATGGGCGGCACCGCCGCCCTGAACATCGCCGCGAAGCACCCGGGTCAGTTCCGTCAGGCCCTGTCCTGGTCCGGCTACCTGACCCAGACCATGCCGGGTATGCAGACCCTCATGCGTGTCGCGCTTCTCGACGCAGGCGGTTTCAACCTCAACGCCATGTACGGCACCATGATCAGCCCGCGCCGTTTCGAGAATGACCCGTTCCTCAACATGGAGGGCCTGCGCGGCAAGGACGTCTACATCTCCGCCGCCACCGGCTTCTGGGGTCCGGACGACGCCAACTACCCGATGAACCTCAAGCTCTCCGCCACCCCGCTGGAGATGCTGGCCGGTGTCTCCACCCGTCTGTGGGAGGTCAAGGCCCGTGCCACCGGCCTCAACGTCACCGCCGATTACCCGCTGACCGGCATCCACAACTGGACCCAGTTCGGTTACCAGCTGCACAAGACCAAGCCCCGCGTCCTCGACGTGATGAACGCCTGGTAACCAGTGCGCACCCCCACCCCGGCAGGTCCCTGACCTCCCGGGGTGTGTTATTTTCCACCCCGTTTGCGGCGTGGCCTGACACAAAGTCTAAAGTTCAACTTAAACTTGAGTGCGACCCGGGCGAGGCCCCACAACCTCATGAGCCCACGGCGAGAACAACTGAACAGACCTGGCGTGTGACGCCGGGGACGGACGCACACCGACCTCACGCACGCCGCACACGACACGAGCACCACAAGGACCCCACATGCGCGACACCGCATCCCGTTCCCCGCAGCGCCGCCGCCCCTGGCTCGCCGCTGTCGTCCTCCCGACCACCCTGGCCCTCGGCCTGTCCGTCGCCCCCGCCGCCCAGGCGCAGAGCGTCCTGCCGGGCAGCTCCGGCAGCAGCCTCTCGGACTCCATCCGCCCGTCCGACCCGCCGCAGCGCACCCCGATCAACACCGAGTACCCTGACATCGCGAACCTCCCCGCCGGCGTGGAGGTCGAGCGCCTCGAGTGGATCACCAACCGCCGCGTCGCCCTGTTCATCCGCTCCGCCGCCATGCCGGACCACCTCCAGCAGGTCCAGATCCTCCTGGCCCGCGACTGGCACTCCAGCCCCGACCGCACCTTCCCCGAGGTCTGGGCCCTCGACGGCCTCCGCGCCCGCGACGACGACTCCGGCTGGACCATCGAGACCAACATCGAACAGTTCTACGCCGACAAGAACGTCAACGTCATCCTGCCCATCGGTGGCGAGTCCTCCTTCTACTCCGACTGGCAGCGCCCGGACAACGGCAAGCACTACAAGTGGGAGACCTTCCTCATCCGCGAGCTCGTCCCGATCCTCGACGAGGGTTTCCGCTCCAGCAAGACCCGCTCCATCGTCGGCCTGTCCATGGGCGGCACCGCCGCGATGAACCTCGCGCAGCACAACCCGCACATGTTCTCCTTCGTCGGCTCCTTCTCCGGCTACCTGGACACCACCTCCACCGGCATGGCCCAGGCCATCCTCGCCGCCCAGCGCGACGCCGGCGGCTACGACGGCACCCGCATGTGGGGCGAGCCGGGCCACCAGGACTGGATCGACAACGACCCGAAGCTGGGCATCGAGGCCCTCCGCGACATGAAGGTCTACGTCTCCGCAGGCTCCGGCCAGGACGACTTCGGCGCCCCCGACTCCGTGGCCACCGGCCCGGCCAACCCCGCCGGCATCGGCCTGGAGATCCTCTCCCGCATGACCTCCGAGAGCTTCGTCCGCGAGGCACGCAAGGTCGGCGTCGAGCCGGTCGTCCACTTCCGCCCCTCCGGCGTCCATGCCTGGCCGTACTGGCAGTTCGAGATGTCCCAGGCCTGGCCGCACATGGCCAACGCCATGCAGCTCTCCCGCGAGGACCGCGGCGCGGACTGCATCACCGTCGGCGCCATCGCCGCCGCCACCGAGTCCGGCGTCATCGGCTCCTGCGTGACCAACGAGTACCCGGTCGAGGACGGCATGCGCCAGGACTTCCGCAACGGCGTGGCCTACTGGTCCCCGGACACCGGCGCACACGCCCTCTTCGGCGCCATCAACGCCCGTTACCACCACATCGGCGGCCCGGCCTCCTGGCTCGGCTTCCCGCGGACCGGCGAGATGGTCACCCCCGACGGCGTCGGCCGCTACGTCCACTTCGAGCACGGCTCCATCTACTGGACCCCGTCCACCGGCGCCCGCGAGATCCCGAAGGCACTCTTCGACGCCTGGGCCGGTACCGGCTACGAGCGCGGCGACCTGGGCTACCCGACCGAGGCCCCGAAGAACGTCAACGGCGGCCAGGTCCAGCAGTTCCAGAGCGGCGTCATCGCCACCAGCCCGGGGGGCCAGACCCACTGGGTGCGCGGCGCCATCGCCGAGAAGTACACCGCCCTCCAGACCGCCGACTCCGAGCTGGGCTTCCCGACCTCCGACGAGAAGCTCATCCCCGGCGGCGCGTTCCAAGAGTTCGAGAAGGGCAACATCTACTGGTCCGCCGCCACCGGCGCGAAGTACATCAAGTACGGCGCGATCTTCAACCACTGGGGCACCAAGGGCTACGAGGGCGGCGAGTTCGGTTACCCGGCCGCCGACCACGCCAACGTCCCGGCCGGCGGCGAGATCGTCCGCTTCCAGAACGGCACCATCAGCGAGCTCAACGGCCGCATCGTGGAGGGGCGGAACTGATCATGCGCACACCGGCCAGGTCCGGCCTGCTCGCCGCTCTCCTGATCGGCGCGCTCACCCTCACCGCCTGCGGTGACGCCACGGTGGACGGCAACGACTCCACCCCGACGTCGATCGCCCCGCTCGAGCGGGCCCCGAAGGAGAGCGCGACGCGTACGGAGGACGGCGACGGGAAGGACGCGGCGTCGGAAAGCAGGGACACCGCCCCCGGCCGCCCCCGGCCGGCGGACCCCCGCCCGCAGGACCAGGGCGCCCGCGAGGTCGACGAGATCCCCGAGCCCGAGATGCCCCGTACCCCGGAGGACATCCACTTCCTGGGTGAACTCACCGACGAGGGCATCGACGTCGAGGGCGTCGAGAGCCAGCTCATCGGCACCGCCGCCATCGTGTGCAATGACGACGACAGCGAGTTCGGCCGTGCGACCGTTCCCGCGGTCGCGGGGCAGCTGGTGAGCCAGGGACGGACGGACAAGTCCGTGGAAGACGTGACGGCCATCATCGAGGCCGCCGCGAAGAACGCCTACTGTTAGTTGGAAAATCACCGCATGCGCAAGCTGTTCACCATCCTGGCGGTACTGATCCTGGTGCTGGTCATCGGAGTCGGGACCTTCCGGTTCCTGCGACCCGGGGAGGACATCCCCCTTCCCCCGGGTGTGCCGGAGCCGACGGAGATCCTCCAGCCCGACTGGTGCCCGGACGTCGAGGTCATCGCCGCCCCGGGCACCTGGGAGTCGGCGCCGGGGGACGACCCGTTCCACCCCACCGCCAACGAGTACAGCTTCATGCTGTCGATCACCCGACCGCTGCAGGAGCGTTTCCCCTCCGAGGACGTGAAGGTGTGGACCCTGCCCTACACGGCGCAGTTCCGCTCCATCCAGGCGCAGCACGAGATGACGTACGACGACTCGCGGCAGGAGGGCCTGAGCGTGCTGGAGACCGAGATGGTCACCATGCACAACGAGTGCCCCTACACCGACTTCATCCTGGCCGGCTTCTCGCAGGGTGCCGTCATCCTCGGTGACCTCGCCAGCCAGATCGGCCAGGGCGGCGGCGTGGTGCCGGCCGACCGCATCAGGGGTGTCGCCCTGATCGCGGACGGCCGCAGGGAACCTGGTGTGGGCCAGGTTCCCGGCACCCTCGTCTCCGGCGTCGGCGCCGAGGTCGCCCTCCAGCCGCTCAACCTGCTCGTCCAGCCGATCGTCCCCGGCGCCACCATGCGCGGACCGCGCGTCGGCGGTTTCGGGGAGCTCCAGGACCGGGTGTGGGACATCTGCGCCCCGAACGACAGCATCTGCGACGCCCCCCGCCAGGTGGGCAACGCACTCGAACGTGCACAGGCGCTGGTCGCCGCCAACGGCGTCCACGCCCTGTACGCGACCAACCCCGACGTCATCCCCGGAACCACCGCGAATGCGTGGGTCGTGGAGTGGGCCACCGGACTGATCCACCAGTGACGGGGGTGCCCACGGGGTACCCTCGTTTGTAACGGAAACATCACGAACATGGACTAACAGAACGTGTGCCCGCTCTGTTAGGTTGGCACAAAAGAAGATTAGCGCTGAGAAACATCACGCCCGCACCAATGACCAGCGGGTACACCAAAGGAGAAGCATGGACCTGCAAGCGGCGATGAGCCAGTTCTTCAACGACAAGGGCGAGATCGTCCTGGCACCCCAGCTGACCCTCGCGGGTCTCGCGGAGCTGATGTACCAGGGTGACCTGCAGCTCGGCGGCGGTGAGCGACAGTGCCTGCGTTTCTGGGACTTCTCCGAATCCCGCGAGGGAACCCCGGTCGACTTCACCCGCACCGAGATCAACACCCGCATCAAGGCCGTCGCCGCGCGTCTGCAGCAGGTGGGCAAGATCGGTGACCGCGTCGCCATCCTGGCCAACAACTCCCCGGAGTACATCTTCGGCTTCATCGGCGCGCTCTACGCCGGCATGACCCCGGTCCCGCTCTACGACCCGTCCGAGCCGGGCCACGCGGACCACCTCAAGGCCGTCTTCGCCGACTGTGAGCCCTCCTTCGTGCTCACCAACTCCGGTTCCGCCGCCGCGGTCCGCGAGCACTTCGCGGAGCTGCCCTCCCGTGAGCGTCCCCGCATCCTGTCGGTGGACTCCCTGCCGGACACCCTGGCCGCCTCCTACATGAACCCGATGATGACCCTGCAGGGTCAGCAGCTCATGGCGTCCATGTCGACCATGCCGGTCGACCAGCCCGCGTTCCTGCAGTACACCTCCGGTTCCACCCGCGTGCCGGCCGGCGTGCAGCTGACCAACCGCTCCATCCTCACCAACGTGCTGCAGATCTTCACCGCCGCCCGCCTGCGCACCCCGCTGCGTCTGGTGTCCTGGCTGCCGCTGCACCACGACATGGGCATCATCCTGGCCCTGTTCGTCACCATCCTGGGCCTGCCGAACGAGATCATGTCCCCGCGTGACTTCATCCAGCAGCCGAAGCGCTGGGTCGACCAGCTCAACCGCCGCGACACCGACGAGGGCGTGTCCGTCTACACCGTCATCCCGAACTTCGCGCTCGAGCTGGCCGCCCGCTACGGCACCCCGAAGGAGGGCGAGACCCTCGATCTGTCCGCCCTCGACGGCATCATCATCGGCTCCGAGCCGATCACCGAGAAGGCCCTCGACTCCTTCCGCGCCGCCTTCGGCCCCCACGGCCTGGAGGACACCGTCCTGCGCCCGTCCTACGGTCTGGCGGAGGCCTCCCTGCTGGTGACCACCCCGCAGACCAAGGAGCGCCCGCTCATCTCCTACTTCGACCGCGACAAGCTGGCCGAGGGTGTCGTCGAGTTCGTGGAGAAGGACTCCGAGCTGGCCGTCGCCTTCGCATCCAACGGTCAGGTCGTGCGCCCGCAGGCGCTGACCATCGTCGACCCGGAGACCCGCGCCGAGCTTCCCGACGGCCAGATCGGTGAGCTCTGGGTCAAGGGCGACAACCTCGCCGCCGGCTACCTGGGCCGCGAGGAGGAGACCGCCGAGACCTTCGCCAACACCCTGGGTGAGCGTCTGCCGGAGTCCCGCGCCGAGGGCATGCCCGACGACGGCTGGATGGCCACCGGTGACCTGGGCGCCATCGTCGACGGCGAGACCTACATCACCGGCCGTCTCAAGGACCTCATCGTCATCGCGGGCCGCAACCACTACCCGCAGGACATCGAGTACACCGTCATGAACGCCTCCGACCACGTCCGCTCGGACTCCGTCGCCGCGTTCTCGGTCATGGCCGACGACGACGCCGCCGAGTCCACCGAGCAGCTCGTCCTCGTCATCGAGCGCGATGACAAGGCCGACGAGTCCGGTGACGCGGAGGCCGTCGAGAAGATCCGTGGTGCGGTCACCTCCGCCCACGGCGTCACCCCGGCGGACATCCGTTTCGTGGGCCCGAACGAGATCCAGCGGTCCTCCGCCGGCAAGATTGCCCGTCGCGTCATCCAGAAGTCCTACCTGGCTGAGCGCAGCTAGCAGGGGTGGCCCTCCGGGGTCATCCACCAGGGACATGTAACGGAAGTATTTACACGGGCGATAGAGTTCCGGATGAATAGCACCGTGCTGTACCACTGCAGGAAAAGGAAGACCGCGTAGATGACTGAGAGCCAGGCACCCGCCTCGATGACCGTCGAGCAGCTCCGCGGATGGCTCCGCAACTGGGTTGTGGAAGTGACCGGGTTGTCACCCGACGAGGTCACCGACACCAAGCCCATGGAGAACTTCGGACTCTCGTCGCGTGACGCGGTCGTCATGTCCGGCGAGCTGGAGAACCTCCTGGGCATCCAGCTCGACGCGACCGTCGCCTACGAGTACCCGACGATCCAGGCGCTGGCCCAGCGTCTCATCGACGGTGAGCCCGCCTCCCGTGAGCGCTCCCGTCCGCGTTCCCGCCACGCCGGTCTCTCCGGTCAGGCGCAGACCCCCGGCACCCACGACATCGCCGTCGTGGGCATGGCCGGCCGTTTCCCGGGTGCCGGTGACCTGGACGCCTACTGGTCCATGCTCGTCGAGGGCCGGGACGGCACCGGTGCGCTGCCCATCGGCCGATGGTCCGAGTACTCCGCCGAGGAGACCATGGCCGCCAAGATGGCGGAGCAGCCGCTGACCGGCGGTTACCTGGACGACCTGGCGAACTTCGACGCCGAGTTCTTCGGACTCTCCCCGCTCGAGGCCGCCAACATGGACCCGCAGCAGCGCATCATGCTCGAGGTCGCCTGGGAGGCCCTCGAGGACGCGCACATCCCGCCGAACACCCTCCGCGGTGAGCCGGTGGGTGTCTTCCTCGGTTCCTCGAACAACGACTACGGGATGCTCATCACCGCGGACCCGGCCGAGGCGCACCCCTATGCGCTGACCGGTACCGCGAGCTCGATCATCCCGAACCGCATCTCCTACGCCTTCGACTTCCGCGGCCCGTCCGTCAACGTGGACACCGCCTGCTCCTCCTCCCTGGTGGCCATCCACCAGGCGGTGCGTGCCCTGCGTGAGGGCGACGCCGACGTGGCGCTCGCCGGTGGCGTCAACATCCTGGCCTCCCCGTTCGTCACCACGGCCTTCGGTGAGCTGGGCGTGCTCAGCCCGACCGGACACATCCACGCCTTCTCCGACGACGCCGACGGTTTCATCCGCTCCGACGGTGCGGGCATCGTCGTGCTCAAGCGGGTCGCTGATGCGCTTGCCGACGGCGACCGGATCCTCGCGGTCATCAAGGGTTCCGCGGTCAACTCCGACGGTCACTCCAACGGACTGACCGCCCCGAACCCGGACGCCCAGATCGACGTCCTGGCCCGCGCCTACGCCGACGCCGGCATCGACCCGACCGAGGTCGACTACGTCGAGGCCCACGGCACCGGCACCATCCTCGGTGACCCCATCGAGGCCACCGCACTGGGTGCCGTCCTCGGTGAGGGCCGGGAGATGTCCCGCCCGACGCTGCTGGGCTCCGTGAAGTCCAACATCGGCCACTCCGAGTCCGCGGCCGGTGCCGCCGGCCTGATCAAGGTCGTCCAGTCGATCCGCAACGGCGTCATCCCGCCGTCCCTGCACTACGCCGGCCCGAACCGCTACATCGACTTCGACGCCGAGCGCCTCGAGGTCGTCGAGGACCCGCGCGAGTGGCCCGAGTACTCCGGGCGCCGGATCGCCGGTGTCTCCGGTTTCGGTTTCGGCGGCACCAACGCCCACCTGGTCGTCAGCTCCTTCGACGCCGCCGACTACGCCCCGGCCGAGGGGGAGGAGGCCCCCGCACCCGCCGAGGCCCAGCTGCCCGACGCCGAGCACCCGAACGCCGTGCTGCTGCCGGTGAGCGGCCTGCTGCCGTCGCGTCGTCGGCAGGCGGCCGCCGACCTCGCCGACTTCCTCGAGGAGCGCCCCGACACCGACCTGGTGCCGGTGGCCCGCTCCCTCGCCGGCCGCAACCACGGCCGGTCCCGTGCCGTCGTCACCGCCGACAACGTCGCCGACGCGGTCAAGCGCCTGCGCCAGGTCGCCGAGGGCAAGGTCTCGGTCGGCATCACCGCCGCCGACGCCCCCTCCGCGGTGGGCCCGGTCTTCGTCTACTCCGGCTTCGGCTCCCAGCACCGCCTCATGGTCAAGGAGCTCGTCGCCGCGTCGCCGCTGTTCCGCGCCCGCCTGGAGGAGCTCGACGAGCGCGTCCAGTTCGAGTCCGGCTGGTCCGTCCTCGAGATCGTCAACGACGACGAGCAGACCTACGACACCGAGACCGCCCAGGTCGCCATCACCGCCATCCAGATCGCGCTGACCGACCTGCTCGCCGCCTTCGGCGCGAAGCCGGCCGCCGTCATGGGCATGTCCATGGGTGAGATCGCCGCGGCCTACGCCGCCGGCGGCCTCTCCGCCGACGACGCCATGCAGATCGCCTGCCACCGCGCCCGCCTCATGGGCGAGGGCGAGAAGTCCCTGCCCGAGGACCAGCTCGGCGCGATGGCCGTCGTGGAGCTGTCCACCGAGGCACTGGAGGAGCTCAACGCGGAGGAGTCCTTCGCGGACATCGAGCCCGCCGTCTACGCCGGCCCCGGCATGACCACCGTGGGTGGTCCGCGGGAGCAGGTCACGGCGCTCGTCGAGAAGCTCGAGGGGGAGGGCAGGTTCGCCCGCCTCCTCAACGTCAAGGGCGCCGGCCACACCTCGGCCGTCGAGCCGCTGCTCGGCGAGCTCGGTTTCGAGACCGCCGGCATCACCCCGACCCCGCTGCACACCCCGCTGATCAGCTCGGTGGACCGCGGCGTCATCCACCAGCCGGGTGAGACCGTCCACGACACTGACTACTGGCTGCGCATGACCCGCCAGGCCGTTTACTTCCAGGACGCCACCGAGCAGGCCTTCGCGAACGGCCACACCACGCTCGTCGAGATCGCCCCGAACCCGGTCGCGATCATGGGCATGATGAACACCGCGTTCTCCGTCGGTAAGCCGGATGCGCAGCTGCTCTTCGCCCTCAAGCGCAAGGTCGGCGAGGTCGATGCCCTGCGCGACCTGCTGGCCAAGCTCTACGCCGCCGGCGCCCCGATCGACTTCTCCCTGGTCCACGGCCCGGGCGAGGTCATCCCGGCCCCGCACATCACGTGGAAGCACCAGCGTTTCTGGACCAACGCCCGCCCCGCCAGCCACCGCGCCGCAGACCTGCCGGGCCAGCGCGTCACCCTGCCCAACGGTGTCGTGGCCTTCGCCACCACCGCCGACGAGGTGCCGTCCGCACTGGCGCTGCTCGAGCGCGCCGCCGAGGCCGTCCAGCCGGGCGCGCAGCTCGTCGCCGCCGAGGAGCACGCGATGCTGCCGGTCAACGGCGACATCACCACCGTGGTCACCCGCTCCATCGGTGGCGTGACCCTCACCGTCCACAGCGTCTCCGAGGCCGGCACCACCACGCTGCTGGCCGAGGGCTTCGCCACCTCCCTGGCACTGGGCGCCCCGAGCACCGTGCCGGGCGTGCAGGCCCCGCAGGCCGGCCCGGAGCTGACCGTGGAGACCACCGGCGACGACCTCGACATCGAGGAGGTCCGCTGGGATCCGTCCTCCGGCGAGACCGTGGAGGACCGCCTCCGCGCCATCGTCTCCGAGTCCATGGGCTACGACGTCGACGACCTGCCGCGCGAGCTGCCGCTCATCGACCTCGGCCTGGACTCCCTCATGGGCATGCGCATCAAGAACCGCGTGGAGAACGACTTCCAGATCCCGCCGCTGCAGGTCCAGGCACTGCGTGACGCCTCCGTCGCCGACGTCGTCCGCATCGTCGAGGAGGCCGTCGCCGCGAAGAGCGAGGGCACCTCCCTGCTCGAGCCGGTCGTGTCCGTCGAGGACGTTGAGGAGGCGGAGACCGAGGTCCGCGAGGCTGGGGAGCTCCCCGCCGGGGACGCCCCGCAGGGTGTCGGCGTCGCCCCGCGTGACGCCGCCGAGCGCATGGTGTTCGGCACCTGGGCCGGCATCACCGGGAAGGCCCCGGCCGGTGTGACGAGCACGCTGCCGGAGATCACGGAGGACGTCGCGAAGGAGATCGCGGAGCGCCTCTCGGACCGCGTCGGCAGGGAGATCGAGGCGGAGCAGGTGCTCGCCTGCGAGACCCTCGAGCCGCTGGCCAACATCGTGCGCGACGCCCTGGAGACCGAGGTCGAGGGCAACATCCGCGTCCTGCGGGCCCGCCCCGAGGGCTCCACGAAGCCGAGCGTGTTCATGTTCCACCCGGCCGGTGGTTCGTCCGTGGTGTTCCTGCCGCTGACCCGCCGACTCCCGGAGGACGTCCCGGTCTACGGCGTCGAGCGACTGGAGGGCACCCTCGAGGAGCGGGCCGCCGCCTACATCGACGAGATCCGTGAGTACTCCGACGGCCGCCCCGTGGTCCTCGGCGGCTGGTCCTTCGGTGGCGCCCTGGCCTACGAGGTCGCGCACCAGCTCAAGGACACCGACGTTGAGGTCGCGTACATCGCGCTGCTCGACACGGTCCAGCCCTCCGAGCAGATCCCGGACACCATGGAGGAGACCAAGGCCCGCTGGCAGCGCTACAGCGAGTTCGCGAAGAAGACCTACGGACTCGACTTCCCGGTGCCCTACGAGCTCCTGGAGACCGCCGGTGAGGAGGCCATGCTCGGCATGCTCGAGCAGTTCCTCGCCACCACCGACGCCTCCGAGCACGGCCTCGCGGCCGGCGTCCTGGAGCACCAGCGCGCCAGCTTCGTGGACAACCGCATCCTGGACAAGCTCGACTTCCACCGCTGGGCCGAGGTCCAGCTCCCGGTCGTGCTCTTCCGCGCCGAGCGCATGCACGACGGCGCCATTGAGCTGGAGCCGCGTTACGCCCACATTGACCCGGACGGTGGCTGGTCGGCTATCGTGGACGACCTTGACATCGTCCAGCTCAAGGGCGATCACCTCGCAGTGCCCGACGAGCCCGCGATCGGCGTCGTCGGAGCCCACATGGCCAAGCGGATCGATGAACTGGAGTGATCTGTGACTGACACGTCCACCGCCGACAAGCTCGCTGACTTGCGGGCCCGCCTCGACCGGGCCCGTGACCCCGGCAGTGAACGCGCCCGCGCACGGCGCGACGAGGCCGGTCAGACGACCCCGCGTGAGCGCATCAACGCGCTTCTCGACGAAGGCTCCTTCACCGAGATCGGCGCCCTCGCCAAGACCCCCGGTGTGGAGGACGCCGTCTACTCCGACGGCGTGGTCACCGGTTACGGCCGCATCGACGGCCGCCCGGTGTGCATCTACGCGCACGACAAGACCGTCTACGGCGGTTCCGTCGGCGAGACCTTCGGCCGCAAGGTCGTGGAGGTCATGGAGATGGCCATCAAGATCGGCTGCCCGATCATCGGCATCCAGGACTCGGGCGGTGCCCGCATCCAGGACGCGGTGACGTCGCTGGCGATGTACTCGGAGATCTCGCGCCGTCAGCTGCCGCTGTCGGGCCGCAGCCCGCAGATCTCGATCATGCTGGGCAAGTCCGCCGGTGGCGCCGTGTACGCCCCGGTGACCACCGACTTCGTCATCGCCGTGGACGGTCAGACCGAGATGTACGTCACCGGCCCCGCGGTCATCCGGGAGGTCACCGGTGAGGACGTCACTTCGGCTGAGCTGGGTGGCGCACGTCAGCAGGAGCTCAACGGCAACATCTCCGCGGTGCTCGCCAGCGAGGAGGAGGCCTTCGACTTCGTCCGTGACCTGCTGGACCACCTGCCGCTGACCTGCCATGACCCGGCCCCGGTCTTCGCCGCGCCCTCCGACGAGGACGTCTCGGACGAGGCGGAGCTCGACGACTTCATGCCGGACGACTCCAACGCCGGCTACGACATGCTCGATCTGCTGCCGCTGCTCGGCGACGACGAGGACCTCGTGGAGATCCAGCCGAACTACGCTCCGAACCTCATCACCGCGTTCGGGCGTATCGACGGCCGCGCGGTCGGTTTCGTCGCCAACAACCCCATGCACTTCGCGGGCTGCATCGACGCGGACGCCGCGGACAAGGGTGCGCGTTTCATCCGCATCTGCGACGCCTACAACATCCCGCTGGTCTTCGTCGTGGACACCCCGGGCTACCTGCCGGGTGTGGAGCAGGAGAAGGCGGGCCTCATCCACCGTGGTGCGAAGCTGGCCTTCGCCCTCGTGGAGGCAACGGTGCCGAAGGTCACGCTCATCGTGCGCAAGGCCTACGGCGGCGCGTACGCCGTCATGGGCTCGAAGAACCTCACCGGTGACATCAACCTGGCGTGGCCGACCGCCCAGATCGCGGTGATGGGTTCCGCGGCGGCCGTCGTCATGATCCAGGGCAAGCAGCTGGAGGCGGCCCCGCCGGAGCAGCGGGACTACCTGAAGAAGATCTTCATGGACTTCTACGACGAGAACATGACCAGCCCCTACGTCGCCGCGGAGCGGGGGTACCTCGACGCGATGATCCAGCCGCGGGACACCCGCCTGGCGCTGCGCCGGGCGCTGCGGCAGATGGCGACGAAGGTGGAGGAGGATCTGCCGAAGAAGCACACGATCATGCCGATGTAGTGGCTGTGGCGGCTGTAGCGGCCACGTGGCCCGCCGTTTATGTAACGAAATGGTCACTGTGGCACGATGTACCCACTGAACTGATCGTCACTCACCTTCTAGGAGAACCACACCATGCTGAGCACCGCAGTTGACCTCTTCGGCGACATCATCAACCTAGTCATCATGATCGCCAACCAGCTGACCCACACGCTGTCCAGCGTCGCCTAGTCTCCCGCAGGCTCCACCGCCCTGTCCGCCTCCCCGGCGGGCAGGGCGGTTCGTGCTTTCCGGCGTCAGTCCGTCTCCAGCCGTCCCGCCCGCAGTCCGTTGATGATGACGATGACCTCGGCGATCTCGTGGATGAGCACCACCGCAGCCAGGCCCAGCACGCCGGTGACGGCCAGCGGCGGGAGGATGAGGATGATGAGCAGTGACAGGGCGATGTTCTGGTCGATGATCCGGCGGCCGCGGCGGGCGTGGCGCAGGGCGCGGGGGATGGCGCGCAGGTCATCGCCGGTGACGGCGAGGTCCGCGGACTCGACGGCGGCGTCCGACCCGGTGGCGCCGACGGCGATGCCGATGTCGGCGGTGGCGAGGGCGGGGGCGTCGTTGATGCCGTCACCGACCATGGCGACGGGGCCGGGCAGGGCGGACACGGCCGCGGACTTGTCCGCGGGGCGCAGCTCGGCGCGGACGTCGGTGATCCCGGCGTCCGCCGCCAGGGCGTGGGCGGTGCGTGCGTTGTCGCCGGTGAGCATGGTGACGCCGAGGCCGTCGGCACGCAGTGTGGAGATGACCTCGGGTGCCTCGGGGCGCAGCTCGTCGCGCACGCCGATGGCACCCACCACGCGGCCGCCGTGTTCCACGATGACGACGGTCATGCCGCGTTCCTCCAGGTCCGCGACCACGGGGATGAGGGGGCCGGCATCGAGCCAGCGCGGTGAGCCGACGGTGACGGGGACGCCGTCGACGAGCCCGGTGATGCCGTGGCCGGCGGTCTCCCGGACCGCGGTGGCGGGGGCGGGTGCACCGGCGGCGGTGATGGCCGTGGCCAGGGGGTGTGTGCTGTGGGCCTCCAGGGCACCCGCCCAGGCGAGGACGTCGGCACGGGTGGCGTCGAAGGTGAGCACCTCGGTGACGGTGGGCCGGTTGCGGGTGAGTGTGCCGGTCTTGTCCACCGCGACGTGACGGACGGCGCCGAGCTCCTCGAAGGCGGCCCCGGAGCGGAAGACCACGCCGAAACGGCTGGCCGCGCCGATGGCGGAGACGACCGTGACGGGCACGGAGATCGCGATGGCGCACGGGGAGGCCGCCACCAGCACGACCAGGGCGCGTTCGATCCACACGGCCGGATCCCCGAGCAGTGAGCCGAGGGCCGCGACGAGCAGCGCCAGGATGAGCACGCCGGGCACGAGGGGGCGGGCGATGCGGTCGGCGAGGCGGGCCCGGTCGCCCTTCCTCTCCTGCGCCTCCTGGACGAGGGTGACCACGGTGGTCAGGGAGTTGTCGGTGCCGGGGGCGGTGGCCTCGACCTCCAGGACACCGGAGGAGTTGATCGCGCCGGCGAGCACGCGGTCCCCGGGGCCGACGTCCACGGGGATGGACTCGCCCGTGATGGCGGAGGTGTCCATGCTGCTGCGGCCGGTGACCACGACGCCGTCGGTGGCCAGCCGCTCACCCGCCGCCAGGCGGAGGCGATCCCCGGGACGCAGAGTCTCTACGCCCACCTCCCGCGCCACCCCGCCGACCAGCACGGTGGCGGTCTCGGGGAGGAGGGTGAGCAGGGCGCGCAGGCCGTTGCGGGCCTTGTCCATCGCGCGGTCCTCCAGGGCCTCGGCGATGGAGTAGAGGAAGGCCAGGGCGGCGGCCTCCTCGACGTGGCCGAGGAGGACGGCGCCCAGCGCGGAGACGGTCATGAGCAGGCCGATGCCCAGGCGGCGCTCCCCGAGCAGGCCACGCAGGGCCCCGGGCACGAACTGGGAGGCGCCCAGCAGCAGGGAGAGCCAGAAGAGCACCTGCGCGGGAAGCCCGGCGCCGAGCCACCCGAAGAGCAGTCCCAGCAGCAGCGTCAGGCCGGACAGCGCCGGGATGAGCATGGCCCGGTCCTGCCACCAGGGGGTGAGGTCCGCGGGGCGGTCGAGGGTGACCTCCTCCTCATGGGAGCAGCCGCAGGCGCTCATGACCCACACCCCGCGACCTCGCAGGAGGGGTCCAGGCAGGGGACGGACGCATCGACCGCGAGGGTGGTGTCCAGCAGCGCGGTCAGGGCGTGGGCCAGGTGGGCGTCGGCGATGTCGTAGCGGGTGCGCCGGCCCTCCGGGGTGGCGGCGACGATGCCGCAGCCACGGAGGCAGGCCAGGTGGTTCGACACGTTGGCGCGGGTGAGCCCCAGGGTGGTGGCGATGTCGCCGGGGTAGGAGGGGGCGTCGAGAAGCTTCAGGAGGATGCGGGAACGGGTGGCGTCGGCCATGGCGCGGCCGAGCCTGTTCATCACGTCCAGACGCGGGTCACTGTTCAGCATGCACTGAACTGTACAGTGCCCGCTGAACCGTCAGGCGGGCTGCCTCCGCACGGCGAAACGGGCCACCGCACGCCAGCCCAGCATGAGCAGACCGGACATCACCGTGGCCACCAGCACGAAGGACCAGTGGGGGACCGCCCCGTTGCGGAAGGACCAGATGCCCAGGCCCACGGCCACCGTCACGACCCAACCGAGGATGCCCGCCGGGAACACCCGGTGCCCGTCGAGCTTGAGGGCCACGAACAGGCCCCAGGAGACGAGCACGCCCAGCAGGAACGGCCACCACGTGGACAGCCAGCCGGCGACGTTGAGTGGCATGGTGTCGGTCTGGTGGGCGATGCGCGCCAGGAGCGCGAACACGGCGATGGCGATGATGTCGACGATGAGTGCGGTGGACCTCTTCATGCCCCCACACTAACCCGTGGACGCGCGGACACCCCGACGTGCGTAGTACAGGAAGTACACGACCCAGCCGATCACCGTGATGAGCGCGAAGGACACCAGGCGGTAGACCACGGCCGCGGCGGTCGCGTCGACGGCCGTCATCCCCGCCGCCACGAGCGTGGCGATGACCGCCGCCTCCACCGTCCCCAGCCCACCCGGGGTCACCTGCGCGGAACCCGCCAGCTTCGCGGTGGTGTAGGCGAGCAGCACCCCCGCCACCGCCGGCACCGACCCCGTCACCGCCCACACGCACAGGAACAGCGTCAGCGCGTCGAAGACCCGGTTGAGCAGCGACCAGCCCGCCACCAGGCTGAAACGTCCCGGACCCAGGTGCACCGACTCGAGCTGGTGGATCTGGCCGACGGCGGCCTCGACACCCTGCTCCGGTGCGCGGCCCAGCAGCCGGTTGAGCCGCGGCAGCAGGATACGGGCCCACCGCTCCAGGGCGGCCGGGTGGTTGGCCGCCCACCACACCGCCCACGACAGCGCCGTCATCAGCACGAGGGTGAGCAGCAGCGACCACACGTTGACGTCCGCCCCGAGGAAGAACACCCCCGCCACGCCGATGACCACCAGCCACATCGTCGACACCGCCGACGACAGCACGAAGAACCAGCCGCACAGCAGCCGCGACGCACCCCACCCACGCTGCACCTGATAGGTCAGCACCGCGGAGAACGCCGGACCACCCGGCAGGGAGGTCGACCAGGAGTTGGACGCCAGGGTGATGGCGGCGGTGCGGCGGAGGGGGACGGGGGTGCCGCCGGCGTCGAGAAGCAGGCGCATGACCTCCGCCATCGCGGCGATCGACGCGAGGGCCGCCACCACGGCGGCCAGCACCCCCCACGGCGAGGCGTCGCGCAGCAGGCGCACGCCCTCGCCGATGAACGGCATCCGGTCACGGAAGACCAGCGCCAGGACGATGAGCACCGCCAGCGGGGCGAGCCACCGCACCCAGCGCCGCATGTCAGCCCTCCAGTTTGCGGGGGCCGGTGCGGTCGGCCTCCAGGCGCTTCATGAGCTCCGTGAACGGGATCAGCTCAGCGTCCTCCGCCGTCGTACGGCCACCCCGGGCGGCCTCGTCATCGTCGACGACGACGGCGTCATCGAGCAGGAGTTCACCTTCGAGGGGCTTATCGACGTCCACCGGTTCCGGCTCCGGCTCCGGCTCGGGGAGGGGCTGCGGTGCGGGTTCCGGCTCGGGCTCCGGCTCCGGCGCAGGGTCCTCTGTGACCTCTGTGACCTCGGCGGTCTCGGTGATCTCGGTGATCTCAGCCGCCTCCGGTTCACCGGGCTGCTCGCTGTGGCCCATCCGCGCGTAGGCCTTCTTCACGAAGCCCGGCGCCCACCAGTTGTCCTCGCGCAGCAGGTGCATGACCGCGGGGACGAGCATCATGCGGATGATGGTGGCGTCGATGGCCAGGGCGAAGATCATGCCGAAGGCGATGTACTTCATCATGACGATGTCGGAGAACCCGAACGCCCCTGCCACCACGATCATGATGAGCGCGGCGGCCGTGATGATGGAACCGGTCTGCGCTGTGCCGTAGCGGATGGCGTCGTCGGTGGAGCGCCCACGGTCGCGGGCCTCGACCATGCGGGAGACGAGGAACACCTCGTAGTCCGTCGACAGGCCGTAGACGATCGCCACGATGAGCACCAGCACCGGCGACATCAGCGGACCCGGCGTGAAGTTGAACAGACCCGCGCCGACACCGTCGACGAACATCGCGGTGAGGACACCCAGCGTCGCACCGAGTCCGAGGACGGTCATGATGATCGCCTTCGCCGGCAGGATCAGCGAGCCGAAGACCAGCGCCATGAGGATGAACGTGGCCACCACGATGTAGAGGGCCATCCACGGCAGCTTGTCCAGGAGCGCCTCGATGGACTCGATCTCCATGGCCGGGGTGCCGCCGATGTGGACGTCGACCCCCTCCGGCACGTCGAGGGCCCGCAGCTGCTCGACGACGGAGCTGTTGAGCTCACGGTCCTCGATGCCCGCGGAGAGCACCGTCGTGCCGTCGACCGTGCCGTGGTCCGGGGTGAACGGGGAACTCAGCCCCGTCACCTCGCGGGCCTGGACGTAGATGTCGACGAGCTGCTGCTCGCTGGCCCCCGTGACCACGAGTTTGACCGGCTCCGTGCGGAACGCCGGGAAGGTCTCGTTGAAGTCGTCCTGGGCGACACGGACCGCGTTGGAGGGCGGCAGGTAGGTCTCGTTGATGCCGCCGAACTTCACGCCCGTCAGCGGCAGGGTGAGCGCGATGAGCAGGCCCACCACACCGACGGTGACCAGCTTGGCGTGCTTCATCGCCCAGCCCGGGATGCGGAACCAGATGGTGTCCTCCAGGCGGCGGGCGGTGCGCTCCGTGCGTCGCACGGTCCACTTGTCGATGTTGCGGCCGAGCATGCCGAACAGCGCCGGCAGCACCGTCACGGACAGCAGGGCCGCCAGGCCCACCGCGGAGATCGCGCCGTAGGCCACGGACTTGAGGAAGGCCTGCGGGAACACCAGCAGGCCGGACAGGGCCACCGCGACCATCGCCGCGGAGAACACCACGGTCTTGCCAGCCGTGGCGGTGGTCGTGCCCACCGCGTCGGGGACCTCCGCCCCCTTGTCCAGCTCCTCGCGGAAGCGGGAGACCATGAACAGGCCGTAGTCGATGGCCAGACCCAGGCCCAGCAGTGTCACCACGGACTGCGCGAACACGTTGACCTGCACCATGCCCGCCAGCACGGAGAGCACGCCGAGGGAACCGGCGATGGACAGGACACCGACGATGAGCGGCATGAACGCCGCCACGACGGAACCGAACACGAACAGCAGCAGGACCGCCACCAGCGGCAGGGCGATGACCTCCGCGCGGACGATGTCGCCGGCCATGCCGTCGTCGAGGGAGTCGGCGACGGCGGTGGCACCGGCGACGCGGACCTCCACGCCCTCCGGCAGTTCCGCGGGCACGAGGGAGTCCTCGACGGCACGGAAGTCCCGGAGCGTCTGCTCCCCGTCACCCCGCAGGCCGATCGCGGCGAAGGCACGGGTGCCGTCGTCGTTGATCAGCTGCGCGTTGCGGGTGTCGAAGTAGCTGGTGACGTGCGCGATCTCGTCCGGGTGACCGTCCTTGAGCTCCTCCAGGTGGGAGGCCAGGGCCCCGAACGTCGTCGGGTCGTTGAGGGGGCGTCCCCCCGACGACTCGAAGAGCAGGATGACGTCACCGGAGTTGTCGCGCCCGAAGGTCTCCAGCTCGATGGCGGCGGCCGTCGTGGAACTGGAGCCCGGGTCGTCCCAGCCCTCCTGGCTCATGCGGTCCTCGAGCTTCAGCCCGAAGAGCACGTAGACGGCCAGGATCGCCGCGATGACGATCACGGGGACGAGACGACGGTGGCGGTAGGAGAAATGTCCCCACTTCTCGAACATGAGCCGCCCTCCTAGTGGTTGCGGCCGGCGAGCAGCGCCGACAGCGGGCGGAAGGGCTGCAGCCAGGCACCCTCGTCGGGCAGCTGGTCGAGGCTGATGCGCGGCAGCGGCTCACGGAACACGCCGGAGATCTCCTCCAGATCGACGAACTCGATCGTGTCGGAGGCCACGGCCCACGAGGCGTGCTCGTGGAAGCCGATGACGGTGACCGGCAGACCCTCGGCGATGAGCTCGTCGATGGTCTCCTTGAAGTTCTGCCCGTCCGCCGAGGCGACGACCAGCCCCCGGAGCACGCCCTCCGCGTGCCGACGCCGGATGTGCGCCAGCATGTCCGGGTCGACGTCGGAGTCCTCGTCCGTCTTCGGCTTGGCGAACACGGCGAAACCGACGTTACGCAGCGCCTCCACCCACGGGCGGACGACGTCCGCGCCACCGGGGGTGACGTTGGTGAAGACGGTGGCCTCGGCCTCGACCCGGCCGCCGGTCTCGTGGGAGAGCCTGCCCGCTCGGGCCAGCAGCCAGCGGCCGATGGCGTCGAAACGCGGACGGTAGGCGGCGGTCGGACGGCCACCGAGGATGGCGCCCAGACCCATGTCCAGGTTGGGGGCGTCCCAGACGAGCAGGAGGCTCTCCGGCCCGGGGGCGTCCTGGGCACCGTAGTGGTGGGTGGATTCGTGAAGATCGCTCACGGGGGAACTCTTTTCGGTTCTAAGAAGAAAATCAGGCGGTCGCGTCCGACGCCGGGGCGTCGGTGCGCTGCCAGAGGAATTCGGTGATGGTGTGGTCCTTGTCCAGACCCTTGCCCTCGAACTTGGTGATGACCTGGCGGTCCACCAGCTGCGGGCACTCCGCCCACGGCCAGCCCTTGTACTCGAGGAGCGGCTCGGTGTCGACGAGCTCGGTGATCCACTCGGCGTAGTCGGCGTGGTCGGTGGCCACGTGCAGCACACCACCCGGCTTGAGACGGGTGGCGATGAGGTGCAGCGTGCCCGTCTGGATGATGCGGCGCTTGTGGTGACGCGCCTTGGGCCACGGGTCCGGGAAATAGATGCGGACACCGTCGAGGGAGGCCTCCGGCAGCATCCGGGCGAGCACCTCGACGCCGTCGCCGCGCACCATGCGGATGTTGTCGATGCCGCCGCGCACCACCGCGCCGAGCAGCTTCGCCAGGCCGGGCTTGTACAGCTCGACGGCGATGACGTTGGTGTCGGCCTCGAGCGGGGCCATCGCGGCGGTGGAGGTGCCGGTGCCGGAACCGATCTCGAGGATGGTGCGGGCGCCGGTGCGGCCGAACCACTCGTCGACGTCGATACGCTCATCGGCGAGGACGCGGCCGAGGCGCGGCCAGTTCTCCTCCCAGAGCTTCTCCTGGTTGTCGGTGAGGGTGCCGCGGCGGAAGCTCACGGCGCCGAGGCGCGGGTAGTCGCGGCCGTCGTCGCCGAAATCGGTCTGCAGCGGGCGGCCGGCGGGCAGGTCGCCGAGGGGGCGTTCCGCGCGGTCGTCGGCATCGTGGGCGGTATCGGAAAAATCAGAGTTAGACATCCCCCGTATTCTCCCCCGGTGGTGGTCAAACTTCAATTTTCCGGCCGCTCTGCTGAGGGGCCGTCCACACGGGACCCGCCTCCTGTTGCACCCGCCGGGGCCCCGGGTGATCATGGTCGCGTATCTGCTTCAGCGGCACCCGGGGGAGGGCCGGTGGACACACCCGACATGTTCATCCGCGCGGCCGACTGGGCGCACGCGCGTGACTTCGGCTGCCCCGCGGGTCTCGCCCTGCGCCGCGTGCTCCTCGAACTGACCGGCCCGCCGCGCCTCGGCGCCTGCACCCTCGACGGCCCGGTGCCGCTGCCCGCCTGGCCGGTGCGGGAGGTCTCCGTCCGCTGGCCCGTGACCACCACGGCCGTCGACGCCGTCCTCCTCGTCCATCCCGGGCCGCTCCCCGCCGCGGTCCGCGCGCGGCTGGTGGCCGGTCCGCAGCACTTCCACGTGGTGCCCGCGCTCCCCGCGGAGCTCCCCGAGGTCCCGCTTCTCGACGTCCGCACCCGCCTCCTCGCCGGCGAACTCCACGCCCTGGCCGCCCGGCACCCCGCGGTGGCCCGCGAACTGCGCGGGATCGCGGGGCAGGCGGTGATGACCAGTGCCCGTCCACGGGTCGCCGTCATCGGCCCGGAACCCGGG
>NZ_DUOE01000073.1 GCF_012838985.1 Corynebacterium sp. | reverse complement strand
TAATGGTGATACCGCGCTCCTTCTCCTGCTCCATCCAGTCAGTGGTGGCGCCACCGTCGTGGGTCTCGCCGACCTTACGGTTGATACCGGTGTAGAAGAGAATGCGCTCGGTGGTGGTGGTCTTACCAGCATCGATGTGGGCCATGATGCCGATGTTGCGGACCTTGTTCAGATCCTTAAGCACTTCTTGTGCCACAGTCTTACCCCAACTTGTAGATCTTGGACGCCCGTGCGTTGTACGCCTGGGACGCCGTCGGTGGATAGTTCTTGTTCAATACTGCCATTGATTGGCCGTGCTGGCACCCGTCAGTGACGAAATTCGCCGACATCCGAGTCTACGGCAATCAGTGGTCAAGCTCAGTGGGTGCGCCTTTCGACCCACCCGGAAAGACACCTGTGGCCCAACAACGAGTCGCCTCAGACCCGCCCCGGCCGGCCGACCGCAATGAAGATGCGGAGGGACGGTGAGGGGCGGAGGAATGCGACAGGGTGCTGGGCCATCGTGGTGCGAATCCCTGTACTACCAGCGGTAGTGGGCGAAGGCGCGGTTGGCCTCAGCCATCTTGTGGACGTCCTCGCGGCGCTTCACGGAAGCACCGAGACCGTTGGACGCATCCAGGATCTCGTTGGCGAGACGGTCAACCATCGAGTTCTCACGACGCTGACGGGTGAAGGTGACGAGCCAACGCAGAGCCAGGGTGTTGGAGCGGCCCGGGCGGACCTCAACCGGAACCTGGTAGGTGGCGCCACCCACGCGGCGGGAGCGGACCTCGAGGTCCGGGCGGATGTTGCCCAGAGCCTTCTCAAGGGTGCCGACCGGGTCGGTGCCGGTCTTCTCGCGGCAGGCCTCGAGGGCACCGTAGACGATGCGCTCAGCGGTGGACTTCTTGCCGTCGATGAGGACCTTGTTGACCAGCTGGGTCACGATCTCGGAGTTGTAGACCGGATCCTTGACGACGGGACGAACGACTGCACGGTTCTTACGCATTGTTTACTGTCCCTTCTTGGCGCCGTAGCGGGAGCGGGCCTGCTTGCGGTCCTTGACACCCTGGGTGTCGAGGGTGCCGCGGACGATCTTGTAACGGACACCCGGGAGGTCCTTCACACGACCGCCGCGGACGAGCACCATGGAGTGCTCCTGGAGGTTGTGGCCCTCGCCCGGAATGTAGGCGGAGACCTCGATACCGGTGGTCAGGCGCACACGGGCGACCTTACGCAGAGCGGAGTTCGGCTTCTTCGGGGTGGTGGTGTACACGCGGGTGCACACGCCGCGACGCTGCGGGGAACCCTTCAGGGCAGCGGAGTTGATCTTCGCTGCCTTGGAGTGGCGACCCTTGCGGATCAGCTGCTGAATAGTGGGCATAACCGTCTTTCTGTGTTGATCGGCTTATCCGGCCGGATGAGCCGACCGAGAGACTTCGGATGTTTCTTCGCCTGACACCCGCACACCTGGTGCGGGGCCGGATTCATCCGGTCTCGCTTTTAAACGTGCGTAACCCAGTCAGCCGCTCTCGCTGGCCTACCGGGAGGAAAATCAGGCTCCCACCATGGAGACGTGGGACTCCCGTGCACGTTACAGGAATCCCTCCTCCATCCCCAAATCCCCCTCTCCTACGGGGCGGCCCCACCGCCGGAGAATCGCCCGGACAGGCAGCTCCGCCCAGCAATCACCCGAACGGGGGTCGCCATTCCGGGGCCGCACCCACCCCACATGTTGTGGGCACCCGCCGGGGACAACCAGCGACGGAACACCACATATTGCGGTTACCCCACCCAACCCCCACCACACCATGTGGCTATGAAACTCATTGGCGAGAGTTACAACGAGGTAATTCCAACTTATGGTGGATGCCATGACTCCCTTCACGCGTTCCTCCATCTCCCCCTCCAGCACCATCAACGAGTACCTCGACCGCAGTGACTGGCGCGTCAACGCCAACGCGAACCAGGACTACTCCCTGGGCGGGATGATCCTCAACACCTCGGGGAAGGTGGTCGCCAACTACTGGCTCGACGAGGTCTTCCACCCGGACGCCGGCCGCGCCCACCGCGAGGGCGACATCCACATCCACGACCTCGACATGCTCTCCGGCTACTGCGCCGGCTGGTCCCTGCGTCAGCTCCTGGCCGAAGGGTTCGGAGGGGTGCCGGGCACCATCTCCTCCGCTCCGCCGCAGCACCTGTCCTCGGCGTGCGGGCAGATCGTCAACTTCCTGGGCACCCTGCAGAACGAGTGGGCCGGGGCGCAGGCCTTCTCCTCCTTCGACACCTACCTCGCGCCGTTCGTCCGCCTCGACTCCCTCACCTACGAGCAGGTCGAGCAGACCCTCCAGGAGTTCGTCTTCAACCTCAACGTCCCCTCCCGGTGGGGCACGCAGACGCCGTTCACCAACCTCACCTTCGACTGGGTCTGCCCCGCCGACCTGCGCGACCAGTACCCCTTCATCGGCGGCGAACCCATCGACTTCACCTACGGGGAGCTGCAGGAGGAGATGGACCTCATCAACCGGGCCTTCATCGCCGTGATGGGGGCCGGTGACGCGGACGGCCGCCCCTTCACCTTCCCCATCCCCACCTACAACATCACCGCGGACTTCGACTGGGACTCCCCCAACGCCCGTGCACTCTTCGACATGACCGCCCGCTACGGTCTGCCCTACTTCCAGAACTTCCTCACCTCCGACCTCGACCCCGGCATGGTCCGCTCCATGTGCTGCCGCCTGCAGCTCGACCTGCGCGAACTGCTCAAGCGCGGCAACGGCCTGTTCGGATCCGCCGAACTGACCGGCTCCATCGGGGTGGTCACCCTCAACTGCGCCCGCCTCGGCCACATCCACGCCGGCGATGAGCAGGCGCTCCTCGACGCCACCACCCACCTCGTCCACCTCGCCGTCGACACGCTGGAGAGGCGACGGGCGTTCGTCGGGAAGCAGCTCGAGGCCGGCCTGTACCCCTACACCGCCCGGTGGCTGCCCAGCCTGGACAACCACTTCTCCACCATCGGCGTCAACGGCTGCAACGAGATGGTCCGCAACTTCACCGGCGACGCCTACGACATCACCGACCCACAGGGCCACGCCCTCACCGCGCGGCTGCTCGACCACCTCAACGCCCTGCTCGTGGAGGCGCAGGAGAAGACCGGCCACCTCCACAACCTGGAGGCCACCCCCGCCGAGGGCGCCACCTACCGCCTCGCCCGCGCCGACCGCGCACGCTTCCCCGGCATCCTGCAGGCCGGCACGGACGAGGAGCCCTACTACACCAACTCCTCGCAGCTGCCGGTCACGCACACCCCGGATCCCTTCGCCGCGCTGGCCGCCCAGGAGGATCTGCAGGCGAAGTACACGGGCGGCACGGTGCTGCACCTCTACATGGGCGCCGCCCTGGAGTCCGGGGAGGCGTGCGCCACCCTGCTGCGCCGGGCCCTGTCCACCTTCCGGCTGCCCTACCTCACCATCACCCCGACGTTCTCCGTCTGCCCCACCCACGGCTACCTCTCAGGTGAGCACCCGGCGTGCCCCGACTGCGGGGAGCCCACCGAGCTGTGGACCCGCGTCATGGGCTATTTCCGCCCGGTGAGCAGCTTCAACACCGGCAAGAAGGGGGAGTTCCGTGAGCGCGTCTACTTCGACCCGACCCGTGCCTGACCTGCCCGTCGCCGGGGTGATCCCCTTCTCCGCGACCGACTGGCCGGGGCTCCTCACGGCCACCGTCTTCACGCAGGGCTGCCCGCTGTCCTGCCGCTACTGCCACAACCCGACGCTGCAGGCGTTCCGCGGTGGGGAGGTGTCCTTCCCCGGGGTGCTGGAGTTCCTCGACACCCGCCGGGGACTCCTCGACGGCCTGGTCATCTCCGGGGGCGAACCCACCGTCCACCGCGGGCTGGGGGCGGCGGTGGCCGCGACCCGTGCCCGGGGCTTCCCCGTGGGCCTGCACACCAGCGGATACTCCCCCACCCGGCTGGCGGCCCTGCTCGCCGAGCCCACCACGCGCCCCGACTGGATAGGCCTGGACGTCAAGGGGCTGCCGGCCTCCACTCCCGGCGTCGTCGGCTGCACGCCCGCCACCGCCCGGCGGATGTGGGAGTCCCTCGACGTGGTGACCGCCGCCGGAGTCGAGGTCCAGGTGCGCACCACCGTGTGGCCGGGCTCCCTCCTCGAACGACAGCTGCCGGAACTGCGGGCGCGGGTCCGCGATGCCGGACATGAGCTGGTCGTGCAGTACGCCCGCGGCGTCGACGCCGACGGCCACCACCGGGTCGCCTGACCCCCGTGTCTCAACCTGTCGAACGTGTTTTTCCGCGCCTTCCCTGACCTGCACGTATACAGATGTGCCGTGCACAGATTCGACAGGTTGAGACACGCGTCCCCCGCCGGTGCCCCGTACCATCAGGGCATGAGCAACGATCCGTCCCGCCTCCGCGCCAGCGACGAGGACCGCAGCCGTGCAGCAGAGGCCCTGAGCCACGCCTTCGCCCAGGGGAAGCTCGACTACGCGGAATTCGATGAACGCACCTCCACGGTCTGGGCCACGAAGTACCGCGACGAGCTGCTTCTCCCCCTGGCTGACCTGTACCCGGATCCGGCCCGGGTCCTCGACCAGCAGCTGCCCGCCGTGCGGCCCGATCACACGCCGACGCCTCCCCCGCAGGCCCAGGCGATGTCGCTGCAGCAGGTCACCGGTGAACCCGGCGGGGACTCCTTCAGTGTCGCCGTGATGGGCGGCTCCGAACGCGCCGGTGGCTGGTTGTGCGCCCCCACGCACACCTCCCTGGCCCTCATGGGCGGCACCGTCCTGGACCTGCGGCACGCCCGCCTCAGCGCCCGTGAGACGGTCATCCACGCTGTCGCCGTGATGGGCGGGATCGAGATCACCGTCCCGGAGGACGTCCGGATCATCTGCGACGGAGTCGGTATCATGGGCGGTTTCGGGGTCAGCGACGACAAGAGCGTCACCCTCGCACGGGAGGACATCCCGCTGGATGCGCCGGTGATCCGCCTGCGGGGCCTGGCGCTCATGGGCGGGGTGGAGGTCACCCGCAAGGCCCGCGGCGTGCGCTGACCCGGGATCGTCCGCAGGCAGCACGAAGGCCCCGGGGAGTGAATCCTCGGGGCCTTCGTGGGTCATCCGGTGGAACTACATCTGGAAGTCCTCGTCCAGCGGGACGGAGGCGCCGGTGAACTCGGCGTAGCCGTCGTCACCGTAGATGGAGTCGCCGTAGGTCGGGATCGAGTAGGCCGCGTTGCGGGCCGCCTCGGTCGGCTTGACCTGGATGTTGCGGTAGCGCGAGATACCGGTACCGGCCGGGATCAGCTTACCGATGATCACGTTCTCCTTGAGGCCGATGAGCTGGTCGGAGCGCTTGTTGATCGCGGCGTCGGTCAGGACACGGGTGGTCTCCTGGAACGATGCGGCGGACAGCCAGGACTCCGTGGCCAGCGAGGCCTTGGTGATACCCATGATCTGGTCGCGCAGCTCCGCCGGCTGGCCGCCCTCGGCGCGGATCGCCGCGTTGATGCGGCGGGCCTCGGTGAGGTCGACCAGGGTGCCCGGCAGGAAGTCCGTGGAACCGGCGTCGATGACGGTGCCGCGGCGCAGCATCTGGCGGATGATGATCTCGATGTGCTTGTCGTGGATGGCCACACCCTGGGTACGGTACACGGCCTGCACTTCGTCGATGAGGTGCTTCTCGACGCCACGACGACGCAGGACGCGGAGCACGTCATGCGGGTCAGCGGGGCCGCGGAGCAGACGGTCACCGAGCTCGACGTGGTCACCGTCGCGCAGGGTGCGCTCGATGAACACCGACGGGTTGTTGTCCATCGGGACCTTGACCTGGGCGAGACCCTGTCGCTTGGACAGCTTCTCGTAGATCTTCTCCTCGGAACCGTCGTCGGAGGTGAGGATGAGCTTGTAGAAGTTGCCGTCATCCTCGAGGGCGACGGTGCCCGAGAACTCCGCGATCGGGGAGGCGTTCTTCGGCACGCGGGCCTCGAACAGCTCCTGGACACGCGGCAGACCGCCGGTGATGTCGCCACCGACACCACCCTGGTGGAAGGTACGCATGGTCAGCTGGGTACCGGGCTCACCGATCGACTGGGCGGCGACGATGCCGACGGCCTCGCCGATGTCGACCAGCTGGCCGGAGGCCATGGACTTGCCGTAGCACTTCGCGCAGACACCGGTC
>NZ_DUOE01000072.1 GCF_012838985.1 Corynebacterium sp. | reverse complement strand
GTCCAGGGTCACTGCGGAGAAGTCGAGCCGCGCGCCGGTGGACTCGTTGTAGACGGTCAGCCGCGGGGTCGAGGGGTCGGTCCTGAGCAGATGTGCGAGAAGCTCCATGCCGCCCCATGGTAGGCAGGTCGCGTGGAGGATGTGGGGCCGGACCCCTGTCCCGGGGAACGGCGATGCCGTACATTTAGAGGACATCCGATGTCCGTGATCGACGATTGTCCAGGAAGTGACCGCGTGCCAGGACCCCGCCGCACCATCAGTGTCGTTGTCCCCTGTCTCAACGACGCGGATCTGCTGCGGCGCTGCCTCGACTCGTTGGCGGCCCAGGACACCCCGGCCGATGAGATCATTGTGGTGGACAACGGCTCCACCGACGACTCCGTGGAGGTGGCCACCCGGGCGGGCGCCCGCGTCATCCACGAGCCACGCCGCGGCATCACCTGGGCCACCCACGCGGGTTTCGACGCCGCCACCGGGGACATCCTGGCGCGTACCGACGCCGACGCCTGCGCCGCCGCAGACTACCTCACCCGCCTCCACGCCGCCTGGGACGCCGCCGACCGCTCCCCGGGGCGTCGTGTCGTGGGGGTCACCGGGACGGCCCGCTTCGAGATCCCGGGCTGGCGCGGCGACCTGGCCAGTGCGGCCTACCTCACGGCCTACCGCCGCAGTGTCGGCGCGGCTCTGGGGCACCATCCGTTGTTCGGCACCAACTACTCCGTGCGGGCGGAGTGGTGGCGTGCGGTCCGCGACCGCCTCGACTCCGCCGACACCGCATCCCACGATGACATGCAGATGTCCTTCGAGGTCCGCCCCGGGGAGACGGTGTGGTTCCAGCCCGATCTCACCCTCGACATGGACGCCCGTGCCCTCCACGGCACCCGGCAGACCGTCCGGCGTTTCCACCGGGGGATGCACACCATCCTGCGGGCGTGGCGTCGGCACCCGCCTCACCGCCGTCTGGCGGCCCGTGGTCTGCTGGGACCGACCCTCCGGAAGGTGCTCACATGAACAGCGACATCCCCTCCAGGGTGGCGGCGAGTCTGGCGCTTCTCGACGACTACCTGGCGTCACTGACCGCGGCGGCACCCACCTCCTCCCGGCTGCTGGACCACGTCTACCGGGGTGTGTCCACCTATGCGTCGGGAGGCAAACACCTGCGCGCCCACCTGGTGCACATCTCCGCCGGTGAGGTCAGGGGCGCCCGTCTGCGGGCGGCGACGGTGTTCGGGGCGAGTGTGGACATGCTGCACGGGGCGTTCCTCATCCATGACGACGTCATCGACCGTGACGACACCCGCCGCGGTCATCCGAGCGTGCACGCCGCGGTGCGTGAGGAGTTCGGTGACGCCCACCTGGGAACCTCGCTGGCGATCACCGCCGGGGACCTCGGGCTCACGGGGGCCGTCGGGATCCTGCTGGACTCTGACCTGGAGGACACCCTCGTGCGCGGGGCCCTGCGCATCCTCAACGGTGCCGCGCAGTGGACCATCGTCGGGGAGATCCTCGACATCGCGCACTCCGCCGTCCCCGGGCCGGCCCCGGACCTCATCCGGCTGAGCAACGACCTCAAGACCTCCGTCTACAGCTTCGGGCACCCCTGCAGCTGGGTGCGCTGGCGGCCGGGCGTGACCCGGCGCCGATGGAGCCGATCGCCCGTGAACTGGGACGCGCCTACCAGGCGGCGGACGACATCGCCGGCACGGTGGGGGAGAGCGGGGAGACCGGGAAGCTGGCGGGCGGTGACGTGCTGCACGGGCGGGCCACCCTCATGACCATGCGGATGTCGGAGGGCGAGGAACCCGACCCCGGCCGGCTGGCGGAGATCACGGCCGCTGTGGCGGAGGAGGGACGGGAGCACCTGCGGGCGGCGCGTACCCTCATCGGGGATGCGGAGCTGGAACCGGGGATCCGGTCCGGCCTGCATGAGGTGACCGACCGGATCGAGAGGATGCTGGGGAGATATGTCTGAGTTCGACTACCTGGACCGTTATGACAGGATGGCCGCGCGCGCCGCGGAGAAGGTCATCACCTCCTACTCCACGAGCTTCTCCCTGGCCACGACCCTGCTGTCGCCGAAGGTGCGGCGTGACATCCGGCACCTCTACGCCATGGTGCGGATCGCCGACGAGATCGTCGACGGGACCGCCGCCGAGGCCGGCGCCACGCCTGTCGAGTGCGCGCAGCTTCTCGACGCCTACGAGGACGCCGTCCTCGCCGCCCCCGACCGGCGTTTCCACGTTGATCCCGTCCTGCACGCCTACGCAGGGTCCGCCCGCCGCTGCGGCTTCGACCCCGCCCACGTCCGGGCCTTCTTCGCCTCCATGCGGCGTGACCTCACCCACTCCCGTCACGATCAGGGCAGTTTCGACGCCTACGTCTACGGTTCCGCCGAGGTGATCGGGCTGTTGTGCCTGTCGGTGTTCCTCGTCGACCACCCTGTCACCGACGCGGAGAGGGCACGCCTGGAGGCGGGGGCGCGGAAGCTGGGGTCGGCCTTCCAGAAGGTCAACTTCCTCCGTGACCTGCGTGAGGACGCCGGTGTACTGGGACGCAGCTACTTCCCGGATGTCGACATCGCGGCGCTCACCGAAACGGACAAGGCACGACTGGTCGCTGAGATCCGGGAGGAGCTGGACGCCGCAGAAGCCGTCATCCCCCTCCTCCCCGGGGCCGCACGCGCCGGGGTGCTCGCCGCGACACGCCTGTTCGCTGAACTCACCGACCGTATCGAGGCGACCCCCGCCACTGAACTGGTGACCCGTCGGATCAGTGTGCCCCGCCACCGGAAGGTGGCCATACTGGCCAGGGCGGCGGTCTCCGCCCCACGTCTGTCCCCTCCCCGGAAAGCTGGTCGCCCATGAGTGCCCCGACTGCCCTGATCATCGGTGCCGGTGTCGCCGGCCTGGCCACCGCCGCCCTGCTGGGGAAGGAGGGGTACCAGGTGCGGGTCGTCGAGAAGCTCGACACCGTCGGCGGGCGCGCCGGTGACCTCACCGTCGCCGACCACCCCGGGTTCCGGTGGGACACCGGCCCCTCCTGGTACCTCATGCCCGACGCCTTCGAGCATTTCTTCCGCCTGCTGGGCACGACCACCGACGAGCAGCTCGAGCTGGTGGACCTCACCCCGGCGTACCGGGTGTTCCCCGAGGGCGGGGACCCGGTGGACGTGCACAGCGGGCGGGAGGAGGCGGCTGCCCTGTTCGAGTCCATCGAGCCCGGTGCCGGGGAGAAGCTGCGCGACTACCTGGACAGTGCCGGTGACGCCTACGGCATCGCGCTCGAGCGTTTCCTCTACACGACCTTCTCCGCCGTCACCCCCCTGGTGCACCGTGATGTGCTCAGCCGTGCGACCACCCTCGCCAGGCTGCTCACGAGTTCGCTGGCCGACTTCGTGAACAGGCGTTTCCGGGACACCCGGCTGCGTCAGATCCTCACCTACCCCGCGGTCTTCCTCTCCTCCCGGCCGGAGACCACGCCGGCGCTCTACCACCTCATGAGCCACACCGACCTCACGCAGGGGGTGCGCTACCCGGTCGGTGGCTTCACCTCCGTGGTGCAGGCGCTGCACCGCCTGGCGGAGGAGCAGGGCGTGCAGTTCCTGCTGGAGACGGAGGCCACGGCGATCACCACCCGGGATGGACGCGCGACCGGACTACGGGTGCGCACCGCCGCCGGTGAACTGCGTGAGCTGCAGGCCGACATCGTCGTCTCGGGTGCGGATCTCCACCACACCGAGAATCACCTGCTTCCCGCTGAGCTGCGGACCTACCCCGAGAAGTACTTCGCCCGGCGCGACCCCGGCATCGGCACCGTCCTGGTCATGCTCGGCGTGCGCGGCCGCCTGCCCCAGCTGACCCACCACAACCTGCTGTTCAGCGAGGACTGGTCCACGGACTTCGCCGCCGTCTTCGACGGGCCCCAGCCGCACCGGCCCCTGGACGCCTCTCGGTCGATCTACGTGTCGATGCCCTCGGCCACCGAGGACGGGGTCGCCCCTCCGGAGCATGAGAATCTCTTCGTCCTCGTGCCCGTGCGGGCCGCCGAGTCCCTCGGCCACGGCAGCCTGTTCCGGGGGTCCGGCACCCCGGCGGTGGAGGCCATCGCCGACGCCGCCATCGCCCAGATCGCCGAGTGGGCCGACGTCCCGGACCTGGCTGAGCGCATCGTCACCCGGCACACCGTCGGGCCGGCGGACTTCGCGGAGCGCTACCACGCCTGGCGGGGTGGGGCGATCGGTCCGGCGCACACCCTGCGGCAGTCGGCCTTCTTCCGCGGCCGGAACATCTCCGGGAAGGTCGCGGGCCTGTACTACGCCGGGGCCACCACCGTCCCCGGGGTCGGGGTGCCGATGTGCCTGATCTCCGCGGAGAACGTCATCAAGCGGCTGCGCGGCGACACCGGTCCCGGCGCCCTCCCGGAGGTTGACCTGTGAGTTTCGCGTATCTGGGTGTCCTGCTCCTCACCCTGGGGTGCATGGTGCTGTGTGACTGGCGCTGGCGCCTGGCCTTCTTCCTCGACGCCCGACGTGCCCTCGTCCTCAGCGTGGGGGTGGTGGGGGCGTTCCTCCTGTGGGATGCCCTGGGCATCGTGACCGGAACCTTCTTCCGTGGTGAGTCGCCCTACATGACCGGTGTCGATCTCGCCCCCGAGATGCCCCTCGAGGAGCCGGTGTTCCTCTTCTTCCTCACCTACCTGACCCTCAACCTCGCCACCGGCGCACGCCTGCTTCTCGACGCCCCCGCGAAGCAGGTGACCCCGTGACCTATCTGCTCATCAGCGTGCCCTTCCTGGTCCTCGGCCTCGGGCTGGCCGTGATGCGTCGGCACGCGGCACCCCGGCAGTGGGCGGTCACCGCCCTGGTCCTGCTGGTGCTGGTGGTGCTCACCGCCATCTTCGACAACCTCATGATCCGGGCGGACCTCTTCGGTTACGGGGAGGCTCAGCGCCTCGGCCCCCAGGTGGGCCTCATGCCGGTGGAGGATCTCTTCTACCCGCTCTTCGCGGCGCTGGTCGTGCCGGCGCTCTGGCCCGGGAAGCGGCGTTCGCCGTGAGGGTCCTGCGCGGGATCCTCGCCGCCTCCCGGCCGATCAGCTGGGTGAACACCGCCTTCCCCTACGGCCTGGCGTACCTGCTCGTGGGCAACGGCCTGGACTGGCTGTTCTGGGTGGGGGTCATCTTCTTCCTCATCCCGTACAACATCGCCATGTACGGCATCAACGACGTCTTCGACTACGAGTCCGACATCCTCAACCCCCGTAAGGGCGGCGTCGAGGGGGCTGTGCTGCCGAGGTCGATGCATGCGCCGCTGCTGTGGGTCTCGGTGCTCACGACCCTGCCGTTCCTGGTGGTCATGTTCGCCTCCGGGACCTGGCGGTCGGCATTGTGGCTGGCGGTGTCCATGGCCGCGGTGGTGGCCTACTCCGCGTCACCACTGCGTTTCAAGGAGCGTCCGGTGCTCGACTCCGCCACCTCAGCGGCGCACTTCGTCACCCCGGCCATCGTCGGGGCCACGATCCGGACCGAGGAACTGCCCGGTTACTTCTGGGTGGCCGTCGCCTCCTTCTTCCTGTGGGGCATGGCCAGCCATGCACTCGGCGCGGTGCAGGACGTCAGGGCCGACCGGGAGGGCAACCTGTCCTCCATCGCCACCGCCTTCGGGGCGCGGGCCGTCACCCGCCTGGCCGCCGGCACCTACCTGCTCGCTGCGCTGCTCCTGTTCCTCCTGCCCGCGCCGGGCTGGGTCGTCGGCCTCGCCGGCCTGGGGTACGTGGTCAACGTCCTGCGCTTCTGGACGATCACCGACGACACCTGTGAGGACGTCAACCGCGGGTGGCGCGTGTTCCTCTGGCTCAACTACCTGGTGGGCGCCATCGTCTCCATCTCCCTGGCGACCGTCTACCTGTGAGGTGACCGAGCCGGGCAGCCGGGCAGCTGACATGCAGATCGACAACTCCGCAGAGGCGGTCCACCTGACTCTGGCCTGGTGGTTCATCGCCCTCCTCACCGGTAACTCCACAGCCTCGTGCGCTGAGTTTTCCCCGAGGAGTGTGACGGGCTCGTGCCGGAAGCTGCGGGCCCTTTTCAGGGGTGCCGCCCGGGAAACGTGGCCGTGGTCACCTGAGGTTGGACATGATGGTGGGAAGCCTCAACCCGAAAGGAATGACCATGCAGCCGACCTCCGACCACCCCTACTCGATGGCCAAGCGCGCCGGGGACTTCATCTTCGTCTCCGGTGCCCTGTCCGTGGACAAGGACTACCAGCCGGTTGAAGGCCGCAGGGAGGCCCTGGCCGCGGCCCTCGAGCGCATGACGGAGCGCCTGGCCACCGAGGGCGGCGAGCTCAAGGACCTGGTCAAGCTCACCTACTTCGTCACCGACATCACTCTGCGGGAGGAGGCCAACGAGCAGTTCTCCGAGCACTTCGCCGAGGCCCGCCCGTCCCGCACCTTCCTCGAGGCCTCCAACCTGCCTTACGGGGCGACGGTGGAGATCGACGCGATCGCGTACGTGGGGGAGTGAGTTCACCTGCCTGACCTGCCGGTCGGGACAGCCCTGCCCCACGCGTGAGAGAGGCGCGGGAGGCACTCGACTGAGTCTCTCCCGCGCCTCACGCCGTGAATGCCGGACTAGGCTCCGACCGGAGCCCGCCTGCCTTCCATCGGGTCGTTCTTCTCCACGAAACCGCCTGCACGGAGCACGGTGGCCTCATCAAAGGCGCGACCGATGATCTGCAGGCCGACGGGCATGCCGTCGTTGAGGCCGGCAGGCACGGAGAGTGCCGGCAGGCCGGTCAGGTTGCTGGGCCCGGTGTAGCGGATGAAGGCCATCACCAGGTCCACGTCGGTTCCGTTGAGGTCGGCGAATTCGGAGCCGATCGTCGGAGGCATGACGGGCAGCGTCGGAGCCATGATGACATCGACCTCTGTGAGCGCCGCGGCGAAGTCCTTCTTGATCTGGCGGCGGGCCTGCTGCGCCTGCAGGTACTCGACCGAGGAGAACAGCTCTCCCAGCTCGAACAGGAAGCGGATGTCGGCACCGAAGTCGTCGGGGCGTTCCACCAGGTCGTTGTGGTGGATGGCGGAGGCCTCGGACAGGCTCACGGCCAGCTCCGCCCACTCGGAGATCGCCAGCGAAGGAATCTTCACCGTCTTGAGCTGGGCGCCCTGTTCCACCAGGGCATCGATCTGGGCGCGGACCAGACGTTCCACCTCGGAGTCGACGTCCTTGAAGTAGTAGTCCTCTTCAATGCCGATGACCAGGTCCTTCGGGCTTCCGTCGAGTGCGCTGAGCGTCGGGGTGACGGGGACGTCGACCGCGGTCGGGTCCTTGGGGCTGAACCCGGCGATCACGTCGAACAGCGCTGCGGCATCCTCCACCGACTTGGACATCGGACCGATGTGGTCGAGGCTCCAGGCGAGTGGGAAGCAGCCGTCCTTCGAGACCCGGCCGTGCGTCGGCTTGAGGCCCACCAGTCCGCAGGCGGAGGACGGGATACGGATGGAACCGGCGGTGTCGGTGCCGAGGGTGTTGAAACTCATGTCGGCGGCGACAGCCGCGCCGGATCCGCCACTGGAACCACCAGGCACCTTCTCCAGGTCCCAGGGGTTGCCGACGGCTCCGAAATGGGGGTTGTTGTTGTCGATGCCCCAGGCGTACTCGTGCATGTTGAGCTTGCCGGTGAGGACGATGCCCGCTTCCTTCATGCGGGCGACGACAGAAGCGTCCTCCTCGGGCACGAAATTCTTGTGGATCTTCGACGCCATCGTGGTGGTTTCCCCGCCGACGTAGATGTTGTCCTTGATGGCCATCGGCACACCATGCAGCGGACCCCGGTTCTGGCCGGCCGCGATCTCCTGGTCCGCCTGCTCGGCTTCCTGCAGAGCCTTCTCGTCGCGGAAGCTGATGTAGGCGTTGACCTCGCTGTTGAGCTTGTGGGCGTGATCGAGGAGGGCCCGGGTCACCTCAACTGCGGTGACCTCCTTGTCGGCGATGAGTTTGCCGACCTCGACTGATGTCTTCTTGAGCAGCTCACTGGTCAACGTGGTCACCTCCCGGGATGTTGCGTACCGCGATGTCAGCGTCGTCGAGCGGGACGACGTTGAGGTTCTGTTTCAGTGACTGAACCTCAGCCCACTTCGCCTCCAACTTCGTCAGATGCTCGGGGCTCGGGTGGATGTCTCGTGCAGCCAGAGCATCCTTCACCGAAAAGCTCATGATGTCTCCTTGATTCCTGGAACTGGGTGAGCCGTGTCACGTGATTGGGGTCACGATTAGCTTGAATTCGACCATAGCTCACAAAGGCCGTAATTTCATTGAATGGTCTTATCTGTCGGCGGTGGGGCGCATGGATTGGGCCCTCCAGCAGCACATTTGTCGGATCGGAGTCAGTTGACAAGAAGGAGGCCCGCGGTCGACACCACGACCGCGACGGGCGCAATGACCAGCCCAGCGAACATGAATGTGGACCAACGGATCTCCACCCCGTGGCGCCGCGACTGGTCGGCCCAGAGCAGGGTGGCCAGGGACGCCCAGGGGGTGATGATCGGTCCGGCATTCACGCCGATGAGCAGCGCCATGAGGCCGGAGGAGGTTGTCGCGGCCGGTTCGAGGGCGAGATAGGCGGGAATGTTGTTGCTGGCGTTGGACAGCAGTGCCCCCGCGAAGGCGAGCGTGAAGGGGCCCCGGTCCGCCAGTGCGGCCAGCACGGGGTCGAGCAGCCCCAGGGAGTGCACGACGGCGGCCGCGGCGCTCAGGGAGAACGCGAAGAACAGTGTCGACCAGGGGATCATCCGGTGGACCGGCGTCGGAAAGCCCAGGTGCCTGAGGTGGAGAACGGCGATGAGGGCGGCGCCGGTCGTGGGCATCCAGACGGGCAGTGGTGTCAGGAGCAGTACGAGCAGCACACCGATCAGGCCGGCGAACCTCCGCGACTCAGACGTGAGGGGAGTGGGGTGCGCACCGGTGAGGGGGAAACGCCCGCGGGCGGGAACGAGCGGGGCGAGGGCCGCGATCACCGCCAGCACGAGGGCCGGCAGCCAGCTCAGGGAGACGTAGTCGGCCAGGCCGGAGAAGTGCTCGGTCTCGACGGCGAGGAGGTTCGTCAGATTGGAGATCGGCAGGAGCATCGAGCCGAGATTGGCCATCCACACCACCGCGAACGCCGCCGCCAGGGTGTTCAGTCCCGATGCCCGGGCGATGGCGATGACCAGCGGGGTGATCAGGAGTGCTGTGGTGTCCAGGGAGAAGAAGACCGTCACCACGAGGGAGATGCCGAGGATGAGCGCCCACGCCCGGGCCGGGGAACCTGCGCCCCGCCCGGAGGACAGTCCGAGACGTCGCTGGAGAAGACCGATCAGCCCCTCGAAGGTCTGCACCGACTGTGCGGCGTTGACGACCACGGACATCGCCGCGACGAATCCGAGGACCGGGACAATTCGTCCGAGCAGGTCGAGGGCGGCCCCGGAGTCCAGAAATACCAGGGCGGCCAGCCCGCAGAACGAACTGACCGCCAGGATCCAGGTGCGCACCCCTAGTTCACGCACCTCGGTCCGTCGCCGCCGGCGTCGATCTCGGGGGCGGCCTCGGCCTCGCCGAAGTCGGAGCCCGGGGTGCCCACGGTCTCGGTCTCACCGGCGCCGACACCGGCGCCGGAGGACGGTCCGACGGAGGAGTCGCCCACGAGGGAGGCATCGCCGAGGGGTCCGGTCCATTCGTCGTGGGTGACCACGATGAGGGTGTCAGAGTTGAGGCCGGCGTTCTCCGTGATCTCCAGTCCGCCGAGGGCCGCGGCCAGGGCGATGGCGTCCGGGTCGGAGGCGTCGGCTGCGACGACCTGTGAGTAGGTGTAGATGCCCGGCAGGGCGTTGGTCACCTCGACGACGGAGTAGCCCTCCGCGGAGAGCCAGCCGCCGACGTTGCCGGCCAGACCGGTGGTGAAGCCGGCGTTGAGGACGTGGATGTCCTTGCC
>NZ_DUOE01000071.1 GCF_012838985.1 Corynebacterium sp. | reverse complement strand
CGCGGCGCAGCGCCAGGCCGACCGGGCAGCCGAAATCCCGCGCATGTGCCCAGTCGGCCGCGCGGATGAACATGTCCGGAGTCTCCACCGGCCCTCCCCCGAGTTGTTGCGCCCATGATCACCCGGGCCCACGGCCGCCGCAACAGGAGGCGGGTCAGTCCCCGTCGGACAGGAGCGCGCACTGCTCCGCGGCGTCGCGAAGCTGCAGGTAGGCGGGCTTCGGGTCGCCCGGGCCGTAGAGGAGTCCGAAGTAGGACTCGCGGTCCTCCGCGCCGAGGTCCAGGTCGTACATCGTGTACATGAAGATCGGCCCGAGGTAACGGCTGCCGTCGGTGAGCTGCAGCGCCTCGACGACCATGTCCGCCTGCAGGGCAGTGCCGACCCCGCCCTCGCCGGCGCTGGGCGCGCCATACTCCGTGAGCCAGATGCTCCGGGTGTAGTCGCCGTGGCTGTGCATGATGGCCTGGATCTTCGGCAGCTGGGCGAAGGTGTTCCAGTGCGCGGAGCCGGAGGGCATCTCCGGGTAGGAGTAGGGGTGGATGCCGACGGCCGTGACGTCACGCAGCGCATCCAGTTCGTAGAGGCCCCGGAGGAAGCGGTCGATGGTGACGGAGTAGTCCTCGATGTTGAGGGCCGGGGCCAGGCCGGCCGAGACGACCTCGGCATCCGGGTCGATCTCCCGCAGGAGCGGCGCCGTGGCGGTGAGCAGCTCCGCGTAGGACTCGGGCGAGGGACGGTCCCAGAAGCGGGCGATGTTCGGCTCGTTCCAGATCTCGTAGGCGTCGGCCTGGTCGCGGTAGCGCTCGGCCACCTCCGCCGCGAACTGCGCGTACTGCTCGGCGGCCCCGCTGCCGACGGTGCCGAAACCGGTCACCCAGGCCGGTGTGGTGTGGATGAGCAGGAGCGGACGCAGCCCGGCGTCGAGCGCGATGTTGAGCCGCTCGTCGAGGGCCTCCCAGCGGTACACCCCCGGGCTGGGCTCGATGTCGCGCCAGATGACGCCCAGGCGGATCCACTCCGCACCCATGGTGTCCATCTCGGCGACCATGAACCGGAAGTCCTGCGGAGACATGCTCTCCCACTCCATCGGGCCCGCTACACCCAGGGAGGGGCAACGGTCGTACGCGGCCTCCGGCATGGGCTGCTCCACGCGTTCAAAACCGTCCACCTTCAACCATCCGATCGCGGCCACCGCCAGCGCCGACGTCAGTACGGCGAGGAGGGTGACCCGCCAGGCCCGGTGCCGGGGGAATCCCATCAGCTCAGCTCCTTCAACATCAGGTCGCGCGTCCGCGTCACGTCGTGCTTCCCGACGACCCGCGCCCGCGCCGTCTCCCGCAGCTGTGCCGCGCGCGCGGGATCCCCGAGCACCGCCCGGATCCCCTCCGCGAGGGCCTGCGCATCCCCCGGGCGCACGAGCACCCCCGCGCCGTCCCGCAGATACTCCGCGGCCCCACCGTGGTCGGTGGCCACCACGGGCACCCCGTGCGCCATCGCCTCGAGCACCCCCAGGGGACCGGCCTCGGGGGAGGTCGACGCCGAGACCAGCGCCTTCCACCGGGGGAACACGTCCCGCTTGTCGACGTGCCCCAGGAACGCCACCCGCCCCGCCAGGTCCGGCTGCGCCGCGCGGGCCCGCAGCTGTTCCTCGAAGTCCCCGGACCCCGGGAAGGCCGTGCCGGCGATCTCCAGGCGGACGTCCGGCAGGAGGGCGAGTGCCTCGAGCAGCACGTCATGCCCCTTCCACCCGGTGATGGCAGCGAGGATGCCGATGACGTTCTCCCCCGTGGTGGTCCGGGTGGTCCCGGACATCTCCGCCGGGATCTCCACGCCGTTGGGCCGGATCCGGACGGCGGCGCCGTCGCCCAGGAGGGGACGGACGGAGTCCCCGGTGACCTCCGAGACTGCAACCGCCCTGGTCAGGGCATGCCCACCGAGCCGGGCCACCACCCGCTGCTTGAGGGAGGTGATGGTGTCGTGCACCAGCCAGGAGATGACGGGACGACCTCCCCGGGCCCGGTGCCGCGGGAAAGCGAGACCCACGACCGGGAGCGCGAAGGTGGAGTTGACGATCATGCTGTCGGCGTCACGGGCCACGGCGCGGAGCACCCGCGCGGAACGGGCCCACAGGAACGGCAGCCCCGCCACCTCCCGGACCCGACGTGGTCCGCGGGCCCCGCCGAGCCGCACCAGCGGGGCGGACACATGGGACACAGAGGCGGGCGCCAGGGTCGCGAGCGGCCCGTCCGGACACACCAGCGTGACACGGTCCCCCCTCCCGACGGCGAGGTCCACGAGGTCGAGCAGCACCCGCTCCGCCCCCGAGACCTCGGCACCGGCGTTGACGACGACCACGTGCCGTCTCCTCCGGCGATCCTCCATGTGTCCCTTCCGTTGCACCGACCTACCGCGCCAACTCTATACGGTCGGGCCCTTCCAGCGTGTCGGCACGGCAGCACCGGGGCACGACGTCCCCGGGGCCTCCGGGGGTCTCCAGGCACGCCGAAGTACCCCCAACAACTTTCCCCGGGTGTAGTTTCCGCGGCAAGAAGATATAATCACGTGAACGTACTGAAATATTCCGTCACCTAGCCTGCTGCACCGGCGTGCAGCAGCCCCCTAGGAGCTGCCATGTCGCCGAATTCCCCCGGCGCGAGAACTGCACGTTCGCGCGCCGTCACAGATTTCGGAGGGGCCAGCCGCCCCCTTTTCCCGAGAGCCTCCTCCGCCACCGGGAGTGCAGGCAGCGAGAGCAGCGCCCGTCGCCCGGCGCTCCTGTCCCGTTCCGTCCACCGCCTCCTCGATGCGACGGTCATCATCGCCGTCGTACTCCTGATGGGACTCTCCGTCCCGTGGTGGACGGCCGCCCTCATGATTCTGTTCCTACAGATGATTCCAACACTCTACCGGCTGCGGCTCAACATGTCGGCGTTCGACACCCTCCCGCTCATTCTGCCGCTCGGGTCAGTCGTCGCCTACCTCGCCGTCACCCTGGTGGATCCCCTCCTGACCACCGGCGACGCGCTCGTGTTCGCCGCCGTCTCCGGGGTCGCGCTCAGCCTGTCCTGGACCCTCATGTTCGCCGTGACCCGGTGGTGGCGCCGCCGACCCGATGCCGTGCTGCACCGCACGATCATCCTGGGCTCCTCCGGCGCCAACCGTCCGCTGGTCAGCTTCCTCGCGGAGAACCCGCAGTACGGACTACGTCCCGTGGCCGTCGTCGACAGGGAGAACGAACCCGGCGCGAGTATCCCGGGGGTGGTCACCGACCAGCTCACGGACAACCTGTCGGACCTGATCCAGCGGCACAACGCCGCCGTCGTCATCATCGGGCAGAGCCGCTACACCGAGGACTATCTCCTGAGCGTCTTCCGCGCCTCGCTCCTTGACAACGCCAGATTCTACGTCGTGCCCCGACTCCCCGTCCGTGCCTCCGACCTCGGTTCCGAACAGCTGGGACTCTTCTCCCTGTCCCCTCTCACCCGGACCGCCCACCGGACCTTCTGGTGGTCCCTCAAGCGTCCGATGGACATCCTGCTGTCCGGACTGGCCATGGTCGGCCTGGCACCACTCATGGGGGCCATCGCCGTCGCGGTGAAACTCCGGTCCCCGCAGCACCCCGTCCTCTTCCGGCAGACCCGGGTCGGCATGGACGGCAGGCCCTTCGAACTGCTGAAGTTCCGCACCCTCACGCCGGCCACCGCCACCGAGTCCGACGTCACGTGGAACGTGGCGAACGACCACCGGCTGACCCGCCTGGGCAGGTTCCTGCGTGCCTCCTCCCTCGATGAGCTCCCCCAGATCATCAACGTGCTGCGCGGTGACATGACCGTGGTGGGTCCGCGCCCGGAACGGCCGTTCTTCGTCGAGAAGTTCGGTACCGAGTTCCCCGACTACCTGCACCGCCACCGCGTCCCCGTCGGACTGACGGGGTGGGCGGCCATCCACGGCCTCCGCGGGGACACCTGCATCCGGACCCGTGCGGAGTACGACAACTGGTACATCGAGCACTGGTCACCCTGGCTCGACCTCAAGATCATCCTGCTCACCGTGCGCGCGGTGCTCAAGGGGACCGGCGGATGAGCCGTCTCGTCCTCGGCGCCCTGGCGCTGCGGCCCCACGGCAGCGGCGTGCAGACCTACGAACGTGAACTCATCCATGCCCTGAGCCTTCTCGACGGCCTGCCGGACCTCGCGGCGGTCGTCCAGGAGGACACCACCGCGACCCTCCCGGCTGACGTGACACCGCTGCCCCGCCCGGTGTGCTCCGGTGTCCGCCGTGCGGTGGAGGGGCTGCGCCCGGTCCCGGCGGCACTGTTCCACTCCCTCGACGTCGACCTGCCGCTCGCGCAGCGCAGCCCGACGGTCTCGACCGTGCACGACATGTCGGTGTTCGACACCCCCTGGGCCATGTCCCGCCTCCGCGCGGCAGGTGAGCAGCAGCTCCTCCGACGCTCCCTGCGCCGGGCGGACGCGATCATCGCCGTCTCCGAGTTCACCGCCGAAAGGATCCGGGCCCTCACCGGCCGGGACTCCACCGTCACCCCCCTGGCCCCCGCCCCCTGGGCGCGGATCCCGGGGGACGCGGAGGTCACCCGGGTGCGGGAGAAGTACGACCTGCCGGAACGCTTCGTCCTGCAGCTGGGCACGCTCGAGCCGCGGAAACGACCTGACGTGGTCAATGAGGCCCTGCACGGCACCGGTGTCCCCCTGGTGCTGGCCGGCGGACGCACCGACAGCGCGGAACGCCCCGCCGGGTCCATCGGCCTCGGTTACGTCGACCTCGACGACGTCCCCGCCCTGTACCGGGCCGCGACGGTGGTGGCCTACGCCTCCTCCTACGAGGGTTTCGGACTGCCCCCGGTCGAGGCCCTGGCGTGCGGGGCCGTCGTGGTCGCCAGCGCCGTCGGCGGGATCCCCGAGGCCGTGGGATCGGGTGCCGTCGTGGTGCGGGGTCTGCGCCGGGAGGACTGGCGTGACGCCCTTCTCGAGGCGCTCAACGACGACACCCACCGCAGCACGCTCCTCCGGGAGGCAGAGGGCACGGTCGGGACCCTGACCTGGGAGGCGACCGCCCGGGCGACGGCCGCGGTCTACCGGACCCTGCTCTGACCCCGCCCCGGGCTACAGCACCTCGTCGACGACCTCCGCCATGCGGCGGCGGAACATGGCCTCGGAGAAGCCGGCCGCCCAGTCGACGAGTGCGTCCTGCCGGTACCGGGAGTCGTCGAAGTCCCGCAACGCGGCGGCGAGGTTGCTGACGGCCTCCTCCGGGGTGTCCCCGGCGAAGTGCTCGCCGCTCACTCCGGGACGGACACTGTCCAGGGCCCCGCCCTTGTTGAGGGCGATCACGGGGGTGCCGCACGCCATGGCCTCGACGGGGACGATCCCGAAGTCCTCCTCGCCGGGCATGAGCAGGGCCCGCGCGCCACGGATGAGGTCACGCATCTCCTCGCCGGGCAGTCGTCCGCGGAACTCGACGTTCGGGCTGGCCAGCGCCCGTGCCCGCTCCATGTCCCGGCCGTCACCGACGACCACCAGGCGGACACCGGCCCGCACGGCGGCAGCCACCCCGAGCGGCACCTGCTTGTAGGGCACCAGACGTCCGACGGAGATGAAGTAGTCCCCCTTCTGCACGGCGGGGTCCGGGCGGAAGAAGTCGGTGTCCACCGGCGGATGGACGACCGTGGTCTCCCGGTCCCAGTACTGCTCCACCCGCTGCGCCACCGCGGAGGAGTTCGCCACGATGCGGGTCACCCGGGGTGCCCAGCGCCGTTCACTGCCCCGGGCCCGGGCGGCGAGGAGCGCCAGCGCGGTGGCCCCGAGCTGTCCGCGTGACTCGTTCTCCCGGAAGCGGGCCTCCCACGCCCACCGCGCCGGGGAGTGGACGTAGGCGACCGAGGGGATGTCCGCCGCCTCGGCCGCCCCCACCGCAGCCAGGGCGAAGGCGTGGTGGCTGACCACCAGGGCGTCCATGTCGGCCTTCCGCAGGCTCCCCCACCGGAGGGCCTGGGGGACGAGCGGCAGCAGTGGCGCGTAGGTCCGCTGGCGGAGGGCCCGGTAGGGCACCTGCAGCGGGCCGGTGTGGAAACGGTCGCGCAGGTCCGCGGGGATGAGGTCGGGACGTGCGAAGGGCACGTGGACGGACGCGCCGGGCCAGGTGTCGGCGAGCTGCCGGATGACGTGCTCGCTGCCGGCCACGTCGGTCCAGCGTTCGTGGGCGATGGCGACGCGGGTCATGATTCCTCCCCTGGGTTGTCGGTGATTCCGCCGGTCGGGGTGCGGTTGAGCGCGACCAGGGTGGGGACACCGGTCGCCGTCAGGTGGTCCACGGCCTGCTCGATGTCACGCAGCTCCTTGGTGCGCCGGCTGACGGTGACGACCGCCAGGCCGACCTCGTTCGGCGGGTGGGACTGCCACCAGGGGTCCAGCCACGCGGCCTCGTGGACATGAACGTTCTCCCGACCAGCGAGATGGCCCAGGGAGCCTGTGTGTCCGAGCAGCAGGACGGTGTCCCCGGCCGCCAGGGCCTGGGCCGCGCGGGCCTCCGCCAGGGGGCTGAGTCCGTCGTTGAAGGGGGCCGACTCCGTCTCGACGCCGTAGCGGTTGCGCAGTCCGCGCAGCCACATCCGGCCGGGTCGTCTCGGATGACGGAAGTTCCTCCAGGTCAGCGGCAGCGCGGCCAGGAGAGCCACGGCCATGCCCGCCACCAGGCCGGTCTGCAGTGGCTGCGGTCGGACGGGCTCCCCGCCGTTGTCGGACTGGGAGACCTGGACAGGAGGGACCACCTCCGGGACGAGGGCGGAGATCTCCCGGCTGATGAGCTCGATCTGCCACTCCAGGTCGTCCACCGGGGCCGCCGGGTCCGCGGCGCGGCGGTCGAGGATCTGCCTGCGCAGTGGTGCGGTCAGTTCCTCGGACTGGCTGCTGGCCGCGAACATCGCGGTCTCGTGCATCCGGGCGCTGCGCCGGATGAGGGCGGTGACGGTCTCGTCGGCGATCGTCCGGGCCTGCGTGACGTCCGCCCCTTCCGCGGTGATCTGGATGACGCCCTGCACGGAGCCTGCCCGTGCCCGGATCCGCGGGTCGGGGACCCCCGTCACGGCGCTGACGTGCTCGACCATCTCCCGGTCCTGGGCGATGGCCAGGTACACGGGTTCGGCCCGTTCGATGACCCACTGGGGCATGTCGGCGTCGGAGAGCACGCCGAGCGAGACGGTGGAGGTCACCTCGTAGACGGGTGCCCGGCGGTCCAGCGCCACGGTGGTGGCGGCGCCGGCCGCCAGCCCCAGGACCAGGGCCAGCGGCAGCGCACGGAGGAACGCCACCCACAACATGCCCAGATCAAGTGGGGCCGGCACCCGCAGAGCCGGGACGATGGTCTCTCTGTGTGTCATCTACATGCTCACTTTCGTCTGTCCCCTGCTGCTTGTCGACGCCCGGTGGACCGGGCCCCAGGCCACCACCTGCGCGGTGTCGGTCCGGAGGACGGAGGCGCCGACGGCCAGGAGGAACCAGAAATAGAAGTCCAGGGGGAAGATCTCGAGATAGGTGGCGAAAACTCCGGCGACGCAGGCCGCCAGGGTGAGTGCGAGGGCCGCCGCGGTGACCGCCTGCTCCAGGGCGTCGGTCTGGACCCGGAGGAGCCGGAACAGCACCACCACCGCGATGGCCACGACCACCGCATAGAGCAGCAGGCCCGGCAGGCCCAGCTCCAGACCGATCTTGAGGTACTGGTTGTCGGGTTGGTAGGGCAGGTCGAGTGGGGAGCCCCACTCGTCGAGACGCTCCGCCGCGGCACCGGTGGTCCCGAGCCCGCCGCCGAAGGGCTGCACCAGCATCCGGGGCAACGTGTCCGACCAGTGGCCGCGGCGGTCCTCCAGACTCGTGGAGGAGAACAGGGCGGCCAACGCCCCGCTCCGGTCGAGCACCAGCGCCATCGGCAGGAGCAGCACCCCCACCCCGGCCAGCGTCGCGAGGACCGCCAGGAGACGCCGGTACAGCACCACCCCGAGGACGAGCAACGCCACGACCAGACCCACCACGGCGGCACGCACCACCGTGGTCAGCATGGCCAGCAGCAGGAGCGGGGCGAGCCACCAGAAGAGGCGGGAACGGAGCCGGCCCGGTTCCGCCAGCGCGGCGGCGAACCCGAGCACGAGGACCAGCATGAGGAAGAACCCGAAGGGGAAGGGCTGGTTGAAGGTGCCGAAACTGCGCAGGAGCGGACCTGCGTAGCGGATCTCCTCGTTCCACTCGTAGCCCATGTCCGCCAGCGCCCAGCCGCCGGCGTACTGCTGCCACAGTCCGTAGAGCGCGGTGACGACGCCGACGCCCGTCAGCAGGGTGACCAGCAGATCCTTGTCCGCCCGGGTGAACGGGTGGTAGTAGACCACCGCGACGGGCAGGAGGTAGAAGAACGCGATCTTGACGGGGAACGCCGCCTGCGTCCCCAGCACCGCCAGCGCGGAGACGGTCCCCACCGCCACCAGCACCAGCGCCGGCCGCATCCAGGGGAGCACCGTCATCCGGTGCCGCTCGCGGGGGGCGAGCAGGGCACCGACGACGACGGCGAGCACCGCGGCCTCCTTCCAGAAGGTGGCCGTCACCGGCAGGATGAGCAGCAGCCCGTGGAAGGGCACCAGAGTCGCCACGATGAGCAGGCCCCACTGGGGTCGGCGGAGGGACACGAGGAACACGAGTGCGGCGAGCAGCGCCGCGGTGAGCAGACCGGTCATGGCTGATCCTCCACCGCGGGCCACGTCCAGCGGGGACGCAGCAGGAACTTCGCCCACCGCGCGCCCTGCATCTCCTCCCGCATGGCCATGCGGGCCAGCGCGAAGGGGTCGTCGGCGGGGTGGCAGCGTCCGTTCGTGAAGGACCAGCCGGTGCGGTACCCGCTCTCCGCCACGAGGCGCCGGATGCGGGCGTCCTGGTGCCCGAAGGGGTAGCACATGTCGCGTACCTCCCGGCCACCCCACTCGGAGAGCTGCTCGCGGGAACGGAGGAGCTCGGAGCGGACGGCGTCGTCGTCCAGCGCCGGCAGGGAGGGGTGTGTGGCGGTGTGGCCGCAGAGCTCCGCGCCCGCGCTGACGGCCTCGGCCACCTCGGTGCGGGTCATGGTCCGGTCCGCCGGTTCCCACCAGTCGGGGGCGACCCCGAGCCGGTCGGTGACCGGGAGGAGGGTCCACGGGAGCGACTCCGCCGCGAGGTACGGCAGAGCGCGGAGGTGGACGCCGCGGAGGGCGTCGTCGAAAAGCACCGCGGCGAGCCCCGCCACGGAACGACCGGCGTGGAGGGCGTCGGCGAGCGTGCTGAGGGTGACGAACTCGTACCCCAGACGCCGGACGAGCCGCAGCTGGGAACGGAACGTCGACTCCCGCACCGCATAGGGGTAGACGGCGGCGGAATCGGCGATGACGTCGTGGTAGGCGAGCACCAGACCGGAGCGCGACGCCAGCCGGTGGAGCAGGCGACGGGGATCAGCGGACATGGGGCTCCTCCTTCTCCGTGGCGGCCGCGGTCCCGCCGAGCCGCTCCCGGATGAGGTGCAGCACCAGGGCGCTCGTCCGCCGCTCGGCCAGTGCCCACACCACCGTGAACAGCAGTACCGCCCCGACGGCCACCGGGATCCAGGGGAGGCCGAGGTCATCGGTGAGCCGGGTCGCCGGGACGGTGACGGCACCCGTCAGCAGCACCATGCGGACCAGCGGCCCCCAGGGGACCAGCCGTGGCACGCGCAGGCTCCACTGGAGCACCAGCAGCATCGCCACCAGCATCACCACCTCCGTGACCACCGTGGCCGTCGCCGCCCCGACGATCGACCGCAACGGGATGAGGAGGTAGTTGAGCACCACGTTGAGCACCAGGCCCGCCGCCGCGATCACGGGGAACACCTTCAGCTTCTTCGCCGCGATGAGCGAGGAGACCACCACATACGTCACACCGGAGAAACCGGCGCCGATGACCAGCAGGACCGCCGCCGGGGCACCGCCCGCGTACTCGATGCCGTAGAGCAGGGAGATCACCGGACGGGCAGCCGGGGTGAACGCGGTGACCGCCAGCCCGGCGAGCACCGCGGCGATGAGGACCGCCTGCTGGAAGCGGCCCCGGAACGCCGCCGGCCGGTCCGGCCAGGAGGTGATGAGCACCGTGGTGAACGGCACCGCCAGGGAACTGACCACCAGTGCCAGCAGGTCGGAGAACTTGTAGCCGATGGCGTACTTGCCGACGGCCGCGTAGGTGTCCATCTGCTGCAGCATGAGCGTGTCGATCCGCTCGAGCAGATGCAGCAGGGCGAAGCCGAAGGACAGGGGGACGGCCTCCCGCAGCATCTCCCCCCAGTAGGCGGTGGGGTGCCGGAAGGTGGGCCGGAACTCCGGCTCCAGGAGCCGGGGCACGCCGAGCGCCCGCCAGGCGATGACGATGACCTCGCGGGCCACCGCCGGGATGATGAACAGGAGCAGCGCCGGCTGGAGCAGCGCCACGATGACGATGAGCAGGAACTGCACCATCTGGCCGACGATGTCCCCCACCGCCACGAAGGTCAGCCGCAGACGGCTCTGGTACAGCACGAACAGGGCGTTGGCGGGGGTGGCGAGCAGGACCGTCGTGCCGGCGAAGGCGGTCGCGGCCATGACCACCGGGGACAGGCCTACCGCCCAGGCGTAGCCGACGGCCACCGTGAATCCGATGAGACCGAGGAGTGCGCGGAGCACGAAGAAGGAGCCCGCGATCCGCGCGGCCTCCGTCGGGTTCCGCGAGTTCAGGCGCGCCAGCACGACACGGCCCACCCCGAGGTCGGTGACCACCTCGAGCAGGCCCAGCAGCGCGAATACGAAGGAGTACCGGCCCCAGTCGTCCCCCGCCAGGGCGCGGGAGATGATGACGCTGCCCGCCCAGCCGAAGGCCGCCGTGATGAGCCGCCCGCCGATGAGGGCGACGGTGCTGCTGAACAGGCGACGTGATTCGCCCGGGGCCGGCGTGGTGCTCACTGTTGCGTCCCTCCCCCACCGGAGGGCCGCCGGACACGGGTGAGCAGCGCGTACGCCCACTCACTGAGTCGACGCACCGCCCGTTCCGCACCCAGGGTCAGCCCGGCTACCCGCCACGGGGCGGCGGTCACCGTGCCGACGCGGTACACGCGGGTCGCCCACGGGTCCTTGTACTCGCTCTCGCCGATCATGTGGTCCATCGCCGTGATGCCGGCCGGCCCGCTGTCGTTGACGGTGCGCTCGATGAGCTGGTGTCCGACGGACAGGGCCCGGTACCGCGGGTCGAAGCGGGTCAGCCACCCCTCGGCGGTGCCCCCGGACAGGAGCAGGACGTCGAACGCGACCAGGTGGCCGCCGACGCGGAGCAGCACGATGCGCAGGTGTCCCCGCCCGGCCTCCGCGTCGAGGAACGCGCGGGTGAACTCCCCGTGCGCACCGGCGGTGAGGTTGAGGCGGGCCTCCTTCTCGGCCTCCTCGGCGGCGGCCGCGACCCGCACGATCTCCGGCCAGACGCGGGCGAGCTCCTCCGGGGTCTCCGCGAGCCCGAAGGTCACCTCGCCCTCCTCGCGCCCCGTCTTGCTGCGCGCACTGCGCACGCCGCGCAGATCACGGGCGGTGGTGCCCGGCGGCAGGTCGGTGACGGGGCAGACGTCGTCCAGCTCGTGATTGACGGTCCACCCGCCGTGGTCCAGCAGGGCCTGCACCAGCGGGGAGTCCGCGGGCAGATGGGTGAGCGCCAGGAGGATCCGTCGTTCGTGGAGCCCCTCCACCAGGGCGGACAGGGCCGCCGCGTCCTCCGCGAGCGCCTCCCCCACCGTGCCCAGGCCGTGGCCGGTGAGGCGGTGCACCGTCACCCCGAGGCGGGTCCGGGCGTGCAGCGGCAGCAGCGCCACGAGGCGGCCTTCCCGGTGGACGGTCGCCACCGTCAACCGCCCCTTCCCCAGGGTGCGGAACCAGGTGAGCGCGTAGGAGGGCCGGGAGGAGAAACGGGTGGAGCGGCGCTCCGCGAGGTCCCACCACTGCGCGAGGAGATTCTCGTCGACCTCCCGGTGCAGGGTGAACACCGTGCCCGCCGCGTCGGGGGCCGGCAGGTCCGCCGCCCGGGCGAGCTCCGCCAGGATCCTGTCCGCCGAGGTGGTCATGTCGTAGTGCTCCCGGGCGTGACGCCAGCCGGCGGCCCCCATCCGGGCGCGGAGCTCCGGATCGTCCACGAGGCGTCCCAGTGCCTCGGCGACGGGCGGGGCGGTGCGGGCGTCGACAAGCAGTCCCGTCTCCCCGTCGATGACCATCTCCGGGATCGCGCCGTTGGGGTGGGCCACCACCGGCAGCCCGGCGGCCATGGCCTCGAGGATGGCGTTGGGGGCCTGGTCGATGAGGGAGGGCAGGCAGAAGATGTCGGCGTCGGCGAGGATGTCCCACAGCCGGTCCTCGCCGGGCTGCAGGTCGTTGACCACCGTCAGCCCCTCCTCCGGGGGCAGGCTCTCCAGGGTGATGAGGGTGAGGTCGGCGCGGTCGCGGAGGTGGGCACGCCAGACGTCGAGAAGCAGTGTCCCGCCCTTGCGCTCCAGGGACGTGCCGACAAACACGATCGTCGGACGGCGGGCGGGATCCCGCGGCGGGAGGGGGTCGGCGAAGTAGGGCGAGTGGACGCCCATCTCCAGACGTTCGACCTGCTGCGGCGGCAGCCCGTAGTCGGGGGAGGCCAGGGACCCCTCGACCGCGCGGGAGCAGGCGAACACCTTCCTCGCCGCATCGAGGACGGGGCGTTCGAAGGGGAGGTTGACCCGGCTCATCGGCGCGGTGAAACGGGTCGGGGTGCGGTACGGCACGCTGAAGACGTTGAGGCGCCCCGTGCTGTCCGTGGTGATGACGCTCGGGGTGGACCGCAGGAGGTCGGCGCTGCCCAGCAGGCAGTTCTGGGTGTAGACGTGCATGGCGTCGACCCCACCCCGGGCCAGTCGGCGGCGGACCTGCCGCCGCATGTTGAACGAGTGCACGAGCTGCCCGCGCAGCGGCTGCAGGTCGAGGTCCAGCCGCCCCAGGAGCGGCAGCGGGGCGCGCAGGATCCGGCCGAGCAGACCGGGGTCGGCGCCGTCGATGAACTCCACCGACACGTCGTCACGCCCCGCGAAGATCCGGCGCAGCGACCTGTGCACGGTGCGGTGCCCACCGATGTTCTCGTTGACGAACAGGTAGTGCGGGACACGGTCGGAACGGGTCTGCATGGTTGTCCTTCAGCAACGGCGGGGTCACCGGCGGTCGGCGACAGGGGATGATCCAGGACAGTATCCCACACCAAACCCATTCCGCGGCCACTATCGGGGAGCGCGGCGCTGCGGCGGCCGCTGTCCGGAACGGCCACGCCCCTCCGCCGGAGAATTGAAGTTTGACCATCACCGGGGGAGAATATCGAGGATGTCTAACTCTGATTTTCCCGATAACGCCCACTCCGCCGCCGACCGTGCGGAACGCCCCCTCGGCGACCTGCCCGCCGGCCGTCCGCTGCAGACCGATTTCGGCGACGACGGCCGCGACTACCCGCGCCTCGGCGCCGTGAGTTTCCGCCGCGGCACCCTCACCGACAACCAGGAGAAGCTCTGGGAGGAGAACTGGCCGCGCCTCGGCCGCGTCCTCGCCGATGAGCGTATCGACGTCGACGGGTGGTTCGGCCGCACCGGCGCCCGCACGATCCTCGAGATCGGGTCCGGCACCGGCACCTCCACCGCCGCGATGGCCCCGCTCGAGGCGGACACCAACGTCATCGCCGTCGAGCTGTACAAGCCCGGCCTGGCGAAGCTGCTCGGCGCGGTGGTGCGCGGCGGCATCGACAACATCCGCATGGTGCGCGGCGACGGCGTCGAGGTCCTGGCCCGCATGATCGAGCCCGGTTCCCTCGACGGGGTGCGGATCTTCTTCCCGGACCCGTGGCCGAAGGCCCGCCACCACAAGCGCCGGATCATCCAGACGGGCACGCTGCACCTCATCGCCACCCGCCTCAAGCCGGGTGGTGTCCTCCACGTGGCCACCGACCACGCCGACTACGCCGAGTGGATCAGCGAGCTCGTCCACTCCGAGCCGCTCCTGGAGTTCAGGGGCTGGCCGTGGCCGGAGTGCCCGCAGCTGGTGGACCGTCAGGTCATCACCAAGTTCGAGGGCAAGGGCCTGGACAAGGACCACACGATCACCGAGTTCCTGTGGCAGCGCACCACCGATAATCCCTGATTTCCCCCGTATAACCGAAAAGAGTCCCCCCGTGAGCGATCTTCACGAATCCACCCACCACTACGGCGCCCAGGACGCGCCCGGACCGGAGAATCTCCTCCTCGTCTGGGACGCCCCGAACCTGGACATGGGCCTGGGTGCCATCCTGGGTGGCCGGCCCACCGCCGTCCACCGCCCGCGTTTCGACGCCATCGGTCGCTGGCTGCTGGCCCGCGCCGGCCGGCTGTCCCATGAGACGGGCAGCCGCGTCGAGGCCGAGGCCACGGTGTTCACCAACGTCACCCCCGGTGGCGCGGACGTCGTCCGCCCGTGGGTGGAGGCGCTGCGTAACGTCGGTTTCGCCGTGTTCGCCAAGCCGAAGACGGAGGAGGACTCCGACGTCGACCCGGACATGCTGGCGCACATCCGGCGTCGTCACGCGGAGGGCGTGCTGCGCGGCCTCGTCGTCGCCTCGGCCGACGGCCAGAACTTCAGGGAGACCATCGACGAGCTCATCGCCGAGGGCCTGCCGGTCACCGTCATCGGTTTCCACGAGCATGCCTCGTGGGCCGTGGCCTCCGAGACCATCGAGTTCGTCGATCTCGAGGAGATCTCCGGTGTGTTCCGGGAGCCGTTGCCGCGTATCAGCCTCGACCAGCTTCCCGACGAGGGCGCCTGGCTGCAGCCCTTCCGCCCGCTGTCGGCGCTGCTCGCCGGCCGCAACCACTAGGAGGGCCGTCCATGTTCGAGAAGTGGGGACATTTCTCCTACCGGCACCGACGCCTGGTGCCCCTCATCGTCATCGCCGCGATCCTGGCGGTGTACGCGATCTTCGGCACCCAGCTGGGCGCCCGCATGAGCCAGGAGGGCTGGGACGACCCCGGCTCCAGCTCCACCGCGGCCGCCCACCTCGAGCAGGAGGTCTTCGGCCGGGACAACTCCGGTGACGTCATCCTGCTCTTCGAGGCGCCGGAGGGTCACAACCTCAACGACCCCACGACGTTCGGGGCCATCGCCTCGCACCTGGAGTCGCTGCAGTCGGAGCACCCGGACGAGATCGCGCACGTCACCAGCTACTTCGACACCCGCAACGCCCAGCTGATCAACGACGACGGCACCCGCGCCTTCGCCGCCGTCGGCCTGCGCGGGGACGGTGAGCAGACGCTCAGGGACTACCGCGCCATCGAGGACTCCCTCATCGCCGGGGACCTGCCGGGAGACGTGCAGACCCGCGTGGCCGGTGCCACGGCGGTCGCCGACTCCCTCGACGACGGCATGGCGGGCGACATCGTCCGCGCGGAGGTCATCGCCCTGCCGGTGGTGGCCGTCCTGCTGCTGTTCGTCTTCGGTTCCGCCGTGGCGGCGCTCATGCCGCTCATCGTGGGCATCCTCTCCATCGCCGGTTCCCTCGGCGTGCTGTCCATCCTCGCCGGACTCACCCAGGTCAACGTGTTCGCCCAGTCCGTGGTGACGCTCCTGGGCCTGGGTCTGGCCATCGACTACGGCCTGTTCATGGTCTCCCGTTTCCGCGAGGAGCTGGACAAGGGCACCTCCGTCCCGGAGGCGGTGGGCACGACGACGGCCACCGCCGGCAAGACGGTGGTGTTCTCCGCCGCGATGGTCGCGGTGGCCCTGTCCGGCCTGCTGGTGTTCCCGCAGGCGTTCCTCAAGTCGGTCGCCTACGGTGCGATCTCCGCGGTCGGCCTCGCCGCCCTGCTGTCGGTGACGGTGCTGCCGGCCCTGTTCGGCATGCTCGGGCACAACATCGACAGGTGGACCGTCCGTCGCACCAAGCGCACCGCCCGCCGCCTCGAGGACACGGTGTGGTTCCGTATCCCGGGATGGGCCATGAAGCACGCCAAGCTGGTCACCGTCGGTGTCGCCGGCCTGCTCATCGCGCTGACCCTGCCGCTGGCGGGGGTGAAGTTCGGCGGCATCAACGAGACCTACCTGCCGCCGAACAACGACGTCCGTGTCGCCCAGGACGACTTCAACGACACCTTCCCCGCCTTCCGCACCGAGCCGGTGAAGCTGGTGGTCACCGACGCCACCGAGGAGCAGCTGGTCGACGTGTTCGTCCAGCTGCGTGACATCGAGGGCCTGAGCTCCCAGTTCACCCCCGACCACGGCACGGTCGACGGCACGACGGTGCTCTCGGCGGGCATCGAGGACCGCGATCTCAACAGTGCGGTCGTCGACCAGCTGCGCGCCCTCGACGTCCCCGACGGCGTCGACCTCTACATCGGCGGCACCCCGGCGATGGAGATCGAGTCCATCGAGGCGCTCATGGACAAGCTGCCGTGGATGGCGCTGTACATCGTCGTGGCCACGTTCATCCTGATGGCCCTCGTCTTCGGTTCACTCATCCTGCCGGCGAAGGCGATCATCATGACGGTCCTGGGTCTGGGCGCCACCCTGGGCATCCTCACCGCCATGTTCGTCGGCGGCGTCGGCGCGGACCTGTTCAACTTCACCCCGGGCCCGCTCATGTCCCCGGTGCTGGTGCTCATCGTGGCCATCGTCTACGGCCTGTCGACGGACTACGAGGTCTTCCTCGTCTCCCGCATGGTGGAGGCCCGGGACCGCGGCAGATCCACGGACGACGCCATCCGCTACGGCACGGCGCAGACCGGCTCGATCATCACGGCGGCCGCGCTCATCATGATCGTCGTGGCCGGCGCATTCGGGTTCTCCGAGATCGTCATGATGAAGTACATCGCCTTCGGCATGATCTTCGCCCTGGCCATCGACGCCACCATCATCCGCATGATGCTCGTCCCCGCGGTCATGCACCTGCTGCGCGAGGACAACTGGTGGGCGCCGCGCTTCGTCAAGCGCGCCTACGAGAAGATGGGCCACAGCGAGGATCTCCCGCCCGTCCCGGCGCCTGCCCCGACGCCGGCCACCCCGGAGCCCGAGGAGGCCGAGGAGGCCGAGTCCGAGAACCGGGTGGATGAGCCCCTCGAGGGTGAGCTGCTCATCGACGAGGCCGTCCTCGCCGACCACGACGAGGCGGCCCGCGGTGGGCGCACCACGGCGGAGGATTCTGAGCTCATTCCCTTCGCCGAGCTCATGGCCCGCCTCGAGGCCGACCGGAACGGTCCCCGCAAGCTTGGCCGGTAGCATGTGGCGCTGGGTGCGGTGGCTCGCACCGCTGGTGGTGCTCATCGTCCTGGGTCTGGTCTTCCGCGACCAGATGCCGTTCATCGGCGACGGTGTGCGCCGCCTGCGCGACGCCTCCCCGTGGGGCGTGGGCGCCGCGGTGCTCTCCGCCATCGCGTCGATCGTGGCGATGGCCGCGGTCATGCGTCTGCTTCTCGACGCCGGCGGCACCCGTGTCCGTCTCCGCGACACCACCGCCATCACCCTGGCCTCCAATTCCTGGTCGACGTCCCTGCCGGGAGGTCCGGCCTTCTCCGCTGTGTTGACCTATCAGGTGCAGCGCTCCTGGGGGGCCAGCCGCCTGCTGTGCGGCTGGTTCTTCGTCCTCAGCTCCGCGGTGTCGACGATGTGGCTGGTGGTCATCGGCATCGCCGGTGTCTTCTTCCTCGGCGCCGACGTCAACGTGTGGTCGCTGCTGCTCACCCTCCTGGTGATGACGGGTCTGTCCTGGG
>NZ_DUOE01000010.1 GCF_012838985.1 Corynebacterium sp. | reverse complement strand
TGCTGCTGGGCATCTCCCTGGCGCTGCAGTTCACGGGCCCGGGCTTCCTCTCCCTGGACTACGGCCGCAGCTGGGCCCGCCGCCCGCTGGTGAGCTCCTGGATCTTCGTGCTGCTGGCCGTCGCCGGCGGCGTGGCGCTGTGGTGGTTCGGCGCCGGGGTCAACCCCTTCGCCTGACGCTCCTGAATCAGCCGACCCCGGACCAGACAGGTCCGGGGTCGGCTGATTCCGGGGGTCAACGCGCGACCGGCACCTTCCGCAGCGCCACCGCCCAGGCGATGAGCACGGCGATGCCCAGCCACACGAAGTCGGAGACGAGGAACTTGGCGGAGCCGTTGAGGGCGTGCACGTCGATCGCGTCGCCGTACCACCACTTCGGGGGCTGGGTGAGCACGAGCGCGGCCCACGTGAACACCAGCGACCCCAGCACCACCGGCCCCCCGAGGACGGTGAGGCAGCGCCACGCGAGCACCGGCAGCAGCAGCGTGAGCCAGATCCAGTGGTGGGACCAGGAGACGGGGGAGACCAGCAGCATGATGACGGCGTTGACCAGGGCGGCGTCGACAAGCATGTCGCGGCGCATCAGCGCCACCATGAACCACGCACCCAGCGCGATGGTGACCAGGGAGAGCACCAGCCACAGGATGTTGGTCAGCGTGGAGTTCGCGTCGAGGGCCTCGGGGGAGGTCCACCAGCGCATGAGCATGCCCTTGAGCGAGCTGTTCGACTGGTAGACGGTGTTGACGCCGAACTCCGACTCGGTGCCCATGCCGAGCAGGACGTCGGTGAAGTACTGCTTCGTCGCGTCCCACCGCACCAGCGCACCCAGCCCCGTGACCAGCAGCGCGGAGACAGCGGCGACGAGGATCGCGCGGATGTCGCGGCGCAGGAGGAAGAAGAGCAGCATCGCCAACGGCGTCACCTTGATCGCCGCCGCGACACCGATGAGCGCACCCTGCGGCAGCCACCGCTTCCGCGGCACGAGGTCGAGGATGACCAGCGCCATGATGACGACGTTGAGCTGCGCGAAACCGGAGTTCAGCCACACCGGCTCCATGAGCAGCACCGCCGGCCACGTCACCGCCGTCAGCGCCGCCAGGGAGAGCGTGTCGACGCCGCCCCGCACCGCCCCCGTCACCGCCCGCAGCACGAACCACAGGCACAGCAGGATGAGGGCGGAGGAGAGCATGATCATGATGTCGCCGGCGAGGTCGTGCTCGAAGCCGGTGAGCGGCACCATGACGAGGGCCCCGAACGGGGGGTAGATGAACGGCAGCGCCAGGTCCCCGGCGTACATCGGGACGGAGTACATCTCGGCGCCGTCGAGGAAGGCCTGCACACCCTCCATGTAGATGATCATGTCGACGGGGAAGTCCGTGATCATCATCTGGCGTCCGGTGACGCCGAAGCCCGCGATCAGCCCCAGGGCCACCACCATCCTCAGGACGGTGGTGTGGGGCAGGATCGCGGGCTTGTTCTTCGTGGTCACCCGGACGATGTTAGTCGATCTGGCGGACGGCACCCTTGTCTGCGGAGGTGGCCATGGCGGCGTACGCACGCAGCGCCTTGGAGACCTGGCGCTCGCGGTTCGGGGTCCACGGCTTCTCGGAGGCCTCCATTGCTTCGCGACGACGC
>NZ_DUOE01000070.1 GCF_012838985.1 Corynebacterium sp. | reverse complement strand
TTGAGGCCTTCAAGGAGATGACCCTGATCGAGCTCTCCGAGTTCGTCAAGGAGTTCGAGGAGGTCTTCGAGGTCACCGCTGCTGCTCCGGTCGCCGTTGCCGCTGCAGGTGCCGCCGGCGACGCCGGTGCTGCCGCTGCCGAGGAGAAGGACGAGTTCGACGTCGTCCTCGAGGATGCCGGCGCCAAGAAGATCGGCGTGATCAAGGCTGTCCGCGAGATCGTCTCCGGCCTGGGCCTGAAGGAGGCCAAGGAGCTCGTTGAGTCCGCTCCGAAGGCCATCCTCGAGGGTGCCAACAAGGAGGACGCCGAGGCTGCCAAGGCCAAGCTCGAGGAGGCTGGCGCCAAGGTTGCCCTCAAGTAAGAGGAGCCCTCACGCTCACGACCCCGCCCATCCCGTTCGTGGATGCGGCGGGGTTGTCCCGTTTCCGGGGGCGCCGGGTAAACTCTCCGTCATGCTGCCTACGTCCCGTCTGCTCTCCTTCCTCCTGCTCGGCGTCGGCGTCGCCATGCTGGTGGCGGGACTGGTCGCGCCGCGCTTCCTGCCGGAGGACGCCCGTCTGCCGCTCGGCATCGAGGCCACCACGTACACGCTTGTCGACGACGCCGCGGACACCCGCATCATGACCGATCCGGACGGCCGGGTGGTCACCGCCCCCGTGAGCCGCCAGCTGCACATGGAGATCCAGAACCCCTCGGACGAGCACACCGCCACCCTGCGCGTCGGTGAGACCCTCATGCGCGGCAGCCAGCAGGAGGAGCTGGACCGGCTCATCACCGCCGAGGTGTGGAGCTTCGCCATCGACCGCACCACCGGCGAGGTGACCACGCCGGCCACCCTCACCGACCAGCTCGCCAGCCCCGTCAGTGAGGTGGACATCGACGGCGTGTGGCTGAAATTCCCCTCCGATGCGCAGCAGACCACCTACGACGTGTTCGACCCGCAGCTGCGGCAGACCCGGCCGGCCGAGTTCGTCGAGAAGCTGGAGATGAACGGCCGCTCCGTGTACCGCTACCGGCAGGAGATTGAGCCGACGGACCTGGCCGCCATCCACGAGTCCCCCTTCACCGTGCTCACCCTCCCGGACTTCACCGAGGCCCACTGGTTCCACTCGGTCACCCGTGACCTGCTCGTCGACCGTGTCTCCGGCCTGGTCGTGGAGATCCGCGAGGACGTCGACTCCTGGTACGCCTCCCCGGAGGGGGGAGAGCGCCAGCAGATCCTCCGTTTCGAGGGCCGCATGCCGCAGGAGCAGATCGACGCCCTCCTCGAATCCGCCGCCACCGTCCGTGACCCCGGCACCTCCGGTACCATCCGGTGGGTGGTCGTCGGTGTCGGTGGTCTGCTCACCCTGGTCGGCCTGGCGGGCGCCTTCGGGGCGTTCGGACGGGGACGTCGATAAGCGTCGATGAGCACGGGGGCACGCGCGCTTGTTGCGTCACGCGGGGCCACTCGTGGTAGAGTGCCCGCCTGAATCCAGGCACGCCCCACCAGCACCGGGGCTTGCCAAAGAGACGATCTTGATATAGGCTACTTCGTTGCGCTGGAATTCGTCTCTGGGCTGTCAGGAAACCTTGATCAAACGACCTGCAAAAGTCGACTTGACAAGGTGATTTTGTGCTACCTGGGGACGGTCATTCCACAGCAGACCGAATGCTAAATCTACCAGCGGATCCGGTGGCCAGAACAGCCACAGTCCGCGTGAGGTGCTGGAAGGACCCATCTTGGCAGTCTCCCGCCAGACCAAGTCAGTGGCCGATATCCCCGGAACTCCGAAGCGCTACTCGTTCTCCAAGAACGCAGAGCCGATCGAGGTCCCGGGTCTCCTTGACCTGCAGCGTGAATCCTTTGCATGGCTGATCGGTACGCCTGAGTGGCGCGCCCGCCAGCAGGAGGAGCGTGGGCCGGAGGCCCGCGTCACCAGTGGTCTTGAGGACATTCTCGACGAGCTCAGCCCGATCCAGGACTACTCCGAGAACATGTCCCTCTC
>NZ_DUOE01000069.1 GCF_012838985.1 Corynebacterium sp. | reverse complement strand
CCCGGCAGCTGTCCCGGCAGCGGCGGCGGCGCAGAAGACGGCGGGCGTCGACAAGCCCACGTCCCATGCGGCGCCGAAGCCGGAGGCGAAGCGCTACGGGCGGTTCACCCTGGTCCAGTGGCTGCTGGGCGCGGGTGCGCTGGTGGCGCTCGGTGTCATCGTGATGTTCATCGCGCGCTGGTTCCTCGGCAGCGACACCGGTTCCGCGTTCGTCGAGCGCTACCCGGGTGCGGCACCGATGCCGGAGTCGGCACCGGTCGGTGTGCCGGCGTGGCTGGCCTGGTCGCACTTCTTCAACGTGTTCCTCATGGTCCTGATCATCCGCTCCGGTCTGCAGATCCGCGGCGAGCGGCGCCCACCCGCCTACTTCACCGCACGCAGCGGCAGGGGCGGCAAGATCAGCCTCACCATCTGGTTCCACCAGGCCCTCGACCTGCTCTGGGTCATCAACGGTGCCGTCTTCTTCGTGCTCCTCTTCACGACGGGCCAGTGGATGCGCATCGTCCCCACCAGCTGGGAGGTCTTCCCGAACGCCCTGTCCGCGGGCATCCAGTACCTCTCCTTCGACTGGCCGACCGAGAACGGCTGGGTCCACTACAACGGACTGCAGGAACTGGCGTACTTCGTCACCGTGTTCATCGCCGCACCGCTGGCGATCATCACCGGCCTGCGCATGAGCTCCGTCTGGCCGAAGAACAACCAGAAGCTCAACTCCCTCTACCCGGCCGAGATCGCCCGCGCCGTCCACTTCCCGGTGATGCTGTACTTCGTGGCCTTCATCTTCATGCACGTGCTGCTGGTGTTCCTCACCGGCGCCCTGCGGAACCTGAACCACATGTTCGCAGCCCGCGGCTCCGTTGATCCCGACGTGTACGCCGGGGACTGGACCGGCCTGATCGTCCTCCTGGTCGCCATCGCGGTGACCGCCGGCGCGTGGTTCGCCGCCCGCCCCCTCCTGATTTCCCCTGTCGCCGGACTTTTCGGGGAGGTCACCACGAGATAACCCACACAACTTTCTGTGCTGCAGAAAACGCACCCCACCGTCGCGCGGGGTGCGTTTTCTCATTGCCGGGAGTGCGCAGCTGCGCACTCCTCCGGTGCTTCTCGACGCCCCGCCGTCCGGGATGATAACCTCCGGGACATGTTGATTTTGGGAACCGCCTCCCTGCGGTTGCGCCGCCACCGCTGACAGCGGCTGGCCCTCCAGTAATGGTCGCCGCTCCGGTCCATGAGCCGGGCGGTCCTTTTCGCGTGCCCGGCTCCAGAACTCTCTTTCTCGGAGCATCCCTTGTCTGCATACTCACACGGCCGTCACGAGCACGGCCAGAACTTCCTCACCGACCCCCGCGTCATCAACTCCCTCCTCGGACGGATCGCCGACACCACCGGCCCCATCGTTGAAATCGGTCCGGGCGACGGCGCCCTCACCCACCCGCTCTCCCACACGGGACGACCCCTCACCGCCGTGGAGATCGATCCCCGGCTGGCTGAGTCGCTGCGGCGTAACCTCCCGCCCACGGGCACCGTCACGATCATCAACGACGACTTCCTGCGCCACCACCTGCCCGCGCACCCCCATGTCATCGTGGGCAACATCCCCTTCCACATCACCACGGCGATTCTGCGGCGGCTGCTGCACGCCCCCGCCTGGACCGACGCCATCCTGCTCATGCAGTGGGAGGTCGCCCGACGACGCGCCGGGGTGGGCGCCTCCACCATGATGACCGCCCAGTGGGCACCCTGGTTCGAGTTCGAGCTCGGCGAACGCGTCCCCCGGGCCGCCTTCACTCCCCGCCCCAGCGTGGACGGCGGTGTCCTGCACATCCGACGACGACACCGTCCCCTGGTGCCGACGAAGAAGAGGAAGGCGTTCCAGGGCATGGTGCACTCCATCTACACGGGCCGGGGCCGCGGCATCGTGGAGATCATCACCCGCCAGCGAGTCCTCCCCTCCCGCCAGGCGGCCCACCAGTGGGCCGGACGCACAGGCGTGCAGCCGACCACGCTGCCCTCCGACCTCTCCGTGGCACAGATGGTCGACCTCTTCGAGAGCTCCGGGACAGCCCCGCCGCGGAGCACCCGCAGGAAGTGATGATTCCCGGACAGATCAAAGCCTCCCGGTGACGTGGATGTGCTCCTCGTGGCCACTGCACGGGACCGTTCGGAGTGCGCAGCTGCGCACTCCCCCGGGGACTGGTGGGCGTCGAAGCACAGAGCGGGGTGTCTTCTCCGAATCTCGTTCCACCCAACGAAGCACCTGCTCACCGGGTGGTTTTAGTGCGCAGCTGCGCACTCTTCAGGGTGCCAGCGAGCGTCGATAGCCAAACAATCGTGGTCTCTCCAGCACCTGTTCACCGGATACTTTTAGTGCGCAGCTGCGCACTCCCCGGGCCCCGGCGAGGTTCTCAATCCGCAGCCATCGACGCCACCTCCCTGCCCCCTAAAGCGGAGCGCAGAGTGCGCAGCTGCGCACTCCTTGATCGCCAGCAGGCGTCGATAAGCATGCCGCCGTTAACTCTTCCACTCCCACGCCGCCCGGAGAGAATGCCCAAAGAAACACCTGTTCCATCGGCACTTTTAGTGCGCAGCTGCGCACTCTCCGGGCACCAACGGCGTTCTTTCAATCCGCAGTTGTGGATGCCACCGCCCCTGCTCCCCAGAACGGAGCCCAGAGTGCGCAGCTGCGCACTCCCCGGGGTGCCGGCGGGCGTCGATAAGCATGCAAAAGGGCCCCTTCCCGGAGGAAGGGGCCCTGCTACCTGTGGATCAGAGTCGGCGGAGCGTGAGGCTCTGCTCGGCACGGCCGACGGGGCCGTGGATGTCGTGGAGGACGGAGCTGGTCAGGCCGATGCCCTCGGGACCCCACGTGACGGTGGTGTCCAGGCCGGTCCACGGGCCGGTGGGTTGACGGAAGAGATGGACGGTGAGGTCGACGTTCGGGTAGGCCCACTCCTCGGGGCCCTGCTGCGGGTTGATGCCGTTGGCGACGTCGATGTTGGTGAAGTACTGGGCGACCTCGATGGGTTCCTCACCCTCCACGAGCACGTTCGGGGTACGGAGCCAGGAGGCTCCGCGACCCGGCTTCCTCTCCATCGCCTGCCGGGCCTCCAGCTGGCGGATGAATCCGCCGGCCCACAGCTCGGTGAGGTCCCGCTCGGGGCATTCGTCCGGGGAGGTGAGCGGCTCGGCGCTGACGGCCTCGACCTCGGTGGTGTCCGAGGTGGCGAGGTACCAGGCGCGGGCCTTGATCACGCTGCGGCCGCCGATGGTGGCGGTCGCCTGGACGAGTTCGATGGTGCGGCCGGGGCGCAGCGTCTCGACGATCACCTCCACCTCCGCGAACGGGAGGCGACCGAGGATGTCATAGGAGACGCGGCTGAGGACGAGCTCCTTGTGGGGACGGGTGCGCTCGATCTCGTTGATCATCAGACCGGCGAGGGAACTGAAGTGGTAGTCCTCCGGGGACCAGGCGCCCTCCGCGTGGCGGGTGGGTTGGAAGGTGATGTCGCCGGTGCGGGTGAAGAGGTGGTTGCTCATGCTCTCCCCTGCCCTAGTTCCGGTACAGCAGCAGGGCGTCGCCCTGGCCACCGCCGCCGCACAGGCTCACGCCTGCCTTGCCGGCGCCACGACGGTCGAGCTCCTGCGCCGCGGTGAGGACCAGGCGGGCACCGGAGGCACCGATCGGGTGTCCGAGGGCGATGGCACCGCCGTAGATGTTGCACTGCTCGGCCGGGTAGTCGAGGTCGCGCAGGGACTGGACGGCGACGGCGCCGAAAGCCTCGTTGATCTCGACGAAGTCCAGGTCACCGGCCTCCCAGCCGGCGCGGTCGAGCGCGGCCTTGAGGGAGTCGGAGGGCTGGGAGTGCAGGGAGTTGTCCGGGCCACCGGTCTGGCCGGCGGCGCCGACGACCGCGAGGTAGTCGAGGCCGTGTTCCTCCGCCCAGGAGCGGCGGGTGAGGACGACGGCTGCCGCGCCGTCGGAGATCGGGGACGCGTTGCCCGCGGTGATGGAGCCGTCACGGGTGAAGGCGGGGCGCAGGCCGGAGAGGGACTCGGTGGTGGTGTTGGCGCGGATGCCCTCGTCAGCGGTGACGACGACCGGGTCACCCTTGCGCTGCGGGATGGAGATGGGGGCGATCTCGGAGTCGAAGACACCGGCCTCCTGGGCGGCGGCGGCGCGCTGGTGGGAGGCGGCGGCGACCTCGTCCTGCTCCTCGCGGGAGATGTTCATGGAGGCCAGCGGTCCCTCGGTGAGCACGCCCATCGAGACACCGTCGGCGGCGTCGGTGAGGCCGTCGAGCTCGGAGGTGTCGGCCATCTCCATGGCACCGAAGGCACGGCCCTGGCGGGCACCGCGGACGACGTGGGCCGCGTTGGTCATGGACTCCTGGCCACCGGCGACGACGACGTCGGCGTCACCGAGGCGGATGAGACGGGCGGCGCGGATGACGGCGTCGAGGCCGGAGAGGCAGACCTTGTTGACGGTCTCGGCGACGACGCGCGGATCGAGGCCGGCCTTGAGGGCGGTCTGGCGGGCCGGGTTCTGGCCGGCGCCGGCCTGGAGGACCTGGCCCATGATCACGTGGTCCACGTCGGAGGGGCTGATCCCGGCGCGCTCGACGGCGTGGCGGACGGCGTGGGCACCGAGGTCGACGGCGCTGAGGGAGGCGAGGGAACCGAGGAGCTTGCCCTGGGGGGTGCGTGCTCCGGCGAGGATGACGACGTCATCGGCGTGGGGGGTGAGGTTGCTCATGGTGGGGTTATTCCATTTCTTCCAGCTCGACGACGTAGTTCGCGTCGGTGTTCTCTTCGATGTCACGGAGGGTCACGCCGGGGGCGATCTTCCGCAGGATGAGGTGGTCTTCGGCGACGTCGAAGCTCCCCATGTCGGTGATGATGCGGTCGACGACGCCGATACCGGTGAGCGGCAGGTCGCACTGCTTCTTCAGCTTGGGCTGGCCGTCGCGGGTGACGTGCTCGGTGAGCACCAGGACGCGCGGGGTGCCGGCGACGAGGTCCATCGCGCCGCCCATGCCCTTGACCATCTTGCCGGGGATCATCCAGTTGGCCAGGTCGCCGGACTGGGAGACCTCCATGGCGCCGAGGACGGCCATCTTCACCTTGCCGCCGCGGATCATGCCGAAGCTGGTGGCGGAGTCGAAGATGGAGGCACCGGGGATGAGGGTGACGGTCTGCTTGCCGGCGTTGATGAGGTCGGCGTCCTCCTCCCCCTCGTAGGGGAAGGGGCCCATGCCGAGGATGCCGTTCTCCGACTGGAGGATGACGTTGACGCCCTCCGGGAGGTTGTTGGCCACCAGCGTCGGGATGCCGATGCCGAGGTTGACGTAGTCACCGTCGTTGAGTTCCTTGGCTGCCTCGGCGGCCATCTGGTCGCGGGTCCAGCCCTTGGTGGTCACTGTGGTGGTGGTCATGTCAGATCTCCTTTCCGACGGTCGCACGCGGGCGGGTGGTCCGCTGCTCGATCGGCTTCTCGCGGTCGTCCGCGGCGACGATGTGGTCGACGTGGACACCCGGGGTGGTCACGTGCGCCGGCTCGATGCCGCCGAGGGGCAGGATCTCCTCGCACTGGGCGATGGTGACCAGGCCGGACTCGGCGCACAGCGGGTTGAAGTTGCGGGCGGTGGCGCGGTAGACGAGGTTGCCGCTGATGTCGCCCTGCCAGGCGTGGACCAGGCCGACGTCGGCGACGATGCCCCGCTCCATGACGTAGGTGCGGCCGTCGAAGTTCTTCGTCGGCTTGCCCTCGGCGACGAGGGTGCCCACACCGGTGGCGGTGAAGAAGGCGGGGATTCCTGCGCCGCCGGCGCGGAGCCGCTCGGCGAGGGTGCCCTGGGGGTTGAACTCGACCTCGAGCTCACCGGCGAGGTACTGGCGGGCGAACTCGCGGTTCTCACCGACGTAGCTGGCGCACACCTTGCTGACCTGGTTGTTCTCGAGGAGGATGCCGAGGCCCTGGCCGTCGATGCCCATGTTGTTGCTGACGATGGTGAGGTTCTTCCGGCCGACGTCACGCAGTGCCTCGATGAGGACGTACGGGACGCCGCAGAGTCCGAATCCACCGACGGCGAGGGTCATGCCGTCCTTGACGTGCTCCGCGATGAGTTCGCGGACGTCGTCCCTTCGCTTGTCGATTCCCATCAGAGCCACCCCAGAACCTTCGGAGCCATCTCGCGCAGTGCGACCTTGCGGACCTTGCCGGAGACGGTCATCGGGTACTCGTCGACGACGGCGACGTAGCGCGGGACCTTGTGGCGGGCCAGCTTGCCGTGTGCGAACTCGGCGACCTGCTCGGCGGTGAGGTCCTCCACACCCTCGTGCAGGATGACCCACGCCATGATCTCCTCACCGTAACGCTCGTCCGGGACGCCGATGACCTGGGCGTCGACGATGTCCGGGTGGGTGAAGAGGAACTCCTCGATCTCACGCGGGTAGACGTTCTCGCCGCCGCGGATGAGCATGTCCTTGAGGCGGCCGGTGACGGCGAGGTAGCCGTCCTCGTCGATCTCGCCGAGGTCGCCGGTCTGCATCCAGCCGTCCGGGGTGAGTGCCTCGCCGGTCTTCTCCTCGTGGTCCCAGTAGCCCTTCATCACGGAGTAGCCGCGGACGAGGATCTCGCCCTTGGCGCCGATCGGGAGGGTCTCACCGGTGTCCTCGTCGACGATCTTGCACTCGAGGTGCGGCATGATCTGGCCGACGGTGTTGACGCGCTTGTCCAGGGGGGCGTCGGCACGCGTCTGGAAGGAGACCGGGGAGGTCTCGGTCATGCCGTAGCAGATGGAGATGCCCTCCATGTTGAAGTGGTTCATGACGTTGCGCATCGTCTTCGACGGGCAGGAGGTGCCGGCCATGATGCCGGTGCGCAGGGTCGACAGGTCGTAGGGGCTGCCGTAGTCGATGTGGTCGTTGGCCTCCTCCAGCTCGGTGATGAACATGGTGGGCACGCCGTAGAGGGAGGTCGCCCGCGCGGAGTGGACCGCCTTGAGGGTCTCCCGGGACTTGAAGGTCGGGCCCGGGATGATCATGCAGGCACCGTGGGTGAAGGTGGCGATGACGCCCATGACCATGCCGAAGGTGTGGAAGAACGGCACCGGGGTGCACACGCGGTCCTCCTCGGTGTAGCCGAGGTTCTCGCCCACGAAGAAGCCGTTGTTGAGGATGTTGCGGTGCGTCAGGGTCGCACCCTTGGGGAAGCCGGTGGTGCCGGAGGTGAACTGGATGTTGACGGGGTCGTTGTTGTCCAGGTCGCGGGTGTACTCGGAGAGGTCGTCGATCTCGCCGTGGATGGCGTCGTACCAGTCGGTGGAGCCGAAGTAGATGATGTTCTTCAGCTTGACGCCGCGCTGCTTGCGGGCCTCGTTGAGCATGGTGCGGTAGTCGGAGTCCTTGAAGCGCGGGGCCGCGAAGATCATCTTCACGCCGACCTTGGCCAGGACGTAGTTGAGCTCGCTCTGACGGTAGGCCGGGTTGATGTTCACCAGGATGAGGCCCAGGTGGTGGCAGGCCCACTGGACGACGAGCCACTCCCAGCGGTTGGTGGACCAGATGCCGATGCGGTCGCCCTTGCGGTAGCCGTGGCGGATGAAGGCGGACGCCAGGCGGAGGACGGTGTTGTAGAACTGCTCGTAGGTGTAGGTCTTGTCGGCGTAGACGTCGACGACGGCCTCACGGTTGGGGTACTTCTCGACGATCGCGCGCAGCATCTGGCCCAGGGTGTCCTCGCGCAGCGGGGCGGCGCCCTGGTCGATGGTGCAGCCGATGACGTGGGAGAGCTTGTTGCCGTCCTCGTCGACGACGATGGAGCCGTAGGGGGTGGAGATGGTCGAGTGGGAGGAGAGGGTGGAGAGAACGTTGGTGGTCATGTCTGCTTCTTCTTTCTGATTTCAGGATTCGGCGCGCTGGACGATGGCCTGGGCCTGGCGGAAAAGTGGGGCGTCGACCATGCGGCCGTTGAAGCTGAAGGCTCCGTCGTTGTGCTCGGCGGCGGCGAGGAGCTGCCGGGCGAAGTCGAGGTCCTCATCGGTGGGTCGGTAGGACTCACGGATGACGGACACCTGGGAGGGGTGGATGCAGCAGGTGCCGACGTAGCCGAGTGCGGCGGCGTCCTCGGCCTCCGCGCGGAGGCCGTCAATGTCCCCGATGTCCACGTGGACGGAGTCGAGGGAGGCCTTGCCGTGGGCGGCGGCGGCGAGCTGCACCTGTGCCCGGGCGAAGCGGGGGACGTCACGGTAGGTGGTGTCGGCGAAGCGGGAGGTGGTGCCGCCGAGGCCGGCGACGAGGTCCTCCGCTCCCCAGAAGAGGGCGACCACGCCCTCGGCCGCGGCGATCTCCTCCGCCCGGAGGACACCGAGCGGGGTCTCGACGAGGGCGATGACGGCGGCGTCGGGAAGCACCCGGGTGACGGACGCGACGTCCGCCGCACCCTCGGTCTTGGAGAGCATGATCTGGCGGAAGGGGCTCCCGGCCACGGCCGCGAGGTCTGCGACGTGGTCGGAGGTGCCGGCCGGGTTCACGCGGATGATGACGCGGGAGGGGTCGAGCGTGGCCAGGCGGATGCCCTCACGGGCGCTCTCCCGGTTGGCGGGGCGGCAGCCGTCCTCCAGGTCGATGATGACCAGGTCGGCGCGGTCGGCGGCCTTGGCGAAGAACTCGGGGCGGTCGGCCGGGGCGAACAGCAGTGCCGGGCCGGCGGGGATCCAGGTGCTCATCTACTCTTCTCCTTCGGGGCGGCAGCGGACCATGGTGGAGCGGACTGCGCGGCAGACGACATCGCCGTGCTGGTTACGGCCGATGTGCTCCAGCTCGACGATCCCCTGGCCGGGACGCGACTTGGACAGTCGCTTGCCGGTGCAGACCGTCTCGGCGTAGAGGGTGTCACCGTGGAACATCGGGGCCGGGAAGGCGACCTCGGTGAAGCCCAGGTTGGCGACGATGGTGCCGAGGGTGAGCTGGGAGACGGACAGGCCGACCACCGTGGACAGGGTCCACATGGAGTTGACCAGTCGCTGGCCGTCGAACCCGGGCTGACCGGACGACCAGTGGGCGTCGAGGTGCAGCGGCTGGGTGTTCATGGTGAGTGTGGTGAAGACGACGTCGTCGGCCTCGGTGACGGTGCGGCCGGGGCGGTGGAGGTAACGCACACCCTCCTCGTACTCCTCGAACCACAGGCCCCGCTGCTCGATGGAGCGGGTGATCACGGCGGTGTCGGTCATGGTGTCTGCTCCTTACAGTCCCAGCTCGCGGGCGATCAGCATGAGCTGCACCTCGGAGGTGCCCTCACCGATCTCGAGGATCTTGGAGTCGCGGTAGTGGCGGGCGACGCGGTACTCGTTCATGAAGCCGTAGCCGCCGTGGATCTGGGTGGCGTCGCGGGCGTTGTCCATCGCGGCCTCGGAGGAGATGAGCTTGGCGATGTAGGCCTCCTTGCGGAAGTCCAGGCCCTTGACCATGAGTGCGGCGGCGGCCATCCAGGCGAGGCGGGCGGCGTGGACGCGGGCCTCCATGCGGGCGATCTTGAAGGAGATGGCCTGGAAATCGGAGATCGGCTTGCCCATGGAGGTGCGCTCCTTGGCGTACTTCACGGACTCGTCGACGCACCCCTGCGCGGCGCCGGTGGCCAGGGCGGCGATGGCGACGCGGCCCTCCGCGAGGATGGACAGGAAGTTGGCGAAGCCGCGGCCGCGCTCACCGAGCAGGTTCTCCTGGGGGACGCGGACGTCGGTGAAGGTCAGCGGGTGGGTGTCGGAGGCGTTCCAGCCGACCTTGTCGTAGGCGGGCTCGACGGTGAAGCCCGGGGTGTCGTTCGGGACGATGATCGTGGAGATCTCCTTGCGGCCGTCCTTCTCACCGGTGACGGCGGTGACGGTGCACAGCGAGGTGATGTCGGTGCCGGAGTTCGTGATGAACTGCTTGGAGCCGTTGATGATGAAGTCGCCGCCGTCCTCACGCGCGGTGGTGCGGGTGGCACCGGCGTCGGAACCGGCGCCCGGCTCGGTCAGGCCGAAGCTGGCGAGCTTCGTGCCGGCGGTGAGGTCCGGGAGCCACTGCTGCTTCTGCTCCTCATTGCCGAAGTGGAAGATCGGCATGGCACCCAGACCGACGCCGGCCTCCAGGGTGATGGCGACGGACTGGTCGACGCGGGCCAGCTCCTCGAGGGCGATGCCGAAGGAGAGGTAGTCACCGCCCATGCCGCCGTACTCCTCCGGGAAGGGCAGTCCGAACAGGCCCATCTCGGCCATGCCGGACACGACCTCGTAGGGGAAGGTGTGGTCGCGGTCGTGCTGTGCGGAGACCGGGTCGACGACCTCGTTGGCGAACTCGCGGACCACGTTCTGCAGCTCGCGGTACTCCTCGGGCAGGTCGGTGATGTTGATGTCAGACATGATGGGATTCCTTTGCTTGAGTGTTTTTCGGGGGAAAGTCAGGGGGTCAGTCGTCGGCGGCGACGCTGGCGAGGGCCTTGCCGGCGGGGACCTGGTCGCCCGCCGAGCAGTGGTAGGCGACGATTCCGTCATGCGCGGCACGGAGGACGTGCTCCATCTTCATGGCCTCGACCACGAGGACCGCGTCTCCGGCGGAGACCCGGGTGCCCGGTGCGGTGGACAGGGCGATGACGGTGCCCGGCATCGGGGAGGCCAGGGTGCCGTCGCCGTCGGTGTCCTCGTCGGCCCGGGAGCGGGCGACGTGCTCCTGACGCAGCACCCAGGTGCCCTCGTCGGAGGAGACGACCGTCTCGGGGGTGGAGCCGTTGCCGATGGTGTCGATCTGCCAGTGGCGGGTGAGGCCGTCGACGGTGACGCGCCAGGAGTCGCCGTCGCGGTGCACGGTGGTCGACACGGTGCGGGGCTCCGCCCGGGCGGCCTCGTCCTCGGAGGTGAGGCCGGCGACCGCGTCGTGGACGGTGACCTCGGCGGAGGCCGGGGTGCCACGCAGGGAGATGAGGCTGGAGCCGCCGTCCCAGGCGAAGCGGACGCGCTGCTCGGCCGGGAGGCCGGGGCGCCAGCCGTCCGGGATGGCCCAGGCGGAGCCGGGCTGGTCCGGCCAGCGCTGGGCGAGCCACACCATGGCGGAGGCGACGAGGGCGTCGTCCGGGACGTCGGAGACGCGGTAGTCGTCGACCACCTCGTCGAGCAGCCCGGTGTGCAGATCGCCGGCGACGACCTCGGGGACGTTGATGAGGAAGCGGCAGAAGTCGGTGTTGACTCCGACGCCGGCGACGACGGTGTTGGCCAGGGCGCGGTCGAGGCGGCTGAGGGCCTCGGCGCGGTCGGCGCCGTGGACGATGACCTTCATCAGCATCGGGTCGTACAGGGAGGAGATCTCCGAGCCGTCGGTGATGCCGGAGTCGACGCGCACTCCCGGGCCGGTCGGCTCGACGACGCTGGCGATGCGGCCGCCGGTCGGCAGGAAGCCGTTGGCCGGGTCCTCGGCGTAGATGCGGGCCTCGAAGGAGTGGCCGGTCAGGGTGATGTCCTCCTGGCGGATCGGCAGCTCCTCGCCGCGGGCGATCGCCAGTTGGAGGGCGACGAGGTCGTGTCCGGTGACCATCTCGGTGACGGGGTGCTCGACCTGGAGGCGGGTGTTCATCTCCATGAAGTAGAAGTCGTCCGGGCGGGCGGCGGGGACGATGAACTCCACGGTGCCGGCGCCGATGTAGCCGACGGAGCGGGCGGCGTCGCAGGCGGCCTGGCCGATGGCGTCGCGGGTGGCGGCGTCGAGGAGCGGGCTGGGGGCCTCCTCGATGACCTTCTGGTGGCGGCGCTGCAGGGAGCACTCGCGCTCACCGAGGTGGATGACGTTGCCGTGGGCGTCGGCGAGGATCTGGACCTCGATGTGACGCGGGGTGTCCACGAAGTGCTCGAGGAACAGGGCGTCGTCGCCGAAGGCGCTGGCCGCTTCGCGACGCGCGGTGACCAGTGCCTCCGGGAGGTCGGCGGGGTCCTCGATGCGGTGCATGCCCTTTCCTCCGCCGCCGGCGGAGGGCTTGATGAGGACCGGGAAGCCGATCTCGGGGGCGGCGGCGATGATCTCCTCGTCCGTCAGGCCCGGGCGGGAGATGCCGGGGACGGTCGGGACGTCGCGGGCCTCGACGGCGGCGCGGGCGGAGATCTTGTCACCCATGGTCTCGATGGCGGAGGCCGGCGGACCCATGAAGATGATGCCGTTGTCGGCGCAGGCCTGGGCGAAGGTGGAGTTCTCGGCGAGGAAGCCGTAGCCCGGGTGGATGGCGTTGGCGCCGGTGCGGCGGGCCGCGTCGATGATCTTGTCGATGACCAGGTAGGACTCGCGGGCCGGGGAGGCACCGATGTGGACGGCGATGTCGGCGTCGCGGACGTGCGGGGCATCTGCGTCGGCGTCGGAGTAGACGGCGACGGAGCGGACTCCCTGGTCCTTGAGGGTGCGGATGATGCGGCAGGCGATCTCCCCGCGGTTGGCGACGAGCACCGTGTGAATGTTGTGGGTAGTCATTGTTGTCGTTCTCCTACATGCGGAAGATGCCGAAGGCGGTGTCGTCAAGGGGGGCGCCGGAGGCGGTCTCGAGGGCGAGGCCGAGCATGCGGCGGGTGTCGGCCGGGTCGATGACGCCGTCGTCCCAGAGGCGGGCCGAGGAGTAGTACGGGTGGGACTCGTCCTCGAACTTCTCGCGGATCGGGGCCTCGAACTGCTCCTGCTCCTCGGCGGACCACTCGCCGCCGGAGCGCTCGATCTGGTTGCGGCGGACGGTGGACAGGGTCATCGCGGCCTGCGGGCCACCCATGACGGCGATGCGGGCGTTGGGCCACATCCACAGGAAGCGCGGGGAGTAGGCGCGGCCGCACATGGAGTAGTTGCCGGCTCCGAAGGCGCCGCCGATGACGACGGTGAACTTCGGGACGCGGGTGGTGGCGACGGCGTTGACCATCTTCGCGCCGTGCTTGGCGATGCCGCCCGACTCGTACTCGCGGCCGACCATGAAGCCGGTGGTGTTCTGGAGGAAGAGCAGCGGGATGCCGCGCTGGTCGCACAGCTCGATGAAGTGCGCGCCCTTCTGGGCGGACTCGGCGAACAGGACACCGTTGTTGGCGATGATGCCGACCGGGTGACCGTGGATCCGGGCGAAGGCGGTGATCAGCGTGGTGCCGAACTCCTCCTTGAACTCGGTGTACTCGCTGCCGTCGACAAGCACCTCGATGACCTCGCGCACGTCGTAGGGGACCTTGGAGTCGGCGGGGACGATGTCGTAGAGGTCGGTCTGCGGGCGCAGCGGCTCGACGGTGTCGCGGACCTCCCAGTTCGGGGCCGGGTCCAGCGGGAGCGTGTCGACGATCGCGCGGACACGGTGCAGGGCGTCCGCGTCGTCGAGGGCCAGGTGGTCGGTGACGCCGGAGACCTTGGAGTGGAGGTCACCGCCTCCGAGGTCCTCGGGGGTGACGTCCTCGCCGGTGGCGGCCTTCACGAGCGGCGGGCCGGCCAGGAAGATGGTGCCCTGCTCCTTGACGATGACGGCCTCGTCACTCATGGCCGGGACGTAGGCGCCGCCGGCGGTGCAGGAGCCGAGGACCGCGGCGATCTGCGGGATGCCCTTGGCGGACATGTTGGCCTGGTTGTAGAAGATACGGCCGAAGTGGTCGCGGTCCGGGAAGACCTCGTCCTGGTTGAGCAGCATGGCGCCGCCGGAGTCGACCAGGTAGATGCAGGGCAGACGGTTGTCGTTGGCGATCTCCTGGGCGCGGAGGTGCTTCTTGACGGTCATCGGGTAGTAGGTGCCGCCGGAGACGGTGGCGTCGTTGGCGACGACCATGCAGCGACGTCCGTGGACCAGTCCGATGCCGGCGACGACGCCGGCTGCGGAGACCTGGCCGCCGTACATGTCGTGGGCGGCCAGCGGGGCCACCTCGAGGAAGGGGCTGCCCGGGTCGAGCAGCTCGACGATGCGCTGGCGGGCGAGCAGCTTTCCGCGGCTGATGTGGCGCTCGCGGGCCTTCTCGTTGCCTCCTTCGGCGGTCCGGGCCAGCACTCCGCGCAGATCGGCGACGAGGGACTCGTGCCTTTCGCGGTTGGTCTCTGTTGCGGTCATGGGTTCTCCGTGGGATCGAAGCGGTGTCTGTGAGGATTTCAGTTAACGGTGATTAACTATGTTTCGAGACAGTACATCGCAGAAATGTGGCCCACAACACGTGCCCCCGCCAACGTCGCCCACATCACCCCCGGCCAAAGTGTTTCCTGAATCACAAAAACCCCGCCACCTGCGGTGACGGGGCTCACAGTGCCGCGGGGGGATCCCCCCGTGTCACTCCACGAAAAAAGCCGCCAGGGCCATCTTCGTGACGTCCTTCCGGAGCTCATCCAGGTCCGCCCAGTGCAGAACGTAGCGTGCGGAGTTCACCAGACCGGCCACCAGCTGGACCCGGATGCGGGCGGTCGCACGGTCCATGTCCGGACGGGCCCGCTGCAGCGCATCGGCCCACAGCCCCAGATAGGTACGCTGCAGCGACTTGACCTTCTCCCGGACGCTCTCCTCCAGGTTCTCGATCTCACGTCCCTGCACACGGATGAGGTCCGCCTCGGTCACCGCGACCTCGACGTGCATCGCGATGAGTTCATTGATCACGGCCCTCGGATCCGACTCCGCCGTGAGCTCATTACGCAGGAACGCATCCCGCGCCCCGTCCACGAGGCGGATGGAGATCTCCGTGAGGATGTCCGCCAGCAGGGCCTCCTTGCTGTCGAAGTGCCGGTAGAGACCCGGCCCCGAGATACCCACCGCAGCACCGACGTCCCCCAGTCGGGTCTGGTGGAAACCCTTCTCCGCCATGATCGTCGCAGCGGCGGCGAGGATCTCCTGCCGCCGTTTCGCCTTGGCCATTTCCCGTGCGGTCGCCACTCCCGGGCCTCCCGTTCCTGCTGTCAGCCGGACCCGGATGGTCCGACCTCATGACAATCTACTTGATCCGCGGGCGGAGCAGGTCACCCACATGCGTTCGCGGAGACACTCCCCAGCACGGGCCCCAGACCGGTGGCCAGCAGATTCGACATCGCCTGGGCGTCCTCATACGTCCCCGAGGCGGGCATCACCCACAGGCTGACGGCCACCTCGCCCGCCCCTTCCGCCGCGCCCGGGACCAGGCCGAACTGACGGACGGTGTAACGCCCGTCCGGCTCCGGCCCCCAGCCGCCCTTGAAACGCGCACCCTCCAACTGGCCCAGTCCGTAGCGCTGCTCGATCATCCCCATGTCCGCCAGCACCTCGCCGGCTCCCGTCAGACACGGCAGCTGCGCGGCGAAACGGGCCTGCGTGTCCAGCGCCCACGCCGTCTGACCGAAACTGCTGAACCCGGGGCGCGTGTGCTCGTGGGAGACCTCGACCGGCGTCCCGGCCTCGGCCAGCACCGACTCCACCGCGGCCGCCGCCCGGGTCGGTTCCCCGAGCGAGGCCCACAGCTGCTCCGCCGCCGCGTTGTCGGAGGCCTGGATCGCCTGGCCGACGAGCGGCCCGAGTGCCGGATCCTCACGCAGGGCGGCCACCGCGATGGGGACCTTGATGGTCGACCACGCCACCGGCGCCCCACCGACCTCCCCCGCACTGACGACGGCGCCGTCCGCGACGGCGAGGGCGGCGCCACCGCCGAAGGTGGCCACGGCAGCGTCGACAAGTTCCTGCAGCTGCACCTCAGTGCTTGCCGACGCCTGGGCGGTGGAGGTGACCACGTGGGTGCTGGTGGTGCTCTCCGTGGTGTCCCCGACCTCCCCGACCTCGCCGATGGTGCAGGAGGTCACCGCGAGACCCGTCATGCACAGTCCCGCCAGGACGCTCTTCCGGTGCCTCACTGGATGTAGACCACCGCGTTGTTGCCGCCCCGGCAGGTGACGTAGGAACCGTTGTCCGAGCAGGTCATACGGTAACTCTGACCGGTGACCGGACTCCAGGCGGTGAGGACGGTGTCCGGACCCGCGCCCGGGACGTGGACACGCCGGAACTCACTGGCCACCGCCTCCGCGAAAGGCGCGCTGGTGACGTCGGTGCCGGTGTAGACCTTCATGAAGCGTCCCGCCTCCCCGCCGGTACGGGCGGCGCCACTGACCGGGGACGCGCCCGCGGGGACAGGGACAGGGGCAGGGACAGCGACCTGCGTCTGCTGCGGGGCCTCCGGCGCTGCGGGGACGACGTGGGTGCTGGTCACCACGATCGGTGAGGGGCTGCCGGAACCACCCGTGAGAGCGGCGAACCAGCCCTGCGTCCATCCGAAGGCGCCGATGCCGAGCAGCGCGAACAGCAGGATCACGGGCAGGATCCACAGCGCGCGGGAGCCCGACCGGGGTGCGGGATGGGCGACCGGCACGAACACGGGTGCAGGCGCGGGAGCTGGAGCAGGCGCGGGAGCCGGCGACGGATGGACGGCGGGGAAGGAATCGGTCGGCCATTCCGTACGCGTGGGCTGAGGCCGCTCACCGGAGGTGTCCCTGGTCGGGGTCGGGGCTGGGGCTGGGGCCTCATCCCAGGGATTGGGGAGATCCCAGCTGTCCGGCTCGCCGGAATCGGATTGATCATTCCTGGTCATACCCCTCATTAATGCACATGTGGGGATGAATGCCGGTGTCGCCACCCGATTCCGGGGCGGATGTCAGGGGCAGCGGGAGAGGATTCTCTCGGCCTGGGCGACCAGCGGGGCGTCGATCATGACCCCGTCGATCTGGAAGGCACCCTGGTGCTGACCCGCCCCGGCGACGACGGCCCGCGCCCACTCCACCTGCTCCGCCTCGGGGACGAACGCCCGCCGCACGGTCTCCACCTGCATCGGGTGGATGCACGCGGTGCCGAGGAAACCGGAACGTGCGGCGTCGAGAGCCTCCGCGAACTGCCCCGCCTCATCACGGAAATCAGCGTGGATCGCGTCGACGGCGAACTTCCCCGCAGCCGCCGCGTGCACGAGCACCTGCGAACGGGCGTGCCGGATGACGTCGCGGTACTCCCCCGCGCCCGCCTCATCCGCCTGCCGCCGCGAATGCGTCCCACCCAGAAGCGTGATCAGGTCCTCCGCACCCCAGAACAGACCCACCACCTGCGGGTGTCCCGCGATGGCGGCGATGTGGACCAGCGCCTGCGGAGTCTCGATCATGGCGATGACGTCCAGCCCCTCCAGACCCTCCGCCAGGGCGGCACCCACCTTGGGGACCATGACGGTGCGGATGTCCAGCTCACGGGCCAGGGCAACGTCGTCAAGGAAATGCGGGGACTCCGGACCGATCGTGCGCAGGATGGTCCGGCCGAGATCCAGCTCCGCAGCACGCACCGTGGCGTACATGTCCGCACGCTCGCCGGTGCCGGCACCGTCCTCCAGGTCCACGATCACCGTGTCAGCCCTGGTGAACGCCTTGGGGATCAGATCCCCACGATGCGCCGGAGCGAAAAGGAGGGATGGACCAAACGCAATCGTTGACATGGAACAAGTATGTAGCATCAGTGACATGGAGACGCCAGCACCCCGCCCCGCACCGGCCCCGGCCGGTCTGTTCATCCGCGGTGCCGCCACCTTCATCGACCTGACGGTCGTCCTCCTCCTCGGACTCGGCGTGCAGACACTGGTCACGGACCCGCTGGACCCCGACAAGTTCACCATCGCGGCCCTGCTCACCACCGCCAACATCCGTATCCTCGCCGAGACGGTCTGGGGTGCCAGCCCCGGTAAATGGCTCACCGGCAGCCGCGTGAAATTCCCCGGCGCGCCCCGCCTGCTGCGCCTGCCGCAGTCGATACTGCGTAACAGCTGGCTGTGGGCGATTCCCCTGTCCATCCTGCTCGGCGACATGGTCACCACCGTGTGGGCGGCGGTCGCCGTGGTGGCGTTCTCCATCATCCTCGGCCCCGACCGCCGCTCCGTGGCCGACCTGCTCGCCGGCGCCTACGTCATCGACCCCAACGCGCCCCGCCGCATGGCCGACCCCGTCGACCACGTCTCCCCACGCCGTGCGATGGCATGGGGCGTGGACATGGCGCTGGCCGCGCTCGCCGGCTGGGCGCTGGACAACTGGCTCGGCTGGTCCTGGTGGGCGCTGGGACTGGTGGTCCTGGCCGTGCTCAAGATCGCCGCCGAGAGCCTCCGCGTGCCGACACCGGGCAAGGCCCTCCTCGGCCTGCGCGTCGAACACCGGCCCGGGAAACTCCCCGTGCGGGCCGTGGCCCGCAACCTGTGGATCCTGCCCGCCCTGCTCCTCGCGGCGCTCTTCGAGCACCCGCTCCTGCTGGTCGAGTGCTTCATCGCCCTGTCATTCCTCTACCTGCCCGACCAGCGCAGCGCCACGGACCGCCTCGCGCAGGCCACCGTCACGCGCTGACGCCCCGTCAGGCGATGTAGACGACCGCGTTCTCGCCACCCCGGCACGTGATGTACGAGCCGTTGTCCCGGCAGGTCATGTCGTAGGTCTGCCAGGTCACCGGGCTGTACACGGAGATGGTGTCCTCGGTGCGTTTCGTCGCGAGGTAGTTGTTCACGAACACGTCCCGCACCGCCAGCGCGAAGGGCTCACTGGTGACCTCCGTGCCCCGCCAGACACTGTTGAAGTCACCGGTGGGCGCGTTGGTGCGCGCCGCCTCATTCGCCGGGAGGGCGCCCGCCGGCACCGGGGACGGAGCGTCCTGCGGGGTCTGCGCCGGGACCCGGACGGTGCTGGTGTACGTGGACGTCACCGGTCCACCGCCTCCCCCGGCGACGGTGAACCACCCGAGGAAGTAACCCGTCGTGGCCAGGACAGCCAGCGCCACGAGCAACAGCAGGGAGAGAATCATCCAGAAGGGATTCCTCCTGGTCTGCGCCGCCACCTCCGGGTGGACATACTGCCTGTACTCCACCTGTTGAGGAGGCTGCTGCGGAGGAAAATACTGCGTCGGCTTCTCCGGCTCCCAGTCGCCGGGGTTCGTCGGTGTGGTCATCACTGCCAGCCTTTCCCGCCTGCTCAGCGAGGCGAAGTCCCTGCCTTCATCGTGGCACAGTCCGCCGTGGTGAGCCGTGGTTTCGCCCCCCTTTGAGAGGGTTGCAGGAAGGCCACCGGGCATCACATCACACAACACGCGTGTGTTCCCGGTCTCCGGGTCCGGTGGACTCTGCTCTGAAAAACAGGAGGCCGCCCCGACGGATTATCCGTCGGAGCGGCTTTCCGCCGTCTTGACGTCGACTAGTGCGCGAAGTGGCGCGCTCCGGTGAAGTACATGGACACGCCGGCCTTCTCGGCGGCGGCGATGACCTCGTCGTCACGGATGGAACCGCCGGGCTGGACGACGGCCTTGACGCCGGCGTCGGCAAGCACCTCGAAGCCGTCCGCGAACGGGAAGAACGCGTCGGAGGCGGCGACGGCACCCTGGGTGCGCTCGACATCACCGGCGAGGGTGTTGGCGCGCTCAACGGCCAGCTTGGCGGAGTCGACGCGGTTGACCTGGCCCATGCCCACGCCCACGGTGGCGGAGTCACGGGAGATGAGGATGGCGTTGGACTTGACGGCACGGACCGCGGTCCAGGCGAACTGCAGGTCGGCCAGCACCAGGTCGGAGACCGGCTCGCCGGCGGCGAGGGTCCAGTTGGCGGCGGTGTCGCCCTCGGCCTGGAGGGTGTCGCGCTCCTGGACGAGGACGCCGCCGGAAATCTCCTTGACCTCGAGGCCGGCGCGGCTCAGCGGCTCCGCCTGGAGGACACGGATGTTCTTCTTGCGGGCGAGGACCTCGATGGCGCCGTCGGCGTAGGACGGGGCGATGATGACCTCGGTGAAGATGTCGGCGACCTGCTCGGCCATGGCGACGGTGATCTCACGGTTCGCGGCGATGACGCCACCGAAGGCGGACATCGGGTCGCAGGCGTGGGCGCGACGGTGGGCGTCGGCGATGGAGGTGTCAGACACGGCGATGCCGCACGGGTTGGCGTGCTTGATGATGGCCACGCAGGCACGCTCGTGGTCCCAGGCCGCACGCCAGGCGGCGTCGGCGTCCTGGTAGTTGTTGTAGCTCATCTCCTTGCCGTGCAGCTGCTCGGCGTTGGCCAGCCCGCCGGCACCCTTGTCGGCGTAGAGGGCGGCCGCCTGGTGCGGGTTCTCGCCGTAGCGCAGGGTGGTGGTGAGCTCGTGGGAGGCACCGATCCAGGCCGGGAACTCGACCTGGCCGTCGGTGGACTCAGCGGCCTCGGCCTGCTCGCCGAGCCAGGTGGCGACGGCGACGTCGTAGGCCGCGGTGTGGCGGAAGGCGTCGAGAGCCAGGCGGGTGCGCTCAGCGCGGGTGAAGCCGCCGTCCTTGAGGGCGGCGGCGACGTCGTCGTAGCGGGCCGGGTCGACGACCACGGCGACGGACGGGTGGTTCTTCGCGGAGGCACGGACCATCGACGGGCCGCCGATGTCGATCTGCTCGACGCAGGCGTCGAAGTCGGCGCCGGACGCGACGGTCTCGGTGAACGGGTAGAGGTTGACCACGACGAGCTGGAAGGGCTCAACTCCGAGATCATCAAGCTGGGCGAGGTGGTCGTCCTTGCGGGTGTCGGCGAGGATGCCGGCGTGGACCTTCGGGTGGAGGGTCTTGACACGACCCTCGAGGCATTCCGGGAAACCCGTGAGCTTCTCGACGGGGGTGACCGGGATGCCCTGGTCAGCGATCTTCGCTGCGGTGGAGCCGGTGGAGACGATCTCCACACCGGCGTCGTGCAGCGACTGTGCCAGGCCCTCAAGCCCGGTCTTGTCGTACACGCTGATCAGCGCGCGCTTGATTACCTTGCGATCATCACTCATGGATGAACTCAACCTTCCTGGTGGTCTCGTCGATGGTTGCCGACCGCAGCACCGACACGATGAGCTGGCGTTCGACCTTCTTGATGCGCTCGTGGAGGGAGCTTTCGGTGTCATCGGGTTCCACCTCGACCGCCTGCTGGGCGATGATCGGGCCCGTGTCCACGCCCGCGTCGATGTAATGGACGGTGGAACCGGTGACCTTCACCCCGTGGGCGAGCGCATCCCGGACGGCGTGCGCCCCCGGGAAGGACGGCAGCAGCGCCGGGTGGGTGTTGATGATGCGGCCGCCGAAGCGGTCGAGAACGCCGGCACCGAGAATCTTCATGAACCCGGCGGACACGATGATCCCCGGGTTCCCCTCCTCGATGACGTCGGCGAGCGTGACATTCCAGGCGGCACGGTCCTCACCGAGTTCCACGACCCGTGTCCCGACACCTGCCGCCTCCGCGCGCTCCAGTGCCGCGCACGGCACATCGGCGATCACGAGCGACACACGGTAGTGGCTGTCCTGATTGTCCAGGATGGACTGCAGCAGGGTGCCACTACCGGAAACGAGCACGACGACATTAACTGGATCGAGGGTGGAAGTCACCCGTCCGATCCTAGTCCCTGGAACCCGGATCTTCGGTGTTCTCGCCCTCTTCCGGGGCAACCGGGGTAGAGGAAGTTTCCGAATCGTCCGTTTCCTCCGCTTCTCCGGCCTCTGTGGCCTCTGTATCCTCTGCGGCTTCCTCGGCGTCGTCCTCCTCTACAACAGGCTCCTCCTCTTCTTCCGTCTCCTCCTCTTCTTCCTCAGGTTCGTCGTCGACGACCTCCCCCTCGAGGATCTCGGGTTCCTCATCCTCCGGCAGCTCCGGATCCTCCTCCGGGAGGTCCTCCTCCGGGGCGGCCGCGGCTGTCCGACGGTCCGCCAGCTTGCCGACGAGCGCCGCCGCCACACCGATACCGGCGGTCCAGGCGAAGGCGAGGCCCGCGGTGAGCCAGGCCATCGGGCCCGCGACGCCGAGGTGACCGACCTGCCCCGTGGTGAGGTAGGAGGCCACCAGTACGAGCAGCGCCACGATCACGGCCGTGGCCAGGGTCTGCACCACGGTGAAACGCACGCTGCCGAGGACGTAGGCCACCGCCATCGACGTGACCAGCAGCAGCAGGATCGACCACTGGTGGGCCCATCCCGGGATGAGCGCGAACAGCGGCATCGGCGGCAGGACCGTCAGGTCGATGGCGTAGAGGGAGAGAGAGGAGGCTCCGATGTGGAACTCCGAGCCCAGCATCACCGTCGCGGCGGCCAGGGCGGCGTTCGGCAGGTAGAGCAGGGAGATCAGTGCGGTGCCCACGTAACCGGCACCACTGTCATACACGGAGAGCAGCTCCGCCTGGCGTGACCAGCCGGCCACGAGCAGCACCAGCACCAGCACCAGCGCCGCCCCCGCCCAGAGGAGGAGGATGCGGACGGCGGTCGCGGCGGCGTCGGCAAGCCACTCGGGGGCACCGTAACGACGCAACAGCGCCCGCCACAGACGTCCCCCCATGCCCAGCGCCAGGGCGAGGGCATGGACGAGCAGCGTGCGGGCCACCGCGTGTCCGAGCGGGGGCGGGCCGACGTCGAAGACGCGTCCGGCGTCCCACATCATGGCCGCAGCGATGAGGGTGAGGCCCAGGGGGACGAGGAGGACACCGACCGCGATGACGAGGAGATCGGCGATGCTCACCCGGTCACGCACCGCCACATGGATACGGCGGGCGATGAGCGCGATGAGTCCGATGGTCGGCAGCAACGGAAGGACACCGAGGACGATGCCGTCCGCAGTGACCGGAACGAGGTTGATGATCAGCCACAGCTGGGCGATGGTGGCGGGCAGCGCCGCGAGTGTGGTGCGAGTCACAAGAAGGCCCGTGAGCGCCACCGCGATGATCCCGAGGACCACCACGAGGGAGGGGACGAGATACACGCCGAGATGACGGCGGGCCCGCCCGAGAACGCCGACGGGGGCGGGTTCCTCCCGGGGCGCGCGGGCGGAGGCGGGGCCGCGGG
>NZ_DUOE01000068.1 GCF_012838985.1 Corynebacterium sp. | reverse complement strand
GGGAGAGGCTGAACTCGTCGACGGGGCGGATGTTCTCCAGCACTCCCCCGCAGGCACGGATCACGCTTATCGACGCCCCGTTGTCCTCCCGGCAGCACACCAGCACCCGGTGGAGCCCGATCCGGCGTGCCTCCGGGAGCACCTCGCGCAGGGCCTGCCTGGCCAGGCCGCGGCCCCGCGCTGAGGGGCGCACCCCGTAGCCGATGTGCCCGAACAGTTCCGCCAGTGCGTATCTGTCGAGGGTGTGGCGCAGCTGGATCGCGCCGAGGTACTCGCCGTCCTCGACCATCCAGTAATTGGTGTCGGGGACGTCTCCCTCGGGCACGACGTCGGAGTTGAGGGCATCGACCCAGGTGGCGAAGTCCGCCGGGTCGTTGAGGTCGAACCCGTAGCGGCGCGCCAGGTGGGTGGCGGCACCGTCCTGGTGCGCACCATCCCACTCGGCGGCGGATTCCAGCCAGGAATCATGCAGATCAACGGTGGGGGTGACCAGCTTCATACGCGCCGAGTCTAGGGCACCTCGACGGGACGCACAGCGAAGCGACCCCACGCCGCGTCCGCGGGCAGGACCTCGATGGCGGCGATCTGCGGGGCCTCCGAGAGCAGCCGCAGGACGTTGCCGTTGTCGCGGACCAGGACGGCGTCGAGGTGCTCCGGGACGGGGACGGTGCCCACCCCCTGCAGGGACACCGCGATGCGGTCGAGCTCCCGCTGGAACACGTCCGCCCGGTCCTCCCCCGCGATCGGCTCGGGCAGGGAGAAGGGCGCGGCGAGTTCCACGATCATCGCGTTGACGCGCTCGACGTTGTCCAGCACGGCGCCGGCCTCCTCGGGGGTCAACGGCTCGGCGAAGGTGACCAGGGCGTAGACGTGCTGGTCGGCGGGGGCGTCGAGAAGCGAGGTCCGGGCGCGCTCGGCGTAGGCCGCGAAGGACTCCCCCGTCTCCGTACCCAGCATGTCGCCCTGCGGCGGAACCGGCTTGTGGGTGGCGTCGTCGAGGAAGGCGAGCGTGAGCGCACCGAGCAGGGCCACGGCGGCCAGCGCCGCGATGATCCGGCGGATCATGTCGGCATGGGCGTCGCTCATCCCCGGATCACCTCGAGGGCGTGGGCGAGGTCGTCCGGGTAGGGGGCCTCGATCTCCATGTACTCACCGGTGCCCGGGTGGTGGAAACCGAGCCGCACGGCGTGCAGCCACTGGCGGATGAGTCCGAGGCGTTCGGACAGGCCCGGGTCGGAGCCGTACATCGGGTCACCGACGCACGGGTGGCCGATCGCGGACATGTGCACGCGGATCTGGTGGGTGCGGCCGGTCTCGAGGTCGATCTCCAGGAGGGTGGCCTCCCGGAAGGCCTCGATCGTCTCGTAATGGGTGATCGCGGGCTTGCCGTCGGTGGTCACCGCGAAACGCCAGCCGGCGGAGGGGTGACGGCCGATGGGGGCGTCGATGGTGCCGGTGAACGGGTCCGGGTGCCCCTGGACCAGCGCGTGGTAGACCTTGCGCACCGTGCGGTCGCGGAAGGCGTTCTTGAGCACCGTGTAGGCACGCTCGGAGGCGGCGACGACCATGACGCCGGAGGTGCCGACATCGAGACGCTGCACGATGCCCTTGCGCTCCGGCGGACCGGACGTGGAGATGCGGAAACCCGCGGCGGCCAGGCCCCCGACGACGGTGGGCCCCTCCCAGCCGACGGTCGGGTGCGCCGCGACACCCACGGGCTTGTGCACCGCGATGATGTCGCTGTCCGAGTAGAGGATGTCCATCCCCTCGATCAGCTCCTCCTTGGGGGTCAGATCGGGGGCGGCCGGCAGGGTCACCTCCAGCCAGGAGCCCTCGTGGAGACGGTCGGACTTGCCCACGGCCTGCCCGTCGATGAGCACGTCACCCTCGGTGGCCAGTTCCGCGGCGACGGTGCGGGAGATGCCGAGGAGCTTGGAGAGGGCGGCGTCGACACGCATGCCGGCCAGGCCCTCCGGGACGGGGAGAGTACGGGTGTCACGGGTCATGCCGCCACCTTCGCCTTCCGCTCCTCCATGAACAGTGCCAGGACGAACACCACGACGCCGACCGAGATGGCCGCGTCGGCGACGTTGAACACCGCGAAGGAACCCACGGAGATGAAATCCACGACATGCCCGAACCAGAAACCCGGCTCACGGAACAGCCGGTCGATGAGGTTGCCCAGGGCACCACCGGCGATGAGCGCCAGGCCGAGGGCCTGTCCACGGTCGTGGATGCGGCGGGCGGCGACGGCGATGCCCACCACGAAGAGCAGCTGGATCGTGGTGAACAGCCAGGTGCTGTTCTCCCCCATGGAGAACGCGGCACCCGGATTGAACAGCAGCAGGAAACGGAACCAGTCGCCGATGACGGGGAACGGCACCCCCGGTTCCAGCCACGCCAGCATGAGTGCCTTGGTGGCCTGGTCGATGGCCGCCACCGCAAGGATGATCACCGCCATGAAGGTGACGTTCCGGGAGGATGGTCTCGACTTTGTCTCACTCACGGCCCCCATCATTCCCCACCACGGCCGTGCGGGTCCACCCGGTGACCTGCCTGCGGTAGCCTT
>NZ_DUOE01000067.1 GCF_012838985.1 Corynebacterium sp. | reverse complement strand
GAGTGTCAGAGCTCAAGTCCATCGGCCAAAAGGCTGTCGCAACCGCAGACCAGGCAGCCCAGAACTCATTGAACGCCAGCTTCTCGGGGGTCTCGGGCCTCGATCAGCTCGGAGGAAATCACGGCGGCGTCATCAACGGCGGGGCCGGGTCAGCGATCACCGTGCTGCAGTCCTACGCGGAGCAGGTGTCCTGGCTCAGTGGTGCGCTGGCGGCCAGCTATGAGGCGCTGACGGGCCAGAACGCGTTCGTCGCGCGGGGCATGGACATCGCGGATGAGGGAGGTGCGATCGGCCAGGACGGGGTGAGCTTCCCGACGCGGCCGCGTCCCCGTTTCGAGAACTTCACCTTCACTCCGCCGGTGGTGCTCCCCGCGACGTCCATGAGCCAGCTGTCAGCGGACTTCTCCTCGACGAGGATCCAGGACAGTGTTGTGGCGGCACGGATGTGGCACCAGATGTCCGCCGACGTCGCTGACATTGCGGCACAGCTGCAGGCGGTGGCGTCTGATCTGGGTTCCCGTAACCGGGGTGACGTCATCGAGGCCGCCATCTCCCGGGTCTCCGAGGTTGCGCGTGCCGGTGAGACCTTCGCCATGAACTCGCAGGTGATGGGGTCGTCTGTGGAGAAATTGTCATTCATCAAGCAGCAAGGTGCCGTCACGGTGAATCTGGCGATGGCGGCGATCGCGGCGATCCCCGATCCGGTGGCACGGCAGGCGGCGGAGAGCTCCTTCCTGGCGTCCTTCCCCGCGAGTTACACGCCGACCGTGGCGACCGGTATCCCGCCGATCCGCAACCTCATGGTGATGGATCCGGCGCCGGATGGTGGCGGGGAGATCGCGCTCGGTGGTGGCACTGTCGAGGGCACCGGTTCCAAGCATGACGCGACGGGTCTGCGGGCGCCGGGCGCCCCGCTTGAGTCGCTGACCTCGCTGCAGCGTGCCATCGGGGCGGGTGAGTTCGGCACCGTGCAGGCCGGGATGGAGGGGTTGGCCGCTGTCGGCGGCAACCTCCCTGAGCTGGAGGCACTGGTGAGTGGCGCGGATGTCGGCACCACCGCGGCGTCAGCGGGCACGTTGTCTACGCCGCCGACTCTCGGCGCCCAGGGTGCCGCAGGAACCGTCCTGCCCGGCGCGACCGCAGGTGTCGGTTCCACCGGTGTGATCGGGGCACCGCTGCCTCGCGTGGGCGCATCCGGCACAGGCGGTGCACGACCGGTATTCGGGGGAGCGTTGCCGCAGGGGACGTCACTGTCCCTGCCGTCCCATGGTGCCCCTCTGACACCGGGTGTGGCAGGCAGCCTCGGCCAGGCGACCACCACCGCGGCGGGTACCGGCAGCCGGACCCCGCTGTTCCCGGGCGGGGCCACCCCGGGTGCCGTGCCCGGACCGATGGGCCCGGTCGGCTCCCTGCAGCCGGGTCGTGCCGGAGGAGGAATCGCCACCGGGCGGCCCGCTTTCGGCGGGGCGGGAGTCGCGCCGGTGAGCGGTGTGCGCCCCACTTCCACCTTGCCTGGCTCCGGGATGATCCCGCGCCTCGCCCCCGGAACCCCCGCAACTCCCGGAACCCCCGTGGCGGCGGGGGTCGGTGGTGGAACGGGGGCGGCGTCGAGAAGCACCGGAACCACGACGGGCCGCGGCATGATGCCCATGATGGGTGCGCCGATGGCGGGGCAGCAGCAGTCGAAGGCGTCCAAGGTGCGGGCGGTGACGTCCGCTGTCGAGGAGGAGGGCAATGTCGCCGCGATCCTGGGTGAGCGGCCGGCGGTCGTGCCCGGTGTGATCGGAGCGTGGGCCCGCAGCTGACCCGGGAAAACAGACCTGGGTAGGGTGGTGGCATGACTAACGACGTTGAACTGGTGGTTCTGGCCGACGAGCACGGGAAGCCCACCGGTACTGCGCCGAAGGCCACCATCCACACCGGGGATACCCCGTTGCACTTCGCCTTCTCCTGCTATCTGCTCGACTCCGACGGCCGTCTGCTGATGACCCGCCGGGCACTGTCCAAGAAGACCTGGCCGGGGGTGTGGACCAACAGCTTCTGCGGCCACCCGGGACCGGGGGAGAGCAACGAGGAGGCTGTGGTGCGCCGCAGCATCGAGGAACTCGGTTTCGCGCCGGGCGCGGTCGGGCAGATCACGCCGGTGCTGCCGGACTTCCGTTACCGGGCGGTGGACTCGAGCGGCATCGTCGAGAATGAGTTCTGCCCGGTGTTCGTCGCCCGGCTCAAGGAGGGCGAGGAGCCGGACCCGCGTCCGGACGAGATCGACTCGCTGGACTGGGCCGAGCCGGAGGCGGTCATCGCCGCCGTGGACGCCACCCCGTTCGCGTTCAGCCCGTGGCTGGTGGAGGAACTGTCCGACCAGCGGCTGCGCGACGCCATCACGCAGCGCCGGCCCTGAGTCACGCCTCGCGGTGGAACTGCGAGGGCTGCATCGTGTCGCGGGTCGGCAGGGCCATCTCCCGGAACCACGAGAAGAACGTGAGCGGGAGCTCCGGCTGGCCCTCGGGGGCTTCGGAGTGGTCGGCGAGCTCCTCGCACGCCCGGTCCAGGACGTAGGCGCTGAACAGGCGTGACATCATGGGGTCGCCGTAGCCCTCGAAGATGGCCGCCATCGTCTTGATGCACCACGGTTTGTTGCCCTCGCACGCCCAGAAGAGGGAGCGTTGCAGCGTCGCGAGGTCGTACAGCGGGGAGCCGTAGATGATGCGTTCCTCGGGCGGCTGACGCAGATCGCCCTCCCAGCCGCCGATGAACCAGGACTGGTTGTCCTCCAGCCAGATCCGGTGGAATGACATGTTCCCGTGGAGACGCTGGCACAGCACCTTGCCGCGCAGGCTGCGGTACCACTCACGGACCCAGGGTTCGAACTCCGCCAGGGCAGGGGCGCGCTGCAGGAAGCGGTCGAGGCGTTTCTCCAGCTCCTCCACCAGCGTGGCGGCGGGCACCCATTCGTAGGGGAAGGCCATGAGCATGGAGTCGTGGAGGAAACGCAGCGTCCCTCCCAGGGTGAGTCCCTGGGAGTGGGAGAACACATGCGCGGCGGCGCCCATTTTCGAGTACTCGAAGGCGTTGATGCCGGTGGGCACGCGGCGGGCGATGCCGAGGACGTAGACCTGCCCGTTGAGTTCGATCTGCAGGTGGCCGATGAGTCCGGGGGAGTGGGCGGCGGTGAGCGTCGACAGCAGCTGGACCTCGTTGGGGATGCCCGGCCAGACATGTCGGTAGAGGGTGAAGACGAACTTGTCGACGCCCTCCTCGTCGGCACAGAACAGGTTGATCTTGTACGGTTCGTTGACGACCCGGGTGGAGACGACCTCCTTCGGCAGTCGGCCGTGGAAGGTGCCGAGCCCGAAGGGGACACCTCTGTGGATGTTCCGGCAGAACTCCGTGGCGAGTTCGTTGAGCTGGAGTTCGTGGCCCTCCGGGTGGAGAACGAACTGGTGGAGCGAATCGTCCCCGGGCTGCCCTGAGGTCATCAGGGTGTGGACGGCGCCGGACACCTCGGATTCGACGACCGTGGTCAGCTCTTCAGGGGACGGCAGGGACTCATGGAGAATCCACGGCTCTGAGTACCGCCTGTCAAAGGTTTCACCCATCGGCCCTTTCCTTCCATCAGTGAGGAGAGAATGCTTCCCGAACCATTCTCAGGGGATCACCAGCCAAACTTACGCTATCCGCCGTTAACTCAAATGTGGACACAAGGCGCCCGGTGGCGTGGTCGTACTCGGGCCACCCGGGATCCTTCCCGTGGACGAAGTCGACGAAGAGCTGACGCACCTGCGCCGATTCCCCACCGCCCAGACCGAACATGGGGGAGATCTCCGCGCAGTGCAGGGCAGGTCCGTCCTTCTCGACGAACTCCGCCACCCACACCGGGCCGGGGACCTCATCACCGGCCTGGGAGACCCAGCGGCGGTTGGCGGCGTCACCGATGAGTCTCCCCATGACGCGGGATGAATCTAATTCCCGGGCCGTCTGCAGGTACCGGGCCACGGAACCACGCACGCCCATCCGCCGGGCGAGCAGCCGCACGAAGGACGGCCCCCAGCCACGGGCGTCGATCTTCCGGCCGGCGGGCATCGCGTAGTGCTCGTCGCGGGTGCAGGTGAGGAGCATGGGCATGTCGGAGAGTTCGGCGCCGTCGAAGCCCGTGGGGCCGAGCGCCATGTCCAGACCGTGGATGGTGCGGAAACGGTCGTAGGCCTTCTTCAGGAGGGCGGGCTTCTCCGCGGCCAGCCGTGTCAGGGAGTCCCGGGTCACCGGGCGTCCGAGGGCCGCCCGCAGGGACCCCTTCCTCTTCTCGAAGCTCTCCCGGGGGAAACAGGGGGACATGGCGATGAGACGTCGGAAAGCACCGCGGAAGTGGTCGCGCCGGGCCAGCCACAGCGCGACCGTGGCGCCGGCGGACTGGCCCACGAGGGTGACGTTGGTGGGGTCACCGCCGAAGGACTCGATGTTGCGCTGCACCCACTCGAGGCCGAGCTGGCAGTCGTCGATGCCGCGGAAGCGGTCGGGCTCATCGTCGTGGAAGCGGGCAAAGCCGGGCAGCTTCGTGCGGTAGCCGACGTGGACGGTGATGATGCCGTCGCGGGCGTTGGGGGCACCGTCGGCCCGGCGGTCGCCGTGGGTGCCGTTCTCGAAGCGCCCGCCGTGGATGTAGACGACCACCGGCAGGTCGCTCAGCTCCCGCGCCCCGGTCGGCGTGACGATCGACAGGGCGATGGTGTCGGGGCGGTACCTGGTGGCGTCGATGGTCTGCTGCCGCCCGACACGCTGCGCATCCTCGAAGGGGCCGGGGATGACGGAGTAGGGGATCGAGTGGAAACGGGTGATCTCCCCGTCGCTGAGACCCGTGATCTCACCGGCGGGGCAGGTCACGGTCACACGGTCATGGTCGGTCATGGAGCCCACGGTACTAGCATCGGCAGACATGACCTCCAACCCGTTGACCTCCCCGTCCACCCTGCCCTACGAGCTCCCCGACTTCCGGGCCATCCGCCTCGAGCACGCCGTCGAGGCCTTCGACACCGCCCTGGAGGAGCACGCCGCCGAGATCGCCGCGATCGTCGCCGACCCGGCTGAGCCGACCTGGGAGAACACCGTCGAGGCACTGGAGACCTCCGGCGCGCTGCTCGACCGTGTCACCGCCTGGCTGTTCAACCTGCAGGGCACCGACTCGGACGACGAGATGGACGCCGCCATCGCGCAGATCGTCCCGCGCCTGTCCGCCCACTCCGACGCCATCTACCAGGATGAGGGCCTCTACCAGCGGCTTCTCGCCGCCCCCGTGCCCGCCGACCCCGAGTCCGCCCGCCTCCACGACCTCCTCGTCCGCCGCTTCACCCGCCGCGGCGCGGGCCTGGACGCCGCCGGCAAGGCCCGCCTCGCAGAAATCAACCAGCGCCTGAGCACCCTGTCGGAGTCCTTCGGCCGCCAGCTGCTGGCCGACACCCGCGACCTGGCGGTGCTCTTCGACGACGCCGCCGACCTCGAGGGACTCAGCGAGTCCCGCATCGCCTCCGCGCGGGCCGCCGCCGAGGAGGCCGGACAGGAGGGCTGGCTCATCCCCATCGAGCTGCCCACCGTCCAGTCGGACCAGCTGGTGCTGGACAGGCCGGAGTCCCGCGCCCGCCTCTACGAGGCCTCCCAGCGCCGGGGCCTCGAGTCCAACCGGGAGAACCTCCTCGAGCAGGTGCGTCTGCGCGCCGAGCGGGCCCGCCTGCTGGGCTACGGCACCCACGCCGACTACGTCATCGCCGAGGAGACCGCCGGCACCGCCGATGCCGCCCGCCGCCTGCTCTTCGACCTGGCTCCCGCCGCCGCGGCCAACGCCGACGCCGAGCGCAAGCTGGCCGGGGAACTCGCGGACACCGATCTCGGGGCTGCCGACTGGCCCTACTGGCAGGCCAAGGTCCGGGAGCGTGACTTCGCCCTCGACGAGGACGAGCTCTCCGCCTACTTCCCGCTGCGCCAGGTGCTCGTCGACGGTGTCTTCCACTCCGCGAACCAGCTCTACGGCATCACCGTCGTCCCGCGCGAGGACCTCCACGGCTACGCCGAGGGCGTCGACGTGTGGGAGGTCCTCGACCACGACGGCGCGGGCCTCGGCCTGCTGCTCACCGACTACCGTGCCCGCCCCTCCAAGCGGGGCGGCGCCTGGATGAGCTCTTTCGTGCGCCAGTCCGGCCTGCTGGACCGCCGCCCGGTGGTGGTCAACGTCATGGGCATCACCCACCCGGTGGACGGCTCCGAGCCGCTGCTGACGATCGACCAGGTCACCACCCTCTTCCACGAGTTCGGCCACGCCCTCCACGGGCTGCTCTCCGACGTGCGCTACCCGACCCTCGCCGGCACCAACGTCCCCCGCGACTGGGTCGAGTTCCCCTCCCAGATCAACGAGAACTGGGCCTTCGAGCCGGACATCGTCCGCAACTACGCCCGCCACGTCGACACCGGCGAGGTCATCCCCCGGGAGCTTCTCGACGCCGTGGTCGCCGCCCGCCAGTTCGGCCAGGGCTTCGCCACCTCCGAGTACCTCGCCGCCGCCATCATCGACCTGGCGTGGCACTCCCTGACGGAGGAGGAGGCGGGCAAGGTGACGTCGATAAGCGACTTCGAGGAGAAGGCCCTGGAGGAGGCCGGGCTCGTGGTCGATGAGCTGGCACCGCGCTACCGCTCCACCTACTTCAACCACATCTTCGGCGGCGGCTACTCCGCGGGCTACTACTCCTACCTGTGGGCGGAGGCCCTCGACGCCGACGGCTTCGACTGGTTCCGTGGGGAGGAGGACCGCCGGGCGGCCGGCGAGCGGTTCCGCGAGCACATCCTCTCCCGCGGCGCATCACTGGACTACACCGATGCTTTCCGACGCCTGCGTGGCCGCGACAAGGACGTCACCCCGCTGCTGCACCGTCGTGGGCTGGCCGGGGTGGAACTCGGCTAGACCTGGGGTACATTGATCCGACATGGACGCCGTCACCCAGTTTCTGCTCAGTGCCCCGTTGTGGCTGCAGATCCCGCTGGTGATGGTCGTCGCTGTTCCGCTGGCCACCGTCGCGGCGGTGGCGCTGGTGCGGATCGTCGACACTGTCTCCCTGGCGGCCGAACGTGCCTGGCGGGCCTCCGTCGGCGACCACTGACATTCACTCAAAGGAGAATCATGGCCAACCCCGAGGAACTGCGTAAAGAGGATCAGAAGCTGCCGAAGGCCAGGCGCAAGTACCCGCAGTCGCGGGTGACCCAGTCGCTGTGGGTCCTCCTCGCGATCGTGGTCATCGCCTGGCTCATCAGCATGATCTAGCGTTCGCTGGCCTCCGCGATGCGGTGGAACAGCGCGACGTCGGCGAGGTCCTCGATGAGGACCGGGGTGCCGTCGGCGTCGCACAGGGGGATGCACCAGTTGGGGTACTGGTCCTTGGTGGTGCCGGGCTGATTCTGCGCCCGGATGTCACCGACCATGTCCACCAGTGAGATGCAGCTCAGCGCCGACGGGGTGCCGGCGATGAAACGGTGGATGCCGACCATGAGGTCGCCGGTGCTGCCGCGCTCGTCGCGGGCCAGCCCCTCGAACTCGGTGTCCGCCAGGGGGGTGCCGTCGAAGCAGCCGGTCTCCCGGATGCGGTCGAGCACCTCGCCCTGCCACTCCAGGTCGACGGCGTCCTCCTCGGCGGCGTCGGTGGTGAACAGCCCCAGACGCTCACGCAGCTCGATGTGCTCGCCGGCCAGGTAACCGGCGGTCGGCGGCAGATCGTGCGTGGTCACCGAGCTCAGCGCCAGCTGACGGTACTCGTGCTGCAGGCGCGGGCCCTCGACGGTGGGGGAGCCCTCGAACCACAGGATCGAGGTGCCCATGACACCCTTGGCCGCCAGGACGTCCTGCACCCACGGCTCGAAGGTGCCCAGGTCCTCGCCCACGACGACGGCGCCGGCACGCTCGGCCTCGAGCGCCAGGATGCCGACGAGTGCCTCATGGTCGAAGTACACGTAGGTGCCCGTCGTCGGCGGCTGCATGCGCGGCATGACGAAGAGACGGAACAGCCCCAGTACGTGGTCGACGCGGATGCCGCCCGAGTGGCGCAGCACCGTCGACAGCAGGTTGCGCCACGGGCGGTAGCCGGACTCCGCCAGCTTCACCGGGTGCCACGGCGGCTGGGACCAGTCCTGGCCCTGCTGGTTGTAGCCGTCCGGCGGGGCACCCACCGAGACGTCCGGTGCCAGCCAGGGGGCGAGGTTGTGGGCGTCGGCGCCACCCGGGTGCACGCCGACGGCGAGGTCGGCCATGATGCCGATCTTCATGCCGGCGGCCTTCGCGCGGGCCTGGGCGGCGGCGAGCTGCTCGTCGCAGAGGAACTGCAGCCACATGTAGAAGTCGACGACCTCGTCCATGCCCGGCTCGATGCCGTGTGCCCGCTGCGCGTGAATCTGCTCGTACTCCCGACGGGCGCACCAGGAGGCGAAGTCGACCAGACCCTGGCCCTCGCGCTCGACGTAGGCGCGGAAGGCGGCCTCCCGCTCCGGGGTGCGGCCGCGGTTGTGCATCTCGTGCAGCACGTCCAGCTTGGCCTGGTAGACGGGGTTGCGCTCGATGATCTCGTCGGAGCGGTTCATCTCACGCAGCTCGGCGGCGAGCTCCTCCAGGTCCGCGCGGGTCTCCTCGTCCAGCTGCTCCACCTCGGGGATGTCCTCGATGCGCAGGTAGATCGGGTTGATGAAGCGACGGGTCGTCGGCAGGTAGGGCGAATCCTCCGCCGGCGGGAAGGGCTCCGCGGCGTGCATCGGGTTGACCAGCAGGAAGTCGGCGCCGGCCTCCTGCGCCAGCACCTCCGCCAGCTGACCCATGTCGTGGAAGTCACCGAGGCCCCAGGACTTCTCGGAACGCACCGAGTACATCTGCGCCATGACACCGGTGACCGGCTCCTCGACGTAGCGGTCCGTGGTGGACAGCCGGGCCGGGGTGATGATGAGGGCGCACTCGTGGCGGGCCTCGTTCGACTCCAGCGTGATGCGGTGCCATCCCAGCGGCAGATCACCCGGGATGCGGAAGGTAGCCTCACCCCAGGGCTGGCCGTCGACGGTGACCGGCGGGTTCCAGTTCTCCTCCTGGTGGACGGGGCGCACGGAGCCGTCCTCGAGGATGATCTGGACGTCGGCCGGCGCGCCGTCGTGGACGTGCACGTTGAAGGTCCGGGCGTCACCGGCGACGGCGACGACGCACGGCGGCAGCGGACGGATCGCCTCCGCGGTGCGGTGGGCGTCGAGGGCGGCGCGCAGTTCAGCGCCGTCGGGGGCGTCGGAAAGCGCCACACCGAGGGCACGCAGCGTCTTGAGCAGCGTGTCGTCGGTGACGGTGATCTCCTCCCCGTCACTGGCGGTGTAGCGCGTGGCGACGCCGTGGGCGTCCGCAAGTTCTCTCAGCACGTCCTGGTTAGTCACACCGCACATCCTGCCATCTCGGTGGTCGTTCCGCTGGAACCTGCGGGGTGTGGCCGCCCTCCGGCGCCGTGACAGGGGTAGCGTTATGAGGAAACCGTCATGTATCCCGATGCGAGAGGACTCACCCCGTGCAGGAGTTCCACACCCCCGCCGACTACGACATCGCCCCCGGCGAAACCTGCCTCACCGCCATGCTCGACACGGCGCGCCGTTACCCGCACGGTGTGATGTTCACGCGCCCCGCCAACTTCGAGTGGGTCAACGTCACCTCCGCGGAGTTCGTCGCCGAGGTCTACGAGGTGGCCAAGGGCCTGGTGGCCTCCGGTGTGCAGCCGGGGGACCGGGTGGCGCTCATCTCAGACACCCGCTACGAGTGGTCCCTCCTCGACTTCGCCATCTGGGCGGCCGGCGCCGTGAGCGTGCCCGTCTACCCGTCCTCCTCCCTCTCGCAGATGCAGTGGATCATCGAGGACTCCGGCGCGGTGCTCGCCATCTCCGAGACCCGTGACCACACCGAGCTCATCTCCCACCTCGTCCTCACCGAGGACGGCACCCCGCGCCTGCAGGGCTCGCCCTCGCAGCTGCGTCGCGTCCTGGAGATCAACTCCTCCGCGATCGCCACCCTCAAGTTCGAGGGCCGGGAGATCGACGCCGAGGAGATCGACGCCCGCATCGCCCGCACCGACACCGACGGCCTGGCCTCCATCGTCTACACCTCGGGCACCACGGGGCAGCCGAAGGGCTGCCGCCTCACCCACCGCAACTGGCTGGCCGAGGTCCGCGGCGTGCTCAGCCACCCGATCGGCGCGATCGCCGTCCCCGGCACCCGCGTGCTCACCTTCCTGCCGCTGGCGCACGTGCTCTCCCGCGCGGTGTCGCTGGCCGTGGTCATCGGCGGCGCCACCCAGAACCACTGGTCCGACTTCTCCACCCTCTCCGTCGAGTTCGCGCGCTCCCGCCCGAACATGATCCTCGGTGTGCCGCGCGTGTTCGAGAAGGTGCGCAACTCCGCGGCGGCCAACGCGGCGGACGGGGGACCGGCGAAGGCGGCCATCTTCGCCCGCGCCGAGAAGACCGCCATCGCCTACTCCCGCGCCCTGGACACCCCGGAGGGGCCGTCGCGGACGCTGTCGGCCAAGCGGGCCCTGTTCGACAGGCTCGTCTACTCCAAGATCCGCGCCGCGATCGGCGACTCGGTGAAGTACTGCATCACCGGTGGATCCGCGATGAGCCACGACCTGCTGCACTTCTTCCGTGGCCTCGGCGTCACCGTCTACGAGGGCTACGGCCTGACCGAGACCGCGGCCGCCGCGGCCGTCGACTTCGAGGACCAGAAGATCGGCACCGTCGGGCGTCCGCTCGGCGGGGTGAGCATCCGGGTCAACGACGAGGGCGAGATCCTCATCAAGGGCCCCATCCTCTTCGACGGCTACTGGAACAACGACGAGGCCACCGCGGAGTCCATGGAGGACGGCTGGTACAACACCGGTGACCTCGGCGAGCTGCTGGAGACCGGCCACCTGGTCATCACCGGCCGCAAGAAGGACCTCATCGTCACCGCCGGCGGCAAGAACGTCTCGCCCGGCCCGATGGAGGACTCCCTGCGCGCCCACCCGCTCATCTCCCAGGCGATGGTCGTCGGCGACGGCAAGCCCTTCATCGGTCTGCTCGTCACCCTCGACGAGGAGGCACTCACCCGCTGGAAGCTCAACCGCAACATCCCGGAGGACAAGTCCGTCGCGGACCTGGCGATGGACCCGTCCCTGCGCGCCGAGATCCAGGATGCGGTGAACACCGTCAACTCCACGGTCTCGCAGGCGGAGGGTATCCGTAAGTTCTACATCCTGGACCGGGACCTCACGGAGGAGGAGAATGAACTCACCCCGACGATGAAGGTGAAGCGCAACATCGTCGCCCAGCGGTACGCAGACGCCATCCGGCACCTCTACAAGAGGTAGTCCGGCGAGTCACACCGACTCTGGGACGGAACTGTCATAGAGTCAGCCTCGATCCAGGAAAAAGACAGGGGGCAGCCTACGATGCAGAAGATCGCCGCCGAGCTGCGCCACCGCGAGCTCACCCAGGAGATCTACAACATCGGCGACGAGGTCGTCGAGTACATCGAGCATCTCCTCGAGGCCATCCGCGACTGGGACGCCGAACTCACCGTCGACTGCCTCGCGGAGTTCGATGAGATCCTCGCTGATGCGCGCCGCGACTCGCGCCACATCATCGGCGAACTCCTCGGCCTGCGCCAGGCACTCATCTCCGGGGTGCGTGCCGGGGTGCTCTCCGCGTCGGCGTCGCCGTCCTCACGGCTCGTCGAGCCCGAGCTTCTCGACGCAGCCTCGCTCGAGGAACTCTTCACCTTCACCGAACTCGACGGGCGCACCGCGCTGGTCGTCGAGCACCTCGGGGAGATCGTCGAGTGGGTGCTGGCACAGACCGACATGGTCGCGGGCAACCTCGACGCCGTGAGCCTGCCGCACCTGTTCGCGCGCGTCGGCACGCACGTGACCACCGTGGTGGAGGGCTGGCTGGAGACCGTCGCCCACGCCTACCCGGGGTACACGCGCTCCATGCGCGGGGACAATCCGCCGGAGTTCCTCGCGGAGCGGGCACGCATCGACGCCATCGTCGCCCGTGTCGCCGCCAAACGTGCCCGCCGGGGCGCCGCCAGCTAACCTGGGCTGAATGTTCGGCGTTTACATCCACGTCCCCTTCTGCACGACCCGCTGCGGGTACTGCGACTTCAACACCTACACCCCGGGTGAGCTCGACATGGCGCCCGTCGCCTACCTCGACTCCCTGGCCCGCGAGCTGGAGCTCGCCTCCGGACCGCCCGCCGACACCGTCTTCATCGGGGGCGGCACGCCCTCCCTCCTCGGCGCGGAGGGCCTCACGCGGATCCTCTCCCTCGTGCGCGACAACTTCGGCCTCGCGCCCGACGCGGAGATCACCACGGAGTCCAACCCGGAGTCCACGTCACCCGGGTTCTTCTCCGCGCTTCTCGACGCCGGCTTCACCCGCATCTCCCTCGGCATGCAGTCCGCCGCCCCGGGGGTCCTGCGCGTGCTGGACCGCACCCACACCCCGGGTCGCGCGGTGGCGGCCGCCAGGGAGGCCCGGGCCGCCGGCTTCGAGCACGTCAACCTCGACATGATCTACGGCACCCCCACCGAGACGGACGACGACGTCCGCGCCACCCTCGACGCGGTGCTCTCCGCGGACGTCGACCACGTCTCCGCCTACTCCCTCATCGTGGAGGAGGGCACCGCCATGGCCCGCAAGGTCCGCCGCGGCGAACTCCCCGCCCCCGACGAGGACGTCTACGCCCACCGCTACGAGATGATCGCCGCCCGCCTCGAGGACGCCGGCTTCGACTGGTACGAGGTGTCCAACTGGGCGAAGCCGGGTGGCGAATGCCGCCACAACGGGATCTACTGGCGCGACGGCGACTGGTGGGGTGCCGGCCCGGGCGCCCACTCGCACCTGGGCGACCGCCGCTTCCACAACGTCAAGCACCCCGCCCGCTACGCGGCGATGCTGGCCGGTGGCGAACTGCCCGTCGCGGGGGAGGAGATCCTCACCGCCGCCGACCGTCACACCGAGAAGATCATGCTCGGCCTGCGCCTGCGCGAGGGCATCCCCCTCGCGTGGATCGAGGAGGCGGGGCACGGGGTCGTCGAGAAGCATGTGGCGGGTGGACTGCTGCAGCACCGCGGCGACCGCATCGCGCTGACCGACGCGGGGCGGCTCCTCGCCGACGGCATCATCACGGACATTCTGGTCGCCGAGGAGGCCTGAACCTCCCGTGCCTTCCGCGCGGCCGGGGATTGGGGTTAGAATGCTGGCAATCAAGGGAGGTGAGTGCCAGATGGCGAGTTCGACGGACAGGCGTCGGCAGGAGGTGCTGCGTGCCATCGTGGCCGACTACATCGCCTCCCAGGAGCCCGTGGGGTCGAAAGCCCTGCTGGAGCGGCACCGGCTCCAGGTGTCGAGTGCGACGATCCGCAACGACATGGCGGTGCTCGAGTCCGAGGGGTTCATCGTGCAGCAGCACGCCAGCTCCGGGCGCATCCCCACGGAGAAGGGCTACCGCCAGTTCGTGGACCACATCCACGACCTCAAGCCGCTGTCCGCGGCCGAGCGGCGGGCGATCCTGACCTTCCTCGAGGACGGCGTCGACCTCGAGGACGTCCTCCGCCGCTCCGTCACTCTCCTGGCGCAGCTCACCCGCCAGGCCGCGGTGATCCAGCTGCCCAACCTCAAGGTCTCCCGCGTGAAGCACGTCGAGGTGGTGGCGCTCGGCCCGACGCGCCTGCTGCTGGTGCTCATCACCGACACCGGGCGGGTCGACCAGCGCAACGTCGAACTCGAGGAGGCCATCGACGCGGAGGGTGTCATCCTCCTGCGTGACCTGCTCAACGGGGCGCTCGTGGACCGGACCCTCACGGAGGGCTCGACGAGCCTGGAGGAGCTGGCGGAGAACCCGCCGGCCCGGATCAGTCACGCCCTGACGCGGTCGGCGACGCGCCTCATCGAGACCCTGGTGGAGCAGCCCACCGACCGGCTCATCCTGGCCGGAGCCTCCAACCTCACGCTCGGACTGCCGGGCGTCATCGAGGCGCTGGAGGAGCAGGTGACGGTGCTCAAGCTGCTCACGAACGTGCCGGACCTGGGCAACGTCAGCGTGCTCATCGGTGAGGAGAACGAGGACGAGGACCTGCACGACGCCTCGATCGTCGCGACGGCCTACGGCTCCGACGGGCACGCCCTCGGCGGGCTCGGGGTGGTCGGTCCGACGTTCATGGACTACCCGGGAACAATCTCGAAGGTGTCGGCCGTTGCACGGTATGTCAGCCGTGTTCTGGCCGGCGAGTAGTATCTATTCGGTTATCCAACAGTCAAGAAGGAACTAATCTCATCGTGGCTCGTGATTATTACGGAATTCTGGGTGTCGAGAAGTCGGCGACCGACGCGGAGATCAAGAAGGCCTACCGCCGGCTCGCCCGCAAGTACCACCCGGACGTGAACCCCTCGGAGGAGGCGGCGGAGAAGTTCCGTGAGGCGTCGGTGGCGCATGAGGTGCTCACCGACCCCGAGAAGCGGCGGATCGTCGACATGGGCGGCGACCCGATGGAGCAGGGCAACGGCGGCATGCCGGGCGGCTTCGGCGGGGGTGGCGGCTTCGGTGACATCTTCGAGGCCTTCTTCGGTGGCGGCGCGGGCGGGGCCCGTGGTCCGCGGTCCCGTGTCCAGCCGGGTAATGACGCCCTGCTGCGGGCCTCGATCACCCTCGAGGAGGCTTTCGCGGGTGTGAAGAAGGACATCACCGTCGACACCGCCGTGGTGTGCGACCACTGCGCGGGCTCCGGTTCGGAGTCCCGGTCGAAGCCCGTCACCTGTGGCCAGTGCCACGGTCAGGGTGAGGTGCAGGAGATGCAGCGTTCCTTCCTGGGCAACATCATGACCTCGCGTCCCTGCCCGGCGTGTGACGGCTACGGCGAGATCATCCAGGACCCCTGCACCCGCTGCTCCGGTGGTGGTCGCGTGAAGAAGCGCCGTGACCTGGTGGTCAACGTCCCGGCCGGCATCAGCAACGGCATGCGCATCCGCATGGCGGGGCAGGGCGAGGTCGGCCACGGTGGTGGCCCGGCCGGTGACCTCTACGTGGAGGTCTCCACCCGTCCGCACCCGGTGTTCCACCGGGAGGGGGACAACCTGCACGTCACCGTCCGCGTCCCGGCCGTCGACGCCGCCCTGGGGGCGCAGGTCACCCTCGAGGACCTCAAGGGCGAGGACCTCATCATCGACATCCCGGCCGGCACCCAGCCCTCCGATCAGATCCACCTCGTCGGCGAGGGCATGCCGCACCTGCGCACCGAGGGGCGCGGCGACCTCTACGCCCACGTCCAGGTGTTCATCCCCACCGAGCTCGACGACCGCACCCGCGAGCTCCTCGAGCAGATCCGCGCGCACCGCAACGAGTCCTCCCGCGTCAACCGCGAGGGCGAGGATGACGGCGGCTTCTTCTCCCGGCTGAAGAGCAAGTTCCGTAACCGATGAGTCTGCCCGTCTTCGTCCACCCCGGCCCCTTCGAGGGGACGGTCACTCTGGCCGGCCCGGAGGGGCGGCACGCGGTCACCGTCAAGAGGATCCAGCCCGGCGAGCAGATCATGCTCGTCGACGGCCGCGGGACCCACGCCACCGTCACCGTCACCGCCACCCGTGGCAGGGAGGAGCTGACGGGGGAGGTGGAGGAGGTGGGCGTCGACACGCAGCCGCGTCCGGCGGTGACCGTCGTGCAGGCCCTGCCCAAGGCGGACCGCTCCGAGCTGGCCGTCGACCTGGCGACGCAGGCCGGGGCCGATGAGATCGTGCCGTGGCAGGCGGAGCGCTGCGTCGCTAAGTGGGTCGGACCGAAGGCCGCCAAGGGTGTGGCCAAGTGGGAGGCGGCGGCGCTGGCGGCGGCGAAGCAGTCGCGCCGGACCCGCATCCCGACGGTCCGGGAGCCGGTGACCACGGCGCAGCTGGCCGAGCTCATCGCCGGGCGTCCCGCGCTGGTCCTCCACGAGGAGTCGGCGACCCCGCTGCGGGAGATCGACCTCGACGTCGATGAGCTCGTGCTCATCGTCGGACCCGAGGGCGGCATCGGCCCGGAGGAGCTGGCGAAGCTCACCGACGCGGGGGCGCGGGCCGTGAAACTGGGCCCCGAGGTACTGCGCACGGCGAGTGCGTCGATGGTGGCCCTGTCGGCCATCGGAGTGCTCACGGGCCGCTGGTAGAGTTCCCCTAAACGTTTCGAGAAGAAAGCAGGCGCCGTACTCCGTGGCAGCAGAGGTCATCACGAGGAAGGTCGAGCTCGATTCGGCGTACGCCCAGTCGGTGCTCGGCATCAACGACGGGAACCTGCGGGTCCTCGACAACCAGATCGACGCGGACTTCCACGCCCGCGGACACCTCGTCACCGTCACCGGACCGGACCATGAGGTCGCCCGCGCGGTGAAGGTGCTCGAGGAGCTGGAGTCGATCGCCCGCCGCGGGCACGTCATCTCCCCGGACTCGGTGAAGCACGCGGTGTCGATCGTCACCGTCGAGGCCCCGCAGTCCGTCGCCGAGGTCCTGGCCAGCGACATCGTCTCCCGCCGCGGCAAGACCGTCCGCCCCAAGACCCTGGGGCAGAAGGAGTACGTTGACGCGATCGACGAGCACACCATCGTCTTCGGCGTCGGCCCCGCCGGCTCCGGCAAGACCTACCTGGCGGTGGCGAAGGCCGTGCAGGCGCTGCAGTCGAAGCAGGTCACCCGCATCATCCTCACCCGCCCCGCCGTCGAGGCCGGGGAGAAGCTCGGCTTCCTGCCGGGCACCCTGAGCGACAAGATCGACCCCTACCTGCGTCCGCTCTACGACGCGCTGCGTGACATGCTCGACCCGGAGATGATCCCCAAGCTCATCGAGGCCGGTGTCATCGAGGTCGCCCCGCTGGCGTACATGCGTGGCCGCACCCTCAACGACGCCTTCGTCATCCTCGACGAGGCCCAGAACACGACGCCCGCGCAGATGAAGATGTTCCTCACCCGCCTGGGCTTCGGGTCCAAGATGATCGTCACCGGGGACATCACACAGGTGGACCTGCCGACCGGCCAGAAGTCGGGCCTGCGTCTGGTCCGCCACATCCTCCGCGGGGTGGAGGGCATCCACTTCTCGGAGCTGTCGAGCAGGGACGTCGTCCGTCACTCACTCGTCGGCCGCATCGTCGACGCCTACGACACCTACGAGGAGAAAGTGCAGTCATGAGCATCGAGGTCTTCAACGAATCCGGGTACGCGGGCGTCAACGAGGAGATGCTCATCGACGTCGCCTCCTTCGCCCTCGGCGAGATGGACATCCACCCCGATGCGGAGGCGTCCATCCACATCGTCGACCTGAAGACGATCACGGACCTCCACGTGCGCTGGCTCGACCTGGACGGCCCCACCGACGTGATGACCTTCCCCATGGACGAGCTCACCCCGGGTTCCGGCACCGCCCTCGGCGGCCGCCCCGACTCGAAGCACCCCGGCCCGGCGCTGCTCGGTGACATCGTGCTGTGCCCCGAGTTCGCCGCGAAGCAGGCGACCGCCGCCGGCCACGGCCTCGACCACGAGCTGGCCCTGCTCACCGTGCACGGCTGCCTGCACCTGCTGGGCTACGACCACGCCACCCCGGCCGAGGAGCAGGAGATGTTCGCCCTGCAGAACGAGCTGCTCGCCGACTGGTACGACGACGTGGCCCGCCGCGGCGTCGAGTACCAGCCGAAGCCGACCGGCGCGCAGGCCTTCCCCTCCGCCGCGGACCGCGAGGCCCTCGACGAGATCGTCCCCGGGGGAGGCATCCCGGCCATCGGCGAACCCGCCGGTGAGGCCTGATGGACACGGATGTCATCTGGTTCGGTGGAGTGACGCTGCTGGCGTTGGCTCTGGCGGGCCTGGTCGGCACCGTCGAGTCCGCCGTCAGCTCCATCTCCCGTGCCCGCGTCGAGGGCATGGTCAAGGACGAGGTCGGTGGCGCACGGTCGCTGCTCAAGGTCGTCGAGCACCGCGCGGACAACATCAACCTGCTCATCCTGCTCAAGACGCTTCTCGACGCCACCGCCGCCGTCTTCGCCGCCGCCCTCGCGAGGGAGCTCATCGCCTCGGACGGGTGGGCCATCACGATCGCCATCGTGGTGGTCGCCCTGTTCACCTACGCCGTGGTCGGTGTCTTCGCCCGCACCATGGGCCGCAAGAACCCGTACTCCATCTCCCTGCGTTCCGCGATGGTGCTGCAGGGCACGGCGTTCGTCCTCGGCCCGGTGGCACGGGTGCTCATCTGGGTGGGCAACCTCATCGCCCCGGGCAGCGGTTTCCGGGACGGCCCGTACGCCGCCGGGGTGGAGCTCCGGGAGATGGTCGACATCGCCCTGGAGCACGGCATCGTGGAGCTCGAGGAGCGCCGCATGATCCAGTCGGTGTTCGACCTCGCGTCGACCACCGCCCGTCAGGTCATGGTGCCGCGCACCGAGATGATCTGGATCGAGGAGGGCAAGCACGCCGGCCAGGCGACCACCCTGTGCGTGCGTTCGGGCCACTCGCGGGTGCCCGTCGTCGGTGAGAACATCGACGACATCCTCGGCATCGTCTACATCAAGGACCTGGTGCGTCACACGTACCACCTCACCGACGGCGGCGCGTCCGTCGCGGTCACCGAGGTCATGCGCCCGCCGACCTTCGTCCCCGACTCGAAGAACCTCGATGAGCTGCTCCATGAGATGCAGCGCGACAAGATCCACATGGCCATGCTCGTCGACGAGTACGGCGGCATCGCCGGCCTGATCACCATGGAGGACATCCTCGAGGAGATCGTCGGTGAGATCGCCGACGAGTACGACGTCGCGGAGGTCGCGCCGATCGAGAAGATCGGGCCGCGCACCTACCGGGCGGTCTCGCGTCTGTCGCTGGAGGACCTCGCCGACGAGATCCACGACGACCACGACATCGACATCGAGTTCACCGAGGAGATCGAGGACCAGGTCGAATCCGTCGCCGGTCTCATCGGTTATGAGCTGGGGCGCGTGCCCCTGCCGGACGCCACGGTGGAGACCTGCGGGCTGCGCCTGACCGCCGAGGGCGGCCGCGACCGCCGGGGCCGGATACGTGTCCGGTCGGTCGTCGTCGAGGTGCTGGAACGCCCGGTGGAGGAAGACGACGCCGGCTGATTGTTTTTCCCCCCGTGGGGGAGCACAATGACGGGCGTGAACATCCTCTCGATCCAGTCCTCCGTGGCGTACGGCCACGTCGGCAACTCCGCCGCCGTCTTCCCGCTCCAGCGTCTGGGGCATGAGGTGTGGCCGGTCTACACCGTCAACTTCTCCAACCACACCGGTTACGGGGCGTGGCGGGGTCCGATGATCCCGGCCTCCGAGGTGGCGGAGATCATCACGGGCATCGAGGAACGCGGTGTCCTCGGGGAGGTCGACGCGGTGCTCTCCGGTTACCAGGGTGGTGCGGAGATCGCGGACGTCATCATCGACGCCGTGGCGAAGGTCAAGGCCGCCAACCCGCAGGCCGTCTACGCCTGTGACCCGGTGATGGGCAACGCGAAGTCGGGCTGCCACGTCTCCGACCTCATCCCGCCGCTGCTGCGTGACCGGGTGGTCCCGGTGGCCGACATCATCACCCCGAACCAGTTCGAGCTGGGCTATCTCACCGGCCGGGAGGCCAGCTGCCTGGAGTCCACCCTCGAGGCGGTGGACGCCGCGCGGGAGATGGGTCCGTCGACCGTGCTGGTCACCTCGGTGGAGCGCCCGGACCGCCCGGAGAACACCATCGAGATGCTGGCGGTCAACGACTCCGGGGCCTGGCTCGTCCAGACCCCGTACCTGCCCTTCAAGCGCAACGGCTCCGGTGACGTCACCGCCGCGCTGTTCACCGGCCACTACGTCTCCACCGGGGACGCCGCCGACGCCCTGGCGAAGACGGCCTCCTCCGTCTTCGACCTCGTCGAGAACACCTACCGGGCCGATTCCCGCGAGCTGCTGCTCATCGAGTCCCAGGACGCCTACGCGAATCCGCGGATGCAGTTCGAGGTCACGCAGGTCAGGTAATCTGAACACCATCATTCCCCAGGACCAAGGAGTCCCCATCAGCTCATTCACCGACACCCCGGAGGGTTTCCGCTCCGGCTTCGTCAGCTTCGTCGGCCGGCCCAACACCGGCAAGTCCACCCTCACCAATGCGCTGGTGGGGGAGAAGATCGCCATCACCGCCAACCAGCCGGAGACCACGCGCCACCCGATCCGTGGGCTCGTCCACCGGGAGGACGCGCAGATCGTGGTCGTGGACACCCCGGGTCTGCACAAGCCGCGCACGCTGCTGGGTGAGCGGCTCAACGAGATGGTCAAGGACACCTACGCGGACGTCGACCTCATCGGTTTCACCGTCCCGGCGGACGAGAAGATCGGCCCCGGCGACCGTTGGATCCTGGAGAATCTGCGCAGCGTGGTGCCGGATACGCCGATCATCGGCATCGTCACCAAGCTGGACAAGGCGTCGAAGGACCAGGTCGGTGCGCAGCTGCTCGCGCTGCACGAGCTGCTCGGCGGGGAGTCCGAGGTGGTGCCGGTCTCCGCACAGGACGGCACCCAGGTGGACGTGCTTCTCGACGTCATCACGTCCCTCCTCCCCGAGGGGCCCAAGTTCTACCCGGACGACCACGTCACCGACGAGGAGACGGAGAAGCGCATCTCCGAGCTCATCCGTGAGGCGGCGTTGAGCGGCCTCAAGGACGAGCTGCCGCACTCGGTGGCGGTCGAGGTGGACGAGATCTACGACGAGCACGGGAAGACGACCATCCACGCGATCATCTACCTGGAGCGGGAGGGCCAGAAGTCCATCATCCAGGGGCGTGACGGGCGTCGTCTCGGCCGGATCATCCACAACTCGCGCCAGGAGATCATCAAGCTGCTGGGCCGGAATGTGTTCCTGGACCTGCGTCTCAAGGTGCTGAAGAACTGGCAGTCCGACCCGAAGTCTCTGGGCCGCCTGGGGTTCTAGGTGCGTGCCCAGCCGTACCGGGACCGCGCCCTGGTGGTGCGGACCTACGATTTCGGCGAGGCCGACCGCATCATCGTGCTGCTGACCCGCAACCACGGGGTGAAGCGCGGCGTCGCGAAGGGGGTGCGGCGCGCGAAGTCCCGCTTCGGGTCGCGGCTCCAGCACTTCGTGGACATCGACGTGCAGCTCTACCCGGGCCGCAACCTCGAGTCCATCACGGGGGCGGACACGGTGGCGTTCTACGGCAGCGGCATCATCGACGACTACGAGCGCTACACCGCGGCCTGCGCGGCCCTCGAGACCGCGGAGCGGCTCGCCCACGACGGGGACCCGTGGCTCTTCGACCACCTCACCGAGACCCTGGCCCGCATGCAGACCACCGACCATCCGACGGTGGTGCTCGACGCCTTCCTGCTGCAGGCCATGACCCACGCCGGCTGGGCCCCGAGCCTCTTCGACTGCGCCCAGTGCGGGACACCCGGCCCGCACCACGCCTTCCACCCCGCGGTGGGTGGGGCCGCCTGCGTGCAGTGCCGCCCACCGGGGTCGGCGGAGGTTCCAGAGGAGTCCCTGCACCTCATGTGGCTGCTCAACAATGCGCACTGGCCGGCGGTGCGGGAGGTCGTCGGTAAGCAACCGCATCTCAGTGCCGTCGCACACCGTCTGACCAGGGCACACCTGCAGTGGCACCTGGAACAGAAGGTCACCAGCCTGGGCGTGATGGACCAGACGTAGACTTGTCTGCGTGACTCCTCCAACTCCTCCGGACATCCCGGCCCAGTTCATCCCCGACCACATCGCCCTGGTCATGGACGGCAACGGGCGGTGGGCCCAGCAGCGGGGCCTCAAGCGCACCGAGGGACACAAGCGCGGTGAAGCGGTCCTCATGGACGTCGTCGACGCCTGCCTCGCCCTCGGCGTGCCGTACCTCTCGGCCTACGCCTTCTCGACGGAGAACTGGCGCCGCTCCGCGGAAGAGGTGCGCTTCCTCATGGGATTCAACCGGGACGTGCTGCGCCGCCAGCGGGACATCCTCCACGAGAAGGGCGTGCGCGTGCGCTGGGTCGGCCGCCGCCCCCGCCTGTGGCGCACCGTCATCCGCGAACTCGAGACCGCCGAGGAGCTGACGAAGGACAACACCCGCATGACCCTGGCCATGTGCGTCAACTACGGCGGCCGCGCCGAACTCGTCGACGCCGCCCGGGAGATCGCCCGCCGGGCCGCCGCTGGGGAGCTGCGCCCGGAGCAGATCACGGAGAAGACGTTCTCCTCCTTCCTGGACGAACCGGACATGCCTGACGTGGATCTCTTCCTGCGGCCGTCGGGGGAGAAGCGGACCTCCAACTTCCTGCTCTGGCAGTCCGCGTACGCTGAGATGGTCTACCAGGACAAGCTGTTCCCCGACTTCACTCCCCAGGATCTGTACGATGCTGTGGTTGAGTACGCTTCGCGTGACCGTCGTTTCGGTGGCGTGAAGCAGCAGTAGAAGAGAGACGATACCCCGTGGTGTACAAGGTTCCCCCCACCACCGAGCCCACTCCGGCGCAGATCAGCAAGTGGCGCCGCTATCTGGCCAACGAACGTGCGGAGGCCGCCCTCTACCGGGAACTGGCTCGCAAGAAGACTGGTGAGGAACGGGAGATCCTGCTCGCACTCGCGGAATCCGAGTCCCGCCACGAGCAGTTCTGGCGGGAGAAGCTCGGCGAGTACGTCGGCTTCCCCCGCAACCCGGACCTGAACACCCGCATCATGGGCTTCATGGCCCGGCACTTCGGCTCCGTGTTCACCCTCGCCCTCATGCAGACCGCCGAGTCCCGCAGCCCCTACATCAAGGACGAGGACGCCTCCCCGCAGATCGCCGCGGATGAACGCATCCACGCCGAGGTCGTGCGCGGCCTGGCCGCCCGGGGCCGTGAGCAGATGTCCGGCGGTTTCCGCGCCGCCGTCTTCGGCGCGAACGACGGCCTGGTGTCCAACCTGGCGCTCGTCGTCGGTGTCATGGGTTCGGGTGTGTCCTCGAACATGATCCTGCTGACCGGTATCTCCGGTCTGCTCGCCGGAGCCCTGTCCATGGCCGCCGGTGAGTACGTCTCCGTCAGCTCGCAGAAGGAACTGCTCGAGGCGTCCACCCCGCACCCCAAGGCGCACACGCTGCTGCCCTCCCTGGACGTCAACGCCAATGAGCTGGCGCTGGTCTACCGGGCGCGCGGGATGGGGGAGAAGGAGGCCGCCGCCAAGGCCAAGGCCGAGTTCTCCCGCATGGCGCTGGAGCAGGCCATCGGCCTCGACCGCGAGGACAGCCCCGACGCCCGCCACGACGTGGAGCCGGTCAACGCCGGCGAGGTCGTCGGCTCCCCGTGGACGGCCGCCGGCTCGAGCTTCCTGTTCTTCGCGGGCGGTGCGTTCATCCCGATCATCCCGTTCATCTTCGGGGCGTCGCCGGTTCTCGGGGCGCTCATCGCCGCCGTCCTCGTGTCCGGTGCGCTGATGTTCACCGGCGGTGTCGTCGGCGTGCTCTCCGGCCGGGCGCCGCTCGGGCGTGCGATGCGCCAGCTCGCCATCGGCCTGGGGGCCGCGGGCATCACCTATCTGCTGGGCGTGGCGTTCGGCACCGTGGTGGGCTAGTTCTCCTTCTCCGCGGCGGCACGGCAGGCGGGGCAGCGGCCGTAGATCTCGGCGTCGTGTCCCGTCAGCTCGAAGCCGTGCTCCTCGGCGACGGCCTTCGCCCACGTCTCGACGGTACCGCCCCCGATCTCCTCGGTGCGACCGCAGCCGGTGCACACCAGGTGGTGATGATGGTGGGGGGAGACACACTGCCGGTAGAGGGTTTCGCCGGTGGCCATGTGGAGGACATCCACCGCCTCGATCTCGGCGAGGGACTGCAGGGTGCGGTAGACGGTGGTCAGACCCACCTGCTGATCCCGGTCCTCCAGCTCACGGTGGATCTCCTTGGCCGACGCGAACGTGTCGATCTCGGAGAGGACGTTGATCACTGCGGTGCGCTGGCGGGTGTTGCGGGCGCCCAGCTTCGGCACACCGGAAGGCAAGGGAGACATGTACGGGTTCTTCCTGGAAAAGGGATCGAGTACACAGCCCATTATGTACGCTGCGGCCGATTGAGGCAGCGTGAACGGCGGGGATCAGGAGAAAGAGGCGGGCATGGGCGGGGTGGGGGAGGGGTCCGGGATGGTCTCCAGCCCCGGGGTCGCGGCGGCGGCGGCCGGGGCGTGGGCGACCTGGCCGACCACGTCCTCCTCGGTTCCGGAGCCACGGGACTCGTCGACGTGGCCGATCTTGACCACCGACGCCAGGGAGGTCTTCTCGTCGGCGGGCTTGTTCGCGTCGGCTGCGGCGGCCTGCATCTCCCGGGCGTGGAGACCCAGGGTCACCGCGGCACCGATGAGGTCGGCGACCTCCGGGAGGACGAGGCGGTAGATGACCTCGCGGCCCCGACGCTCGGAATCGACGATGCCGGAGCGCTTGAGCACGCGGAGATGCTGGGAGATGAGCGGCTGGGACTTCCCGAGACCGTCCACGAGCTCGTGGACGAAGTGGTCGCGGATGGACAGACGCCAGATGATCTGCACCCGCAGGCGAGAATCAAGCGCGCCGATGATGACTTCGGCGGCGTCAAGATCAGTGTCCGAATAGGTGTTCATCCCAGCCCAATTCTTTGTGAAACAGGTCCGAACGGACAGCAGGGGTTCCGTTCTAGACCATAGGTAATATTAGTAATGTTCTGCTTTTGCCGGCATAAGTGCTCAGACATGCTGGTTTCTAGATTATACCTGTACCGTATATCACTCTAGACATTTGCCTTATCGTGCGAAAGTTGTCCCCGCATTCTGCCCCTGTACGGGTTTGAATGGGTGGGGTTTCCGCGGACACGACCATTGTCCCATGTGGCCCGGTCAACCCCCTGATGACCGGGCGGACGGGGTGCGGCTAGACTCGTTGTGAATCATCAACGACTTATCCCCTACCAGAGGAGTCTGAAGCCACATGGCGTCCGTCATCGATACCGTCATCAACCTGTGCAAGCGTCGCGGATTCGTGTTCCAGGCAGGCGAGATCTACGGCGGTTCCCGTTCCGCATGGGACTACGGTCCGCTCGGTGTCGAACTCAAGGAGAACATCAAGCGCCAGTGGTGGCGTCACATGGTCACCTCCCGTCCTGACGTCGTCGGTGTCGACACGTCCATCATCCAGCCGCGTCAGGTGTGGGTGACCTCCGGCCACGTCGAGGTCTTCACCGACCCGCTGGTGGAGTCCCTCCACACCAACAAGCGTTACCGCGCTGACCACCTGCTGGAGGCGTACGAGGAGAAGCACGGCCACCCGCCGGCCAACGGCCTCGCCGACATCAACGACCCGGAGACCGGCCAGCCGGGCAACTGGACCGAGCCGCGCCCCTTCTCCGGCCTGCTGAAGACCTTCCTCGGCCCGGTCGACGATGAGGAGGGCCTGCACTACATCCGTCCGGAGACCGCACAGGGCATCTTCGTCAACTTCAAGAATGTCATGACCTCCGCGCGCATGAAGCCGCCGTTCGGCATCGCCAACATCGGCAAGTCCTTCCGCAACGAGATCACCCCGGGCAACTTCATCTTCCGTACCCGCGAGTTCGAGCAGATGGAGCTGGAGTTCTTCGTCGAGCCGGGCACCGATGAGGAGTGGCACCAGAAGTGGATCGACGAGCGCTTCGAGTGGTACGTCGACCTGGGCATCAACCGTGACAACCTCCGCTTCTACGAGCACCCGAAGGAGGCCCTGTCCCACTACGCCAAGCGCACCGTCGACATCGAGTACGCCTACAACTTCAAGGGCACCAAGTGGGGCGAGCTGGAGGGCATCGCCAACCGCACGGACTACGACCTGAAGGTCCACTCCGAGGCCACCGGCGAGGACCTGTCCTACTTCGACCAGGAGACCAACGAGCGCTGGATTCCCTACGTCATCGAGCCGGCCGCCGGCCTGGGCCGCGCCTTCATGGCGTTCCTCGTCGACGCCTACACCGAGGATGAGGCCCCGAACGCCAAGGGCGGCGTCGACACCCGCACCGTGCTCAAGCTCGACCGTCGTCTCGCCCCGGTGAAGGTCGCCGTCCTGCCGCTGTCCAGGAAGCAGGAGCTGGCTGAGCCGGCCGAGAAGATCGCCGCGCAGCTGCGTCAGCTGTGGAACATCGAGTACGACACCTCCGGTGCGATCGGCCGCCGCTACCGTCGTCAGGACGAGATCGGCACCCCGTTCTGCGTCACCGTCGACTTCGACACCCTCGAGGACAACGCCGTGACCGTCCGTGAGCGTGACTCCATGGAGCAGGAGCGCGTGAAGATCGAGGACCTGCAGGACTACCTGGCCACCCGCCTCGTCGGTTGCTAGTCATGCACTACACCAGCTGGGACCGCAGCGACGTCGAGCATCCCGTCCTCCTCGCGGAGGGCGGTCCGGAGGTGCTTGCCCGATTCGACAAGACCTCCGCCGACGTCGCCGGTGAGCGGTGGACACTGAACTTCGACGCGGAGACCGGTGCCATCGCCACGCTTCTCGACGCCCCCGTGGTCACCGCCACGGCGAACTTCAAGAAGGACAAGTCGATCCCGGTGTCCGTCGGTGCCCGGAGCTTCGTCCTCGTCAACGAGTCGTCCAACAACTGGATCATCGACGACGAGAACGGCAACAAGGTCGGCCAGTTCTCCGGCGGCAACAACGGCGTGCGCAAGGCCATCCTCGAGTTCGAGGGTGAGACCGACCTGCCCGCCGACGTGGTCGTCGGCCTCAGCTGGCTGACCAGGCTGGTCCTGGAGACCCGCCTGTTCCGCTCCACGATGATGGTCATCGCCACGCTGGCGATCATGTCCGTCATCGCGATCCTGGCGTTCCTCCTCTAGGCAGATGGAGACCGAGGAACGCCCCGCCGGTCCGTGGTGCTGGGAGGGCAACGAGCTTCTCGACGCCCACCGCAACCGCGTCGCCGCCGTCCGTTCCGACGTCATCTTCTTCGGCTCGGAACGCCTCCTCGTCGAGTCCGACCCCGGCCCCATCCAGTTCCGGGCCCGGGCCACGACCGGCGACGGCCGCGTGTTCACGCTCGCCCAGAACGGTTTCACCGTGGGCACCCTCTACGCCGACTGCGCCGGCCGGCTCTACGAGCTGCGCCGCACCAGCATCTGGCGGAAGGAGCGCAGCATCATCGACGCCACCGGCGGCATGGTCGCCCGCGTCCGCCCGCTGATCTCCGGCCGCGTCGAACTGCACGCCGGTCCCACCTACGACGATCTGCCGCCCATCGACGCGGTGTTCCTGTCGTGGGGCTGCGTGCTCGTGGACTCCCCGGTGCGCCGCCCGCGGGTGTAGCCGACACCGGGGGATTGTCAAGCGGGGAACTCGGCGGGGCGGCGTTTCTGTGGACAAGCGGGGGTTGTCCACAGCCCACGGACCATGCTTCTCGACGCCCCCTCCCTTCCGGTTTATCGTCCGGGGCATGAACACCATCGAGGCGTTGACGGCCCTGCGGGCCATGACGGTGCTGGAGGACATCTTCTCCGGCACCGTCACCCTCGACGACCTCGACCTGCTGGGTGTCCGGGACGCCGGTGCCTGGGACACACTCGCCCGGACCTATTTCGGCCCCACCCGGCAGCGGGGACTGCAGTCCGCGGCGGTGGCCGCGGCCGCCGGACTGTCGCTGGATGCAGTGGCGGTGGTGGAGAAACACACGAAGAAACTGCTGCGCGGGGCAGAGGTGTCGCAGTGGGAGCTCCGCGTCGAGTTGTGCGGCCTGCGGGGCACGGTCGCGGAGATCGACCGGGCGGCCGCCGCGGTGGTGCGTGCGTACAACCGGCAGGTCGGGGACGCGGAGAAGAAGGCCTGGGGGAAGAGGGCCCTGAAGGGCGGGAAGAACACCGATGCGGCCGGGCTGCGCACCTTCACCGTCACCGGCCCGGAGCGCGTCATCGAGGGGCTGCTGGGCACGGTACGGGTCGCCGCTGCGGAGCTGCGGCGGGAGGATCCGCGCCTGGGGTATGAGCAGGCGATGTTCGACGCCTTCATGTCCTCCCAGGGCGGTGGCGGGGTAGGCCCGGTCGCCCCGGTCCCGTACGTGGTGGTGCCGTTGCCGGAGTGGGCGAAGGTGCTGCGCCAGGAGGGGGATGAGACCGTCTTCGGCCTGACCGACGGCACCACGATGACCGGCAGGGAGCTGGTGGAGCAGGTCACCGCGGAGTACCACATCGCCGGGATCTACGACCCGGTGTCGGGTCCGGTGAATGCGTACCGCTCGGAGCGCACGGCCTCGCCGAAGCAGCGGATGATGCTCGCCACGGAGTCGTTGACGTGCGAGGCGTTGTGCCCGACGCCGGCGGACCAGTGCGAGGTGCACCATGTCCGGGCGTGGAAGCAGGGCGGGGAGACCAACACGGTCAACATGACGATGCTGTGCCCGAAGCACAACGGCCTCAACGACGATGACCCGGGGAAACCACCCCGGAACGGTCGGGTGGAACGGTCCCCGGGTGGGGTGGTCTTCCACCCGCCCGACGGTGGCCCGCCGCGGGTGAACCCGCACCCGATACGCAGGTTCTCGGCCCGCGGCCTGGTCAACTGCTGATCAGGCCGGGGTTCCGGCGTGCCTAGAAGGAGCCGCCGCGGAAGCCTCCGCCGCCGCCTCCGCCGAACCCGCCGCCGCCTCCACCACCGAAGCCACCACCGAAACCGCCTCCCCGGCCGCCGCCGGAGAGGATCTCGTTGATGACCATGCCGGTGATGATGCCGCCCATGTTCCCTCCGCCACCGCGCCCGCGGTAGTTCGCCTGCTGGCGGCGCTGGTAGTCGTTGTAGTCCGACTGCGCACGCTTGAGGGCCCGCTTGGCGACGCTCGCCGCCTGCCGCGCATGCTCGATCGCCTGCCGGGTCTCGGAGGTGCGCATCTGGAGGGACTGCGCCTGGAGCCGCTTGGCGTCGGCGAGCATGGTGCGTGCCTCCGCCTTGATGACCCGGCCCCGGGAGGCGATGAAGTCCTCGGCGGACTGGATCGCGGAGCCCGCGGAGTGGAGCTGCTGGTCGAGGATCTGCAGCTGGCGGGTCTGGTCGGCGGTGGACTCCCGGACGCGGTCGAGCTGCTCGTCGAGCTCGCCGTCGATGTCGGTGAGCACGGTGTAGGCGCCGAGCGGGTCCGTCGTGGACTGGGCGCGGGCCTGCTCGACCACGGTGATGGCGCGGCCGACGACCTCGTCGAGCTTCTCCCAGTCGGCGCGGGCTCCCTCGGAGATGCCGCGGCGCTTGAGGTCACCGGCCTCCCGGATCTCGTCCTCGACCTCGATGAGCAGGTCACCGAGGCCGGCCTGGGCGGTGGCGATGTTGTCGTCGGCACGCTCGATGCCGCCGAGCAGCCGGTCGGCGACCTCGATGGCGTGCTCGGAGTCGCGGATGGCGTCGACGAGTCCGGCCTGCTCACCGGCCGGCCGCGCCTCGAGTTCGCGGGCGACGGCCAGGGACTTCTCGGCCTCGTCGAGGGAGGCGGAGGACAGGTCGACGTTGTCGGTGATCGACTCGAGCACGTCGTCCGAGTAGCGGTCGCGCAGACCCGCGAGCTGTTCTGCGGCGCGTGGGAGACGGGTGCGCAGGTCGACGGTGCGCTGGGTGAGCTCGTCGATCTTGCGGTCGGCGGTGGCCAGCAGGTTGCGCATGTCGGCGAAGGCGGCGGCTTCGGTGTCGAGGGCGTTGTCGGCCTGGCCGCAGGAGGAGATGATGGAGACCAGCATGGAGCGGCGCTCGGCCTCGGTCTCCGGGATGGAGTCGTTGAGACGCTGCTGCAGGGCGAAGGCCTTCTGCAGGGTGGTCGTGGAGTTGTTCATCGCCCTGGTGAAGGAGCGGGTGCGCTCGGGGCCGAACTCGGCGATCGCCAGGTCGAGTTCCTCGCGGCCGCGGCGGATCGACTCATCGGTGGAGACGAGCTCCTCGTGGGCGAGCTGCTCGAGGGTCTCCATCGGCAGGGACGCGAGGCGGCGGGTGTCGGAGGGGTCGATGGCGCGGGAGTCCTGGAGGACGGCGGCGGAGGTCTGCTTCCGCTTGCGTCGGGAGTAGGCGTAGATGCCGCCACCGGCCGCGACGGCTGCTGCGGCGCCACCGCCGAGCCAGGCCAGGGACTCGCCGGACATCTCACCGGAGGTGACCGCGGCGTTCACCGCCGCGTCGGCGGCGCCGTACCAGTCGGAGTTGACCAGGGAGGGGTAGGCGGCGTCGGCCATGCGGTCCACCTCGGGCTGGGGCCAGTCGTCGCCGCCGTTGATGCCGAACTGACGGTCCTCGGTGGCAACGGCCATGACGACGGTGTTGCCCTCGCCGTTGAGTGCCACGGCCTGGTCGGTCCACTCCTCGGGGCTGAGGCCGCCGAAGCTGGGGAGGAAGACCACGAAGATCGACTTGTGTGCGTCGATCTTGTGCTGCTGGATCTTGTCGGTGAGGTCGGCGCTCTGGGCGGCGTCGAGGACCCCGGAGTAGTCGGTGACCGGGGAGGAGAGGCGTTCGGGGGCCACGGCGGTGTCGGGTGCCTGGGCGAGCACCTGCGGGCTGGCCAGCGCGGTCGTCAGCGGGGCGGCGCTGACCAGCGCGGCAGCACCGATCACCGCGGCGGCGGCCAGAGTTTTCGGGCGGGGCAGCATGCGTTTCATGTCGCCCAGACTACCGTCTGTGACGTGATCCGTATCCTGCTGCATCCTTACCGACGCCGCCGTCGTCCCGCCCCCGCCGACTCCCTCGTCATCCTGGGGACGGCCCAGTACGACGGCACCCCCTCCCGCCAGTTCGCGGCCCGCCTGGATCATGCGGTGGGGTTGTGGGAGGCGGGCGTCGCGAAGCATGTGTACCCCCTCGGTGGGAAACTCCCCGGGGACCGCTTCACCGAGGCGGAGGTGGGGAAACGCTACCTCGTCGAGCGTGGGGTGCCGGCGGAGGCGGTGACACCGGTGCCGGACGGCAACGACACGCAGGGTTCCTACGCCGCCCTGGTGGGGAGGCACGAGGTGGGGCGGGCGATCATCGTGACGGACCCGAACCACGCGCTGCGGGCGGAGATCCTCGCGCGGCAGGCGGGGATGGAGGCGGTGGCGTCACCGACGCGGACCAGCCCCTCCCACTTCCCGACGCCCGCGTGGTGGCGGACCCTGGCGCACGAGGTCGGCGGGATGCTGGTCGTCGATGTGTCCCGCGTCCTGGGGGAGGGGGCGGCGGATAGGCTGGAGGGAATGCTGCGCAGGCTGGAGGCCGGCCTGCGCCCCTCGCGTCGGGCGCGTCACGACGCACTGACCGATAAGTGAGAGGACCGATGTACGCCTACTCGTCAGCCGACACGGAACGTCGGTACGCAGAAGCCCCGAAGGGCAGTGAGTTCGAGGACTCGCAGGCCGACCACCGCGGTGACTTCGGCCGCGACCGGGCCCGCGTCCTCCACTCCGCCGCTCTCCGACGCCTCGCCGACAAGACCCAGGTCGTCGGCCCCCGCGACGGCGACACCCCGCGCACCCGCCTCACCCACTCGCTGGAGGTCGCACAGATCTCCCGCGGCATCGGCTCCGGACTCGGCCTGGACCCCGACCTCTGCGAGATGGCCGGCCTCACCCATGACATCGGCCACCCGCCCTACGGACACAACGGCGAGGTCGCGCTCAACGAGGTCGCCGCCGACTGCGGCGGCTTCGAGGGCAACGCGCAGACCCTGCGCATCCTCACCCGCCTCGAGCCGAAGACCGTCTCCGCGGAGGGGGAGAGCCACGGACTCAACCTCACCCGCGCCGCCCTCGACGCCGCGTGCAAGTACCCGCGCACCCGCACCAACCCCGACGGCACCGTCAACCGCAAATACGGCTGCTACGACGAGGACGCGCACATCCTCGAGTGGCTGCGCGCGGGCCACACCGACGACCTGCCCTCCATGGAGGCGCAGACCATGGACTGGGCCGACGACATCGCCTACTCCGTCCACGACGTCGAGGACGGCATCGTCTCCGGACGCATCACCCTCCACGTCCTGTGGGACCTGGTCGAACTCGCCGCCCTGGCGGAGAAGGGGGCCCGCGCCTTCGGCGGCACCCCCGAATCGCTTGTCGACGCCGCCGACTCCCTCCGCCAGCTCCCCGTCGTCAGCAGGGCCGCCGACTTCGACCTCTCACTCGCCGGCTACGCGGACCTCAAACGCATGACCTCCGAACTGGTCGGCCGTTACGTCGGCGCCACCGTCGGCGCCACAGCAGGGCAGGAACTGCTCGGCCGCCAGCACGGGCAGCTCATCATCCCGCCGCAGGCGCAGGCCGAGGTGACCCTGCTCAAGACGATCGCCGTCCTCTACGTCATGGACGCACCGACGCACGTGGCCCGCCAGGACCGCCAGCGCGAACGCATCTACCGCGTCTTCGACTACCTCACCGCCGGCGCGCCGGGCTCACTGGCCCCCATGTTCCGGGAGTGGTGGGAGCAGGCCGACACGGACGCGGCACGCCAACGGGTCGTGGTGGACCAGATCGCGTCGATGACGGAGTCCCGCTTGGAGCGCCTGGCGAAGCAGTCTGCCGGGTTGGCCGCCTTCATGGGGTGAACCCCGCCACCGACGGTGCTGCCGGTGACGGGGTTCGACGGAACGTCGCGTAGAAGCGACTAGAAGCTGGAGCCCTGGAAGGCGGCGGACAGCTTCGAGAAGTCGATCTCACTGGAGAGCTCGAACGGGTCGGACGGGGCCGGCTCCTCGGTCTTCTCCTCGACGAACTTGATGTCGAAGAGGTAGCTGTTCCAGTTGGAGGTGCGGATGTGCACGGTGTAGTCGCCGTACTCCTGGGTCTTACCGAACTGCTCGTCCGGGGTGGTGGGGGCGGTGATCGTCAGGGTGGGCAGGCCCTCCTCGTTGACGCCGCGCTGCACGTTCCACAGGGCAGTGGACTCGCCGGGGGCGGTTTCAATGTAGGCGTTGCGGATCTCGATGCCCTCGCCCACGCTGTCGGCGGTCAGGGTGATGGTCTCATCGGGGAGGAACTCGGTGCCCTTGCTGGACTCGAAGGAGATCTCCTCGAGGCCCTTGGCGATCTCCTCCTCGGTGACCGGCTCGGTGCCGGGCTCGGCGGCGAGGACCTGCGGGGCGCTCAGGCCGGCGAAGGCGATGGTGGCGGCGGCGACGCCTGCGGTCAGGGTGCGGAGCTTCATGGGGACCTTTCGGATCGGGGATTCAGTGCGGGCCCCACCGTATTCAAGGTCCGGCGCTTATATAAGGGAGTTGGCGGATGCTGAAACCCTGACCAGCACGAACGCGCAGAAGTGTGCGGGTACTTTTATGGTTCCTGCAGGATCAGGGCAGAGAAACGTCAGTTCTCCGCGTCGGGGATCACGCAGAACGACTCGTAGTGGTCCTCGGAGTAGTACCAGACGTCCGGGTCGGTCTCCGTGCCGCCGCCGACGACGATCCGCTTGGGGCCGCGGTGCCCCATGCCCGGGGTGTCGACGGTGTAGCTGCGGTAGTAGCTGCTCTTCTCCTTCGGCAGGAGGCCCTCGTAGTTGCCGAAGTGGCCGCCGTCCTCGCCCGGGTACTCGTAGGGTCCGCCGGAGAGGATGTCGGCGATGACGGGCTCGGCTTCGTCGGGAAGCGAGGCGACCTCGCAGACCTCGAGGCCGTCGACGAGCGTCGGGGTCTGCTGGGTGCCCAGGTCAACCCCGTAGAAGGCGGCGACGGCGGCGAGCACCACGGCGCCGAGGGTGGCGAGGACGGAGTTCTTCTTCACGCCCCGATACTAACTTGACCCGCGCGGTACCCTGTTCATCATGGCTAAGGGGCGTATTCCGGACAGTGACATTCAGGCGATCCGTGAGCGCGCACTCATCGAGGAGATCGTCGGCGAGTACGTTCAGCTCAAGCCGGCGGGCCATGATTCGCTCAAGGGGCTGAGCCCGTTCAAGGACGAGCGCACCCCGTCCTTCCACGTCCGCCCGAACCGCGGGTACTTCCACTGCTTCTCCACGGGCAAGGGTGGTGACGTCTTCACCTTCCTCATGGAGATGGAGCACATCTCCTTCCCGGAGGCGGTGGAGGCGGTCGCCCAGGAGATCGGGTACACGATCAACTACCAGGGTGGGACGACGGGGGCGCGTCGTGAAGAACCGGGCACCCGCAAACGCCTCATCGACGCGAACAAGGCGGCCCACCAGTTCTACCGTGAGCAGCTGGAGACCCCGCAGGCGCAGACGGCCCGCGAGTTCCTCCTCGACCGGGGCTTCTCCCAGGAGCACATCTACGCCTTCGAGTGCGGTTACGCCCCGGAGGGCTGGGACACCCTGACCAAGCACCTGCTGCGCAAGGGCTTCGAGTTCCAGGAGTTGGAGGCCGCGGGCCTGTCCAAGATGGGGCGCCGCGGGCCGATCGACGCCTTCCACCGTCGTCTGCTGTGGCCGATCAAGGACCTGTCGGGCAATGTCATCGGCTTCGGGGCGCGCAAGCTCTTCGAGGACGACCAGATGGGCAAGTACATGAACACCCGCGACACGATGCTCTACAACAAGTCGAAGGTGCTCTTCGGTCTGGATGTGGCGAAGAAGAACATCGCCGCCGGTCACCAGGCCGTCGTGGTGGAGGGCTACACGGATGTCATGGCGATGCACGCCGCGGGCGTGACCACCGCCGTCGCCTCCTGCGGCACCGCCTTCGGCGACGAGCACCTGCAGATCCTGCGCCGCCTCATGCTCGACGACAACTACTTCCGCGGCGAGCTCATCTACACCTTCGACGGCGATGAGGCCGGGCAGAAGGCCGCCATGCGCGCCTTCGAGGGAGACCAGAAGTTCACCGGCCAGTCCTTCGTCGCCGTCGCCCCGCCCGGCATGGACCCCTGCGACCTCCGCCTCGAGCGGGGGGACGCCGCGGTCCGTGATCTCGTCGCGGACCGCATCCCGATGTTCCAGTTCGTCGTCGAGTCGATGCTCGCGGAGCACAACCTCGACACGGTGGAGGGCCGCCTCCAGGCTTTGCGACGCACCGTCCCCGTCGTCGCCGGCATCAAGGATCCGGTTCTCCAGGGCGAGTACGCCCGCCAGCTCGCCGGCTGGGTGGGCTGGGCGAACACCGAGGAGGTGGTGCAGCAGGTCCGTGCGGAGGCCCGCCGCCCGAAGCAGGAGAAGCGCCGTCGCGCCGTGCGTTTCGATTCCGCCTCCTCCGCCCCCGTCGACACCACCCCGGCCGTGCCCATGCCGAACCCGCGCGACCCCCACCTGTGGCCGCAGCGCGAGTCCCTCAAGCTGGCCCTGCAGTACCCGGAGCTGACCGGCCCCTACTTCGACGGGCTGAGCACCGACGCCTTCACCCACCCCGCCTACCGGATGATCCGCGAGGCGATGGGCACCCTCGGTGGAGCCGGCACCGCCCACAGCGGCGTCGACTGGATCGCCGGTGTCGCCGGGGAGATGATCGACCTCATGGGACGCAACCTCGTCTCCGAGCTGGCCGTCGAGGAGATCCCCATGGAGGAGGAGCACCTGCGCAACTACGCGGACTCGGTGCTCTCCCGCCTGCAGGAGGCCGAGGTGGGTAACCAGATCGCCCAGCTCAAGAGCCAGCTGCAGCGTATGCGTCCCTCCGATGACGAGCAGGCCTACAACTCACTGTTTGCCGACCTCGTCGCCCTGGAGCAGGCGCGCCGGGAGCTCAACGAGCGGGCCTTCCGGGGACTGCCGGCGGAGTAGCATGCCCGAGACAATGGCCCGGGTGGTTCCGGTCATGGTGTCGCTGCTGCCCGGCGAGGCGGCGGGCCAGTGGAGCGCAGGAGCCCCGGGCAACCCACCTAGTCCTGGTCAGGCTCCAGGACCTGCTGGTCGTCGGTACGCAGGTTCTTCACCTCGCGCATACGCGGCTGCGGGTCGAGGCGGTCGGCGACGGCCTTGCGGGTCGCGTCGACGGCCTTCTTCGTCACGGGGGAGTTGACGGCGGCGGTGTAGCCCTTCTTGATCTGCTCGAATCGCCTGCGGCCGGCCTTGGTCCCCAGGACGTAGCCTGCTGCGGCTCCGATGACGAACTGGATCATGAGGGTGTGCGCTCCTTGGAATACAGGGGGTGGAAGGTCAGGGGACAGCCTACCTGCTGGCCGCCGAGTCGACGGGTGTCTCCGGGTGGGAGATCGCGGCGGCGGCGCGGATGAGGCCGAGGTGGGAGAAGGCCTGCGGGTAGTTGCCGGCGAGCCTGCCGAATTCGGTGGAGTACTCCTCGGCGAGCAGCCCGAGGTCGGAGGAGGTGGCGCACACGCGGTCCATCTTGGCACGGGCGTCGTCGAGGCGGCCGGAGTGGGCGTACTGCTCGATGAGCCAGAAGGAGCACAGCAGGAAGGGGTACTCGCCGCCGGAGATGCCGTCCACGCCGGTGCCGGCGGGGTAGCGGTGGAGGAAGCCGGCGTCGTCGATGAGTGTCTCCTCGATGCGCGCCACGGTGCCGAGGATGTGCGGATCGTTGTAGGGGAGGAAACCGATCTGCGCGAGCTGCAGCAGCGACGCGTCGACGTCGGTGCCGCCGTAGGCCTGGGTGAAGGACTGCAGTTCCTCGTTCCAGCCCTGCTCCATGATCTCGGTGCGCAGGCGTTCGCGGAGTTCGCGCCAGCGGTCGACGGGGCCGGTGAGGCCGTGCTTCTCGACGGCCTTCACGCCCCTGTCGAACGCCGCCCACATCATGGCGCGGCCGTGGGTGAAGTAGGCGGGTTCGCTGCGCATCTCCCAGATGCCGTGGTCCTTGACGTCGAACATGTGCTCCTGGAAGTCGAGGATCGACTTCTGCAGGTCCCAGGAGAACTCGTCCTCCTCGACGCCTGCGTTGCGCAGGGTCTCCAGGGCGATCATGACCTCCCCGACGACGTCCGCCTGGTACTGCTCGGCGGCGCCGTTGCCGATGCGCACCGGGCGGGAGTTCTCGTAGCCGGGCAGGTGGTCGAGCTCGAACTCGGGGAGGTGCCGTTCGCCGCGCAGCCCGTACATGATGCGCAGTTCCTTGGAGTCGCCGGCGATGGCGCGCAGCAGCCACTGGCGCCAGTTGTCGGCGCGGGCGGTGAATCCGGCCGCGACGAGCACCTCGATGGTCAGGGCGGAGTCGCGCAGCCACACGTAGCGGTAGTCCCAGTTGCGTTCGCCGCCGAACTCCTCCGGCAGGGAGGTGGTGGGGGCGGCGACGATGCCGCCGCTGCGGGAGTCGGTGAGCGCGCGCAGCACGAGGAGGGAGCGGGTCACCATCTCCGGGTACTCACCCCGGTAGCTGCTTCCCGACGCCCACCTCTCCCACGCCTCCTGCGTGATCGCCAGGGCCTCGCTGTAGTCGGGGGCCTCCGGGATCTCGCGGTGGGAGGGGAACCAGGTGAGGATCCATTCCAGGCTCTCGCCCTCGGTCAGGCGGAATTCCCCGAGGTGCGCGCCGGTGTCCTCGTTGAGGGTGAGGTACGGCCCGCGGAGGTGGACCGAGTCGGGGCCGGCGACGCAGCGGATCTCGCCGAGGTTCCGCTCCGCGTCGAGCACCTGGTAGCGGTAGAAGGGGGTGGCCTGGCCGTAGTCGAAACGCAGGCGCAGGACCGAGCGGATGTCGATCTCCCCGGAGGTGCACACCACGCGCCGCACCAGGTCGGTGCACTCGAACAGTCCGTTCTCCGGATCCATCGGCATGAAGTCCGTGACGGTCGCGGTGCCGGTCTCCGACTCCCATGTCGTCTCCAGGACGAAGGAGTCACCGAGGTAGCGGCGAGCCGTGACGCGGGCCCCGGGGGCGTCGATGAGCCAGTGGCCGTGCTCCTCCGTGCCGAGCAGCTTCGTGAACACCGCCTGGGAGTCGAAGCGGGGCAGGCAGAGCCAGTCGATGCTGCCGTCCTCGGCGACCAGTGCCGCGGTGTGCGTGTCGGACAGGAGTGCGTACTTCTCGAGGGGCGTGCTCGTGGTCATGACATCATTGTAGGGGCGGGGTTGCGGGGTCCGCCTCAATACATGAGGCTGGGGGCATGAAACGCATGGAGAATCACACCATCGTCATCTTCGGCGGGGCGGGGGACCTGGCCCGCCGCCTGCTCATCCCCGGGCTCGGGGAGTACGCGGAGTCCCTGCGCATCATCGGCGTGGGGCGGGAGGACGTGGACTACCCGGCGCTCGTCGCAAAGAGTGGTGCGGAGCACCTGGCGGCCGACGCTGAGTTCATCGTCGCCGACGCCACCGACCCCGCCGACCTGCGCCGGGTGCTCGAGGCGGCGGGGGAGGGGGCGGTCCTCTACTTCGCGCTGCCACCGGCGGTCTCCGTCGCGGCGGTCGAGGTACTCGCCGACGTCGACCTGCCCGCCGACCTCCTCTTCGCCATGGAGAAGCCCTACGGCGGCTCCGCGGAGGAGGCGGAGGAACTCGACCGTCGGCTGCTGGCCGTCACCGATGAGGAGCACATCTTCCGGGTGGACCACTTCCTCTGCGAGGCGGCCGTCGCCAACCTGAGTGGCCTCATCCGTGCGAACCTGCCGCTCGGGGCGACCTGGTCGGGGGAGTTCATCGAGGCGGTCGACATCATCTACGACGAGACCCTCGCGCTGGAGGGACGCGCCGAGTTCTATGACTCCACCGGCGCCCTCCGCGACATGATCCAGTCGCACCTGCTGCAGGTGATGGCGCACATCCTGTGTGTCGACGGCCGTGCGGAGCCTGCCGGGGTACTTGCCGTCACCTCCGTGGTCGGGGGCAGCGTGCACCGCGCCCGTTACGTCGGCTACGTCGACGAGGAGGGCGTCGATCCCTCCCGCGGCACCGAGACGCTCGTCCAGCTCGATCTGGCCGTGGATCTTCCCCGGTGGCGGGACACGCGGATCCGTCTGCGCTCGGGGAAGGCGATCGGCGACCCGGAGCAGGCCGTCACCGTCCACTACCGGGCGGCGGAGGGGCGGGCCCCCGCCCGGCTGGTCCTGCCCTTCGCCGACGACATGCTCCTGGAGCTCAACGTCCCCGATCCCGGTGACGCCGGGGATCTGCGGCGTGTCACCCTCCATTCCGGCACCGTCCCCTCCCGGCTGAGTCCCTACGGGCGGGTCGTGCGTGCCCTGTTCGCCGGGGACCACTCGGTGGAGGTGCCCGTCGGCACGCCGCAGCGGGCGTGGGAGATCCTCCGCCCCGTCCTCGACGCCTTCGAGGCAGGGGAAGTCCCGCTGGAGGAGTATCCGGTGGGGTCCGCGGGTCCGGACGGATGGCGTTAGACGAATGTGATCTCCAATCACCGGACACCCGATCGGGGACGCGCTAAGTTCGTAGTACCAACGAATCGGAGGGAGGTGTGGCGTGAACAGCGATAACCCACGTGGCCGTCTGGCCGGGGTGCTGGCCTTCGCCGCGCTCCTCTGTGCCAGCGTCACCGAACAGGAGTCGTCCCCGGTCACCGGAGCTGCCGAGTCGGGGCAGCTGCCCACCCCGGGCAAATAGTACGGAAGAAGCCGTATCAAACTTTCGGATGGTGCTAACGTGGGGTTCATGGCCACGACCACTGTCCGACCACGTAGGAACGGGAAACGCGGCAGGCATGGCATCTCCCCGTGGGTCCCCAACCAGCACGGCGCCTGGGCGATGCTCATCAGCCCCGCTGTGCTGGGGCTGATCTCCGGTGTCCACCTGCTTGCCGACGCCCCCTCGTGGCGTCCCCTCACCGTCCTGCCGGCGGTACTGGTCGCCTGGTTCTCCGGCTACTTCGCCTTCTTCGCCTTCGGTCTCGCCGCCAAGGCGCGCAACCCCCGGCGTCGGGCCGGCTACCTGAGGCCGATATACGTCTACGGCCCGGTCTCCCTGGCGGGTATCGCGGTGGCCCTCCTGCTGCAGCCGCAGCTCATGTGGTGGGCTGTCCCGTTCGCGCCGCTCGTGGCGGTCGCCGTGTGGGAGACCCTGCGGGGCCGCGGACGCTCCGCCCTCTCCGGGGTGTCGACGGTCGTCGCCTCCGCACTCCTCCTCCCCGCCCTCACCGCGGTCGGCGCCGGCTCGGGCGCACCGTCGGAGGTGCCGACCCTCATCTGGGTGTGCATGGCATTCCTGGCACTGTACTTCTCGGGCACGATCCCCTTCGTCAAGACCATGATCCGTGAACGCGACAACCCGCTCTACCTGAAGATCTCCATCAGCTACCACGTCGTCGCCCTGCTCATCGTGGTGGCCCTGGCCGTGTGGGCGGGGAAGTGGGTCGCCGGCTCGCTGGCGGTGCTCACGATGCTCGTCGCCCTCGGTCGTGCGGTGGGCATCCCGTGGTCGGCCCGCCACGGCGAACCCTGGACCGCCCGCCGGGTCGGCATGGCGGAGGTGCCGGTGCTGCTCATCGCCTGCGCGGCGGTGCTGGCGGCGATCTTCCTCTGACATCCCCTTGAACGGCGCAAATCCCGGGGTGATCGTTGCAGGGCAACGGTCCCGGGATTCACTTCTTCACGTCCTCGGTTCTGCATAAGCTGGAACCGGTTCGGTGAAGCATTACGATGAGTGTAACCTGCGTCACGTAGGGGAGTCAATGGTCCCGGAAACGCGGAAAGCCACCGGGTGTCCGGTGGCCTTCTCTTCTGCTCCCCCAACTGGGCTCGAACCAGTGACCTTTCGATTAACAGTCGAATGCTCTGCCAACTGAGCTATAGGGGATTAATTTGTGCCGTGCTGTTCTGTGCTTTCGCTCTTCCCTGCAACGAGTCATAACTATATGACACCTTCGTTCAGGTGACAAATCGCCAGGTCAGACGATATTTTTGAAACGGTCCCGCACGCTTTGCGGGAACCGGGTGTCGCGCGGTTATACTGGCGAGGTTCCACCTTTCGGGGGCCATAGCTCAGTCGGTTAGAGCCGCGGACTCATAATCCGTAGGTCGCGGGTTCGAGCCCCGCTGGCCCCACGTTGAACAGCGCAAACGCCCCCTCCGACATTGTCGGAGGGGGCGTTTCCATCGCTTTATTCACCACAGAAGCACTCGCCCAAGGCCAGGGATTAGAACGCGACTGCGAACACTGATCCGGCAGATTAGCCCGCACCTCCACGGGCGGCGTCGGACACCTACTCCGGTCCGGGTGCGCCTCACGCCAGTCCAACACATGACGACGCCACGCATCGTCCTTACGCTCCAACGCCTGCTGTCCAGCCGGCCGATCGTCCGGTCCCGCGCGGCGAACCCCTCCTCCATGACATCGAGCACCCGGTCGACCGCCGCCTGGATCTTGCCGTCCTCCTTCTCCTGCGTCACCGTCTGAACCTTCGCACGGGCAGCCACCCGCGCTGAGGCATAGGACAGCCACGCAGCGATGACGACACCGAGGAAGCTAAGTACGTTCTCGGGCTCGACCTGCACCATGTTCCCCCTCAATCGGTCTGATATGAATCTCGGTCCGGGCCCCCTTCCACAGGGGCCAGAACGTCAGCAGGACCAGCGACGGGTAGATACTGAACCCGACGTAGCTGAGGGCAAAGTCCCCTACCGGGGCGCCGCCAGGATGACTGGCCGCCCACAGAGCATGAATGCCGACGACCGCCCCGGCGAGTGCGAGCATCCCGATACCGGCCCACACCAGTGCCCACACGTGGAACCCGTGGTACGCCTCCGCAGGGTGGGGGACCTGCTGCAGTCCCTCTTTACTGGTCGTCTTGTCGTCGTCGGTGGCCGCAAATGCTGAGCCTGTAACGGTACTGACCGCTCGGTTAGATATGGAGAGTGAAGGAACCACATCAATCGAAAGGAACACTGTGAGCGACAACTTCACGTATGACCCTTTTGGCATCGTTGTCGGTATCTTCTCCATGGCGGTTTTCGTTGCGCTGATTTCCGACCTTTTCACAGGGAAACTCTCAAGCGCAATCGGTGAGCAATAGCAAATCCAGAAAGGG
>NZ_DUOE01000066.1 GCF_012838985.1 Corynebacterium sp. | reverse complement strand
GTCCCAGGCGTTGGGGCCCTCGTCGGTTGCCTGCCTCTCCGGCAGGCGGACATCCTCCGGGGGAGCGGCAGGGGTTCCGGTCAGTTCCTCCTCGGTGAGCCAGAGCAGGGCGAACTGTCCCCCGATGATGTCCTCCATGCGGCGCAGGCGGGGGTGTTCCCGGCCCACGGTCGTGGCCAGCTGGACGAGGAAGGGGTCGGCGGCCTGCTCCGGGGTGAGGGCGTCGCCGGCGAGGACGGCGGCGACGTCCGCATCCTGCTCCGCGGACTGGCCCTCGCCCTGGAAGAAGGAGACCCCGACGAACTCCGGACCTCGGGTGCGGTACTCCTCGGGCACCCGGATGGTGAGCGCGTGAGCCATGGGCAGCCCCGTGAGCGGGCCGCGCGGCCACTGCTCCGCGGTGATGGCGGGGCCGTGGGTGCCGGTGTGGCCGGCCCGGACGGGATCTGTCAGGACGATGGGGGAGGGGCGGTCGGGATGCTCCTGCAGCTGGGCGGGATCCGATCCGAAGCCGAGATCGTGGGCGTGCATGCGGCATGGTAACTGAGCAGGGCGGTTGACGCAGGGCGAGCGGCGACGCATACTGAAACGGTGGATAGAACAGGTGTTCGGAAACTGCAGGGGGTGGACGACCTCTCCGGCCTCAGCCGGGCCGAGCAGGTCGAGCTCCTGCGTTCCCGGATATCGGCCCTCGGGGGCGGGACCCCGGAGATCTCCCCCGGCGCCCCCGAGGTCATCCGGACCCCCTCTGAACTGGCACGCGCCCTGCCCGGAGGGGGACTGGCACGCCGGGCGGTGACCGAGGTGTCGGACTGTCCGGCGCTCATCGTCGAACTCATCGCCCAGGCTACCGCGACGGGCGGACATGTCGGAGTGGTCGGATGGCCGGAACTCTCGCTCGCCGGTGTGGTCGAGGAGGGACGCCTGGACCACGTCATCGTCGTGCCGGATCCGGGCTCCGATCCGCTCGGGATCGTCGGCGTGCTCGTCGAGGGGCTGGACCTGGTGATCGCCCGGTGGGCGGTCCCGCTGGAGCTCTCACCGGTCCGTGTGCGCCCGCTGCTGGGCAGGTTGCGCGGCGGGGTGGCGGCGCTGGTGCTCGTCGGCGCGCGCGTTCCCTCCCCGCACGTGCGTATCGACGCCACCGTGACCACCTTCCGCGGCATCGGCCGCGGTCACGGACGGATCCGCGGCGTGGACATCGCCGTCCGCGTCGAGGCGAAGGGGCGTCCGTCGGCCTCCACGACCGTGACGGTGGGGCAGCGGGCGGGACTGCGGGTGGTGTGACATGCGCGTGGCCGCCCTGTGGTTCCCGGACTGGCCGGTGCAGGCGGCGTACCTCGACCACAAGGACACGGCGGAGCTGCCCGACACCCTGGCCATCGCCCGCCGCGCCGGGGTGCGCCGTGACATGCGGGTGCGGCAGGCGCAGGCCGTGTGCCCGGGACTGGTCGTCCTCGCGGAGGACCCGGACCGGGACGGCCGGATGTTCGGGTCGATCGCCGCCGGCCTGGACGATGTCGCCTCCTCCATCGAGGTGCTGCGTCCGGGGCTCGTCGTGGTGGACGCGGGGTCCGCGGGCCGGTTCCACGGTTCGGAGGCGCGCGCCGTCGAGATGCTCATCGACGCTGCCGCCCGTCGCGGCATCGACGCCCAGGTCGGGGTGGCCGATGAGATCGCCACCGCGCTCCTGGCGGCGCGCGTCGGGGGAGGCCAGGTGGTGCCGGCGGGCGGGTCGCGGGCCTTCCTCGCCGGGCAGCCGGTGGAGCTGCTCGGGGCGGAGGTCTCCCTGCACTGCGGACAGGCGCTCGTGCAGTCGCTCGGGGAGCTCGGGGTGCGCACCCTGGGTGAGCTCGCCGCTCTGCCCGCCACGGCCGTGAGCACCCGTTTCGGTGGGGCGGGGGAGCGCTGCCACCGCATCGCCCGCGCCGCCGCCGACCGC
>NZ_DUOE01000065.1 GCF_012838985.1 Corynebacterium sp. | reverse complement strand
GGTGAGGGGCAGGGTGGCGTGGGGCACGGCGGGTGTCCTTTGTCGTGGGGGAGGGGTCAGTGGCATCACCGGGACTGTACGAACGGTGATTCGTATGGAAAGTGTGAGGCAGGTTTCAATTCCTGTCAAGCGTCCGCGGGGAAATCCCCTGCCGCGGCACCCTGCCGGGGGTGGACTAGGCTGATTCGGGGCGGTCCGCCGGTAGGGCGGGCACGCAGGAATGAAGGGCACAACATGGCGAATCAGAGCAGGCGGGACCAGATCGCGGCCGCCGCGACCGAACTTTTCGCCCAGCGCGGGTACTTCGGCACGGGGATGGAGGACATCGCCACCGCCGTCGGGATGGGCACCTCGAGCCTGTACAACCACTTCCGCTCCAAGCAGGAGGTGCTCTCCGTCGTGCTGCTGCGCACCATGGAGGACCAGCTGCGCACCCACGCCCGCGCCCTGGCGGGGGCGGTGGATCCGGTGGACAAGCTGCACCGGAGCATGATCGCCCACGTCCAGTTTCACACCGAGAACGTCGTGGCCACGCGCGTGATCAACACCCAGGTCACGGCGCTGGCGGAGCCGCACCGCAGCATGGTCCACCAGCTGCGCCGCGACTACGTGTCACGGTGGCAGGCGATCATCGACGAGGGCGTGGGGTCCGGCCAGTTCACCGTGGCGGACCGGCGCATCACCTGTTTCGCGCTGCTGGACATGGGTATCGGCATCCCGCTCTGGTACGACCGGGACGGCCGGCTCAGTCAGCAGGAGCTCATCGACTGCTACGCGGACATGGCGCTGCGTCTGGTCGGTGTGGATCCCGCGGTGGTGCGGGATTCCGCGGCCGACTGACGAATCACCGTTCGTCTGCCGCCTGTCCCACCAGCGCCCCGCGCAGCGACACGAGGTGCACCAGCCCGCCGAGCAGCGGCCCGGCGATGAGCGCCACGCACACCCCGGCTTCCAGGGACAGCGGGGCCAGCCACAGCACACCGAACGCCCCCACCGAGGCCGTCGCCCACCCGAGGACGTAGCCCTTGTGCTGCTCACACGCCAGGGTCGCCGCACCGGTGACCATGAGCGCCCCCGTGCAGGCCGACGCGAAGGTGAGCACCGCCAGCAGCCCGCCGGGCACGAAGTACTCGGGCCGGAAGAAGACCGTCAGGATCCACGGCCCCAGCAGCCCCGCGGCCCCCGCCCCCAGCAGCCCCGCCCCGAGCACCACCAGCACCGGCACGGCCGCCGCCCGCAGGAGTGCCTCCCGCCGCTCCACGAAGCGCACGATGAGCGCCGACTGGAAACGCTGCAGCGGCACCAGGATTGGGGCGCGGGTCAGGATGACGGCGTTGATGATGCCCGCCACCGTCACCACCGCCCCGGCGTCCGGCTCCGAGGTCGACTGCACGAAGACCGGGAAGCCGGTGATCAACGCCGCGGAGGAGCCGGTGGCCAGCATGGCGGAGCCGACGCGGCGGGTGAAGGCGGCGCGGGAGACGTCGACAAGCACACCCCGGGGCACACCCCGCAGCACGACGAGCCAGCTCAACGCACCGATCACCGTGATGACCAGGAACGCGGACATGCCCCAGCCCAGCTGCCAGGCCAGCAGGGCCAGCAGCAGACGCACGCCCGAGTCGAGGGCCACCAGCCCGGCGTAACGGTTCCACAGGCCGAGCCCGGAGAGGATACCCGACAGGACCGCCTGGAAGGCGTACGTGAGCAGGCCGAAAGCCAGGAACATGGTCGCCAGGGGAGCGGGTGCCTCGCCCCGCATCAGCGACGGCAGCCACACCATGCCGATGAGCAGCGCCACCACCAGGACGGTCCCGCCGATCCACGCGCCGAGACGCCAGGGGCGGCCTGACCCGTGCTGCCCGGTGGAGCGGGCGGCGGACACCCCGCGGGTGGTCTCCTGCATGAGGCCGTCCAGGGCGCCGGTCGCGGCGAAGAACAGACCCCAGTAGGCCTGGAACGCCGCGAAACCCCCGGGGTCGAGGGTCCACGACGCCAGGTACATGACGACGAAGCCGGCCAGTGCGGCGAACACCGTCGCCAGGCTCAACGCCCTCATGCGGCGCTCACCCCGGGAACTCCGGCAGGGCCTTCTGGTGCAGCCAGGCGTGCCAGAGCTTCTCGACGTCCCCCGCCGGCACCCCGACCTCGGCCGCCGCGGCCAGGACCTCACGCTTGAGGTCGACCGGTTCGACCACGGAATGCCGGCCGGCGGAGACGTAGCGGCGCAGCATGCGGAAGAAGGCCTCGTCGCCGAGGAGGACGCGCAGGGCGTGGACGGTCAGGGCGCCGCGCTTGTACACGCGGTCGTCGAACATGTCCTTCGTGCCGGGGTTCGACAGGAGGAGGTCCTGCGGCTTGCGGCGCAGCTCCTCGTGGTGTTCGCGGGCCGACACCGCGGCGTGGCGGTCGGCGGAGTGCTCGAACCACAGCCACTCGGCGTAGCAGGCGAAACCCTCGTTGAGCCAGATGTCGTTCCACTGGGCCAGGCCGAGGGAGTTGCCGAACCACTGGTGCGACAGCTCGTGGGCGATGAGGCGTTCCCAGGCGTGGTCGCCGCGGACGTGGTTGGAGCCGAAGATGGACAGCCCCTGCGCTTCGAGGGGGATCTCCAGCTCGTCCTCGGTGACCACCACGGAGTAGGAGTGGAAGGGGTAGGGGCCGAACAGGTCGGTGAAGACCTCGATCATGCGCTGCTGGTCGGCGAATTCGGTGCGGGCGGAGTCACGCAGGGCGGGCGGGACCCAGGCGCGGACCGGTACGGTGGCGTCGGGTTCGGAGAGCATGAGCTGGATGTACTCGCCGATCTGGACGGTCGCCAGGTAGGAGGCCATCGGGTGGTCGACCCGGTAGTGCCAGCGGGTGCGGGAGCCGGAGGACTTCTTCGACAGGAGGGTGCCGTTGACGGCGACCATGTAGGGGCTGTCGGTGGTGACGATGATCTCGTAGCGGGCCTTCTCGTCGGGGGTGTCGTCGCAGGGGAACCAGCTCGGTGCGCCCATGGGCTGCGAGGCGACGAGGGCACCGTTCTCCAGCTCCTCCCAGCCGAGGTCGCCCCACGGGGAGCGGATCGGCCGTGGGGTGCCGCCGTAGCGGATGACCAGGGAGAACTCGGTGTCCACCGGGACCGGCTGCGCGAAGGTGACACGCAGCTTGCCGCCGGACTGGCGGAAGCGGGCCACTCGGACGGGCACGCCGGCGCTGCCGGTGGCCGTGACGTGGGAGACGCGCAGCGCCGACGACAGGTCGAGCGTCATCCACGGCAGTTCCCGCCAGTTGTCCAGCTGCAGCGTGGCGACACCCGCCAGGCGGTTGGGCCCCACCCGGTAGTTCAGGTCCAGGTGGTAGGAGCGGACGTGGTAACCGAGGTTGAAGTCGACCCCGGTGTACTCGTCGCGGATACCGGGGACGGGGGTGGTGCGCAGCCTGTTTCTGGTCATGATCCTGACGATGTTACCGAGCATCTATCCCACCTTCTGAGTGAGCCACTCGAAGATCAGTGCCTCCACGCGCGCCACCTGTTCGTTGTCGGCGGCGCCGGCGTGCCCGCCCTCGGTGTTCTCGAAGTAGTCGACCGGCTGCCCCGCCTCCCGCAGCGCATGGGCGAACAGCCGCGCGTGGGCGGGGTGGACGCGGTCATCACGGGTCGAGGTGGTCACGAGCGCCGGGGGATACTGCTTCTCGACGACCCCCTCCACCCTGTGCAACGGGGACCACGACTCGATCGCGGCCCGTTCCACCGGGTCGGCCGGGTCGCCGTACTCCGCCATCCAGGACGCGCCCGCCGACCAGGTGTGGTAGCGGAGCATGTCGGTGAGCGGCACCTGGATGACGGCCGCCCCGAGGCGCTCCGGGTACATCGTCAGTGCACCGGAGGTGAGCAGTCCACCGTTGGAGCCGCCGCGGACGGCGATCTGCTCCGGCCCGGCGTAGCCGCGCTCCACCAGGTCCGCGAGCACCGCCTCATGGTCCTCCCACACCTTGTGCCGGTTGGTCTTGACCACCTGGGTGTGCCACCCGGGGCCGAACTCACCGCCGCCGCGCAGATTGGGCTGCACGAAGTGGCGTCCCTGCTCCAGCCAGCCGATGCCGCGGACCGCGGAGTACCCGGGGGTCAGCGACACCTCGAAGCCGCCGTAACCGCCGACCAGCGTGGGACGGGGGCCGGACGAGAAGTCGCCGGTGATGAAGTAGGGGACACGGGTGCCGTCGGCGGAGGTGACCCAGTGCTGGCGGGTCTCCAGGCCGGTGGCGTCGAAGAGCGCGGGCGAACGGCGCACCACCTCCGGGACCAGCCCCTCGCCGAGGTCGAGGCGGTAGAGGGTCGTCGGCTCGGTGAACGAGGACGTGGTCAGCCACACCTCGTTGCCGTCGAGGGGGCTGGTCGCCACGACGGAGGCCGTGACCAGCGGCGGAAGCTCCAGGTCGCGGCCGGGCTGCGTCGGGTCCGCCAGCGGGTGCACGGTGACGCGGGTGGCCACGTCGTCCAGCAGCGTGAGCACCACGTGATCGGCGGTGAAGGCCGTGGACTGCAGGGAGACGTGCGGCGTCGGCAGGAAGACCGGTCGGATGTCGCGGGCCCCGCCGAGGAAACGGTCCAGTTCGATGACGCCCAGACCGCCGGCGGGGATCCCGCCGAAGGCCTCACGCGGGGCGAGGAACAGCCACTGCCGGTGGATGATCGTGTCGCAGTCCTCCGGGATCTCCAGGACCTGCAGGGAGGCGTCCGGGTCGAGCGGGGCGACGCACTGGCGGGTGCGGTAGAAGTCCAGCGCCCGGGAGACGACGATGCGCTCATGGCCTGGCGTGGTGTCGGCCCACGCGCCGACGGCGACGTCGTCGTGGCGGCCGGAGGTGTAGACGGGGGCGTCGAGAAGCTCGGTGCCGCGGCGCCACACGCGCACCTGCGCGGGGTAACCGGAGGTGGTCAGCGAGCCCTCGCCGGTGTCGGTGCCCACGAGCAGGGTGTCCAGGTCGAGCCAGCTGACGTCGGTCTTGGCCTCGGAAAGCTCGAAGCCGTCCTCGCGGAACGTGCCGGTGAGCAGGTCGAACTCGCGGATCACCGTGGCGTCGGCACCGCCCCGGGACAGGCGCACCAGCGCGCGGTCGAAACCCGGGGTGCGCACGTGCGCACCCTTCCACACCCAGTTCTCGTTCTCGGCGGCGGCCAGCGCATCGACGTCGACGAGCTCCTCCCACTCGGGGTCGGCGCTGAGGTAGGAGTCGAGCGTCGTGCGGCGCCACACACCGCGCACCCGGCGGGCGTCGCGCCAGAAGTTGTAGAGGTGCCCGCCGCGACGGATGACGAACGGGATGCGGTCGTCGATGTCGAGGGCCGCGCGGATGCGGTCCCGCAGGCCGGGATTCTGCAGGTCACGTTCGGTCGCGTCCGACCACTCCTGCGCCCAGGCCAGGGCCTCGGGGGAATCGATGGACTCGAGGAAAGCGGTGTCGGTCATGCTGTCCAGGCTACGCGGCGCCGGAAACGCGGCAGCGCCGCCCACCCGGAGGTGGACGGCGCTGTATCGGCTCGGACCGGACTAGACGTCCAGTGCGCGGGCGTAGGTCGGCCAGGAGTGGTTCAGGTCGTCGATCCAGTAGTTCCAGGAGTGGGTACCGGTCGGACGCAGGTTCCAGTCGGCCGGGATGCCCAGGTTGTCGAGCTTGGCCTTCAGGTTGTGGGTGCAGACGTTGGTGGTCGCCTCGATGATGCCGCCCTCGACGATGAGGGTGGCGGCGCCGGAGGAGGCGACGGCCGGGTCGTAGCCCTGGGCGATGTAGTGGCCCGGCATGTCCCACGCACCGGCGAGGCCGGTGGCGTTGGAGATGTAGAGCTCGGTGCCGCGCAGGCCCTCGGCGTGGATGAGGGCGTCGTTGGCGACGTTGTGCGGGGAGCCCATCGGGCCGAACATCTGGGCGGCGGTGGCACCGGCGCGGTTGACGGTCAGCTCAGCGGAGTAGTAGCCCACCGGGGAGACGGTCTCGGCGCAGCCGGAGAAGGAGCCGGCGACGTCGAAGAACTTCGGGGCCTTCTCGGCCAGCAGCAGGGCGGAGGTGGCGGACATGGAGTAGCCGCCGATGCCGCGCTTGCCGTTGGCGTTCATGTACGGCTCGATGCCGCCCGGGAGCTCGCGGAGCAGGAAGGTCTCCCACTGCTGCTTGCCCTCGAGGTAGCCGTTGCCCGGGTTGTGGGAGTCGTCGGCCCAGTTGATGTAGTAGGAGAACGCGCCCTCCATCGGGATGACGACGTTGACGTTCTTGTCCCGGTAGAACTCGACGATCGGGGAGGAGGCGATCCAGTCCATGTTCTGCTCCGCGCCGCCGGCGCCGTTGAGCATGTAGATGGTCGGGCGGGACTCGTCGAAGTTGCCGTTCGGGGTGATGATGGCGATCGGGATGTCACGGCCCATGGACTCGGACCACGCCTTGACGTGCTTGACGCGGTCGTCGTCCTTGGTCAGCTTGCGCCACTCACGGGAGCCCTCGGTGATCGAGGCCTTCGGGAAGTCCTTGATCTCGGAGGCGCGGTGGTCGCCCTGGACCTGGGCGATGGTGGTTTCAGCGGCGACAGCAACCGGGGCCGCGAGAGCGGAGGCACCGATGGCGAGGGCCGCGACCGGTGCGGCAATCTTGCGGAGGAACTTCATGGAGTGGCTTCCTAGGTTCGTTGTTGCGAAAGTGTTCTACTTCTCTACGACGCACGACAGCGGAGTGTCCGCGCCTTCACAGGGGTACATCGTAGCGGCTGTTCCGTATGTTAACGGCCCACCCCCGAAAGTGCTTATCCGGCGGGGGTGGAAGGGTCAGCGCCGACCTGCATTCAAGTTACTGGAGTTATGGGTGGTGGGCAAGTGTTTGGAGTGTCATAATGCGATGATCGCATGTGAGGGAAGTCGCGTAACATTTCGCCGCAGAGTGCCGTTAGTACCCACTGACGCCTGAACAACCCACTGACTTCACAGAGAGAAGGCACACATGTCCATCTTCGAGCAGATCATCGTCGCCATCAACAACTTCGTCGGCCCGGGCATCCACGCCCTGTCCTCCGCCTCCTCCAACGCCGCACTGGCGATCGGCCTCTTCTAGGTCGCACAGGAGCACCTGCCCACGAACGCCCCGGCCCCCGGCCGGGGCGTTCGTCGTTGGTCCCGGAGCGGCCCCCGGACCGCCCCCGAAAGGGCGGGATGCTTTTGCGGGGGCACTAACCGGTGACACAGGGGGTACGGTCACCTATCCTTGGTGGCGTGACTGAACATTATGACGTTGTTGTACTCGGTGCGGGCCCCGGTGGCTACGTCGCCGCCATCCGCGCAGCCCAGCTCGGCAAGAAGGTTGCGGTCGTCGAGAAGCAGTACTGGGGCGGAGTCT
>NZ_DUOE01000064.1 GCF_012838985.1 Corynebacterium sp. | reverse complement strand
CGACGCGTTGACCCGCGTCAACCTGCTGGGCCCGGTCATCGGCGTGGGGTTCCCCCTGCTCATGGTGTCCAAGCTCATCATCGACTGGTCCTCCACGGGCTTCGACCTCAACAATTTCGTCCGCGCCCTGTTGGCGATCGCCGGTGTGTGGGTCGTGGCCTCCGTCGGCTCCTATTACATGGGCCGCTCGATCTACGGCGTCACCGTCGTCGACGTCGCCCACGAGGAGGAGCGCGCCTACCGGCAGGGCACCGAGAGGGTCTAGAGGTTGGCCGCCACTTAACCCATCGCATCCGGGTAGAGGTTGTCGATCGCCCAGTTCGCCTCCTCCGGGAGGAAGCCGTGGTCGTCGATAAGCTGTTGCCGGATGTCCTCGAAGAGCATGCCTCCCTCGAGACCGTCGAGGAAGTAGGCCATCTGGAGGGCGTTCTCGTAGTAGTCCACGTTCGTGTGCTCGATGGCGTACTCGGCCTCCGCCTGGGTGAAGCCACCGCTCTTGAGGTCGCGCAGCATGCCGACGCGGGAGTGCATGGTGAACATCTTGAGTTCATTCACAGCGGAGACGGCCTGCTCATTCCAGTCCACGTCGAGCGAGTCGACGGCGCGGCGGGCATCCTGGCGGCTGAAACCCTCCTCGATGAGCGCGAACTCGAGCCCGGTCGCGGAGTAGATCTCGTAGCCGATGAGTTCCCGGGCGCGTTCCCGGGCGAAGGCCTCCGTGCCGGTGTCGATCTCCGTCGCGGTGGTCGGGCTGGGCGCGTGTCGTGTCGTCTCCGTGCTCCCGCTGCTTTCCGACGCCGTGACGGTCTCCGTCACCACCGGGCCCGGCGTTGGTGCGGGTTGGACGCAGGCACTTCCAACGCTGAGCGCCAGGATCATCGCGGGGAGGACTCGCAGTCGCTTCATACCTTCATCGTGGCACGTCTGTAGCGTGGTTTCCGCGGAATGCGAGAGCCCCGGAGTCACTGGGGCTCCGGGGCTGCCACGTGGGGGTGGGTGTTACTTCAGCTTGGCGAACTCCGCCTTGACGACGGCACCCAGGTTCTCGTCGACGTTGGTCCAGTACTGGTAGACGCGCTGCTCGGTGTCCGCGGAGACACCCTGCATGGCGCCGGCGATGTTCTCGGCGAGACGCTGCTTGGCGGCATCGTCGAGCACCTCGCGGTAGAGGGTGCCGGCCTGGCCGAAGTCGTCATCCTCCGGATGCTTGACGTAGGCGGCGCGGACCAGGTCGGTGCCGTGCGGGTCCGGGTTGACGTAGATGTCGGCGGCCTGGCCGTAGGACTCGTGGTTGGAGGAGGAGTCCTCGCCGTTGTCCAGGTAGCCGGCACCCTTGTCGAAGCGGTTCGGCGAGTAGGTCGGCTGGTCCTCGTCGTCGAAGAAGTACGCCATCGGGCCGCGGTTGCTGTAGGTGTTGACGTCGTTGAGCGGACGGTTCACCGGCAGGTCACGGTAGTTGGGTCCGATGCGGTAGCGCTGCTGGTCGGCGTACGCGAAGACGCGGGCCTGGAGCATGCGGTCCGGGGACAGGCCGATGCCCGGGACGATGTTGCCCGGGTCGAGTGCGATCTGCTCGATCTGCGCGAAGTGGTTGCGCGGGTTGCGGTTGAGCACGAAGTGGCCGACGTCGATGCGCGGGTAGTCCTTCTTGGACCAGGTCTTGGTCAGGTCGAAGGGGTTCCAGCGGTACTTCTCGGCGTCCTCGAACGGCATGATCTGCACCTTGACGTCCCAGACGGGATAGTCGCCGCGCTCGATGGCCTCGTAGAGGTCCTGGCGGTGGTGGTCGGCGTTCTTGCCGGCCATCTCCTCGGCCTCGGCGGCGGTGAAGTTCTCCACGCCCTGACGGGAGAGGAAGTGGTACTTCACCCAGAAGGCCTCGCCTGCCTCGTTGACCCACTGGAAGGTGTGGGAGCCGTAGCCGTTCATGTGGCGGGTGGTCTTCGGGGTGCCGCGGTCGCCCATGAGGTAGGTGACCTGGTGCGCGGACTCCGGGGTGCGGGTCCAGAAGTCCCACTGCATGTCGGCGTCACGCAGGCCGTTGCGGCCGAGGCGCTTCTGGGAGTGGATGAAGTCCGGGAACTTCACGCCGTCGCGGAGGAAGAACACCGGGGTGTTGTTGCCGACGATGTCGTAGTTGCCGTCCTCGGTGTAGAAGCGCATGGCGAAGCCGTGCACGTCGCGCCAGGTGTCGGGGGAGCCCTTCTCACCGGCGACCGTCGAGAAGCGGATGCCCATCGGGGTGACCGTGCCGGGCTGGAAGAGCTTCGCCTTGGTGTACTGGGACACGTCGGCGGTGACGTGGAGCTCTCCGAAGGCGCCGTGACCCTTGGCGTGGGGGATACGCTCCGGGACGTTCTCGCGGTTGAAGTGCGCGAGCTTCTCGATGAGGTGGATGTCATTGAGAATGTTGGGACCCTGCGGGCCCGCGGTGACGGAGATGTTCTCGGACGGAACCGGCGCGCCGTTGTGGCGGGTGGTGGTGCCGGTGACCTTGGGGCGCAGGCCGCGCTCGACGATCTCGTTGGCCTTGGAGTTCTGGTCGCTCATGGCTCCTCTTTCTGGATTGATAATTTATTCCACCTATTGGCGGGGCTTGGTTAATAGCCTAGGCCCATATTGTGACCCGTGCAACCACCACCGTACCTATCGAAAACTAATCCTGCCGTTTGCCCTGGTAACGTCTGTATCCGTGACCAAGCACTCCGCCCACGAAGACGCTCGCGTCACCGACCTGGCACTACGCGCCGGACGCGGTGACCGCGAGGCTCTCACGGAGTTCATCCGCGCCACCCAGGACGACGTCTGGCGCCTCCTCGCCCACCTGGGCGGCCGCGACATCGCCGACGACCTCACGCAGGAGACCTACCTCCGCGTCATGAGCGCACTCCCCCGCTTCGCCGCCCGCTCCTCGGCACGCACCTGGCTGCTGTCCCTCGCGCGGCGCGTGTGGGTGGACAACATCCGCCACGACATGGCACGCCCCCGCAAATCGATCACCGAATACGAGGACGCCGCCGCCACCACCCCCGTGGAGGGCGCCAACGCCGCGTCCTGGTCCGAGTGGATCGACGTACGCGCGCTTATCGACGCCCTCCCCGAGGAACGCCGCGAAGCCCTCATCCTCACCCAGGTCCTGGGCTACACCTACGAGGAGGCCGCGAAGATCGCCGGCGTCCGCATCGGCACCATCCGCTCCCGCGTCGCCCGGGCCCGCAAGGACCTCATCGAGTCCAGCTGACCCCCCGAAACGCGGCAACGCCCGCCCTCCCCGAAGGGAGCTCGGGCGTTGCGCCTCACTGCCGGCAGCCGGCAGAGACGTCAGGGACTTAAGCCGGGAGGCAGTTTTCCACGACGTGCTTGAGCGCCAGACCACCGACGGTCAGCAACACAGCTGCGCCAGCGACCTGACCGATGTTCACGCCGCATCCTCGCGCGGGTTGTCACCGGAGACAACCAGGGCCAGGCCCTTGTTGTCGTCGATGGACTGATCCTGACGGATACGGCTGACCAGGGAGGTGTCCTTGCCGACGACCTCCAGCGGAGTGGGGACGTCGAGCGCGTAGAGGCCGGGGCGTTCAGAAACGAACGCGGTCCACAACACACGGTCCTCACCAGAAGAAAAATCGTCCGCCCCTCCAGTGGGAGGGACGGACGATTGTGATCAGCCGAGGCGGAAACTAGCCGCGCGGCACGCAGCTGTCGTAGAGGTACTTGCCCACGAGGCCGCCGATGGTGAGCAGTGCAGCGGCACCCACTGCCTGCCCCACGGTGGCTCCGTGCTTCTGCAGCTCAGCGTTGACCTGAGCCATGAAGTTGGCGGTGTTCGGGTCGTGGATGCCGGACTGCTGCTGAATGTCCGTGTTGAAGGACTGCAGCTGTGCCTGAGCGTTGGCGACCAGCGGGGACAGACCCGGGATATTCACCTGGGTGGCCAGACCGATCGGCAGGAGAGCCAGCAGGGGGATGCCGACGGTGGCGGCGGCCTGGACGCAACGTGCGTCGGAGGAGCCACCCTGACCGGTGCCGTCAGCGGAGGAACCCGGGAACGAGGAGGATTCATCACCCTCGTCATCCACGGAGGAGCCCAGCAGTGCAGAGGAGCCGGTCAGGAGAGCGGAGGAACCTGCCACGATTGCGGAGGAGCCGTCGATACCGTCCTTGCCGTCCTCACCGATGACCTTGCCGACGTTCTCCTCGCGGCCATCGCTGTAGGTGATCCACAGTTCACCGTTGATGATCTCGGTCTTGACGATGCTGATGCCGTCCTGGCCCGGAGCACCCGGCTCACCCTTGACGTTGCCGAGGTTCTCCTCGTACGGCTGGCCGTCGGAACCGTTGTAGTTCCAGACGACGATCAGGTCACCGTCGTCGTTGATGTAGAAGCGCACGATCCGGGCGGCGACCTCGACGCGGGCGGTCGTCTCAGCGTAGACGTCACCGTTGGGCAGCGTGATGACGACGCCGATCTCGTGGTTCTCACGCGGCTGTGCATCAGCCGGCGGGGTGACGGTCAGGCGACCGGTGTTCTTGTCAATCTCGACGGTCCAGCCGGCCGGAACAGTTCCCTCATCGATGGAGTACTCGGAACCAGCCGGGACGAACGGGTCACCGGTCTGGTTGACCTCCACCGGGGTACCGGGGCTGGTGTAGGAATCGTCGTAGGAGGGCTGGCCCTCCACGCGGGCGATACCTGCGTTCACGCCGCGGAACTCGCGGTCGGTACCGAACTGCGGGGTGTCATTGTCGAAGGTCATCGGATCAGTGACACCCTCAGCGTTGACGTGGGAGTCCGGGCCCTGGGTGAAGATGTATCCCGGCAGAGCCTCCGGACGCTCGAAGTGGACGGTGTAGGTGTCCATGTCGACTTCGCCGAAACGGTACTGGCCGGTGTGGTTGGTCACCGTCTGCTGGACGATCTCGCCCGCAGCGTTGATGAGGTAGACCGGCACACCCGGACGCGGCAGCTCGCCCGCATCCCAGACACCGTCAGCATCGGTGTCGTTGAAGGCGCGGCCGTCGATGGCGCAGGCACGGTCAGCGGTGATGTTCACCTTGAGGGTGCTCACCGGTCCGAGAACGAAGTCCGCCTTCGGGGTGACCTCAATCTGCAGGACAGAATGCTCGCCGGCATCGAAACGCCCGATGTCACCGGTGACGGTGGTCTGGCCCGCGGAGTTCGTGGACACGATGACGTTGTTCCACTTCTTGCGGTGCTGCTCGGACTCCGGAGAACCTGTGTTGGTGGAGCTGTCGGTGATGTAACCACCGTTGGCGCGGGCGTTCGCCACACCGTAGTCGGGGTTCTTCTCCACGGAGAAGTAGACGAGCACATCGCTGTCGTAGATCAGGTTGTTTTCATCACGCTGCGCAACTTCAAAGCCCTCGGGGAGGGTCACCGTCAGCTGGGCGTTCTGGAGCGGCTCGGCGGTGCCGAACGGGATACGCCAGTTGAAGTTCTGCCAGTCCCCGGTCTTGTACTTCCAGTGCTGGGCGGCCGCGCCGGCGTCACCGTATTCGTTCGGGCTGGTGTTGACCAGGAAACCCTCGAGCGAACCCACATCGGTCGCCTTGCTGGTGTCCAGCTCACCCACGGCGTTGAAGTCGATCTTGCAGGCGTCGGTGAGATTGCCCTGCTCGGGCTACTGAGCGGCGACGGGGCTGGTCGCGACCGCGACACCTCCGAACGCCATGGCCACTGCAGAGACGACTGCAGTGACCTTCTTCTTGAGACTCATAGTCCGTCCTCAATCAGTTGTCGTGTGACGTGGGCGTTGCCGGCGAACCGGTGGTCACCCAGGCCATCAAGGAGGCTCAGCATTCATATCTACTGAGTTATGACACAGGTCAATTGAACCTACATTTCACGGCTCCCGCAACATTTCCTCACAATTCGCTGCGGAAAGACCCCAATTCTGGGGACAAGCTGAGCGTCCAGCGGAGTTCCGGGGCGAAATACGAGATCAGCAGGGATCCCTGTTCCTGAGAAAATCCTCCATTGTCCGGCAGTGAACCGCCAAACGAGGAACGGGAACCCCGATACCCGCCCGACGCCGCATGCCGACGCCCCAGGACACCACAAGAATTGTCTGGACAGAATGAAGGCCTCCCCTACCAGACCACCGACAAGAACGGGCCCCTCACCACAACATGGTGAGGGGCCCGATATCAGTGGAGGCGGTGGACTACACCAGCAGCTCCGCGATCTGCACCGTGTTCAGCGCCGCGCCCTTGCGCAGGTTGTCACCGGAGACAACCAGGACCAGGCCCTTGTTGTCGTCGATGGACTGGTCCTGACGGATACGCCCGACCAGGGAGGTGTCCTTGCCGGCGGCCTCCAGCGGGGTGGGGACGTCGACAAGCTCGACACCCGGGGCGTCGGCCAGCAGAGCCTTGGCCTCGTCGACGGTGATCGGACGCTCGAACTCGGCGTGGATGGTCAGGGTGTGACCGGTGAACACCGGCACACGGACGCAGGTGCCGGCGACGCGCAGACCCGGGATGTCCAGGATCTTGCGGGACTCGTTGCGCAGCTTCTGCTCCTCATCCGTCTCCAGGGAGCCGTCATCGACCAGCGCGCCGGCCAGCGGCAGGGCGTTGTAGGCGATCGGGGCGACGTAGGGGCCCAGGTCGGCCGGGGCCTCACCGGAGGCGCCGTGGACCAGGTTGACGTTGTCCTCGCCGATGGCGGCGGTCTGCTTCGCCAGGGTCTCCACACCGGCGAGGCCGGAGCCGGAGACAGCCTGGTAGGAGGAGACGTGCAGGCGGAGCAGGCCGGCGGCGTCGTGCAGCGGCTTGAGCACCGGCATGGCGGCCATGGTGGTGCAGTTCGGGTTGGCGACGATGCCCTTGGCCGGGCTCTTCGCCTCATCACCGTTGACCTCGGCGACGACGAGCGGGACCTCGTCGTCCTTGCGCCATGCGGAGGAGTTGTCGATGACGGTCGCGCCGGCCTCGGCGAAGACCGGGGCCCACTCGCGGGAGGTGGAACCACCGGCGGAGAAGAGGGCGATGTCGACGTCCTTGACGGACTCCGGGGTGATCTGGGTGAGGTCCTCGACGGTGATGTCCTCACCGCGGAACTCGATGACGGTGCCCGCGGAGCGCGGGGACGCGAAGAAACGGACCTTGTCGGCCGGGAAGTTGCGCTCCTCCAGGATCGAGCGCATCACGCGGCCGACCTGGCCGGTGGCACCGACGACAGCAATGGTGGTCATGAGAGTGAAAGCTCCTCTGTGGAAGGGATGTCTAGCGGCCGGTACCGGCGTAGACGGTGGCCTCGGCGTCGCCGCCGAGTTCGAACCTCTCGTGCAGGGCACGGACGGCGGCGTCCAGGTCCGCCTCACGGGTGAGCACCGAGATGCGGATCTCCGAGGTGGAGATCAGCTCGATGTTCACGCCGGCGTCACGGAGAGCCTCCGTGAAGTCGGCGGTGACGCCCGGGTGGGACTTCATGCCGGCACCGACGAGGGAGACCTTGCCCACCTGGTCGTCGTAAAGCACGTTGGACCAGCCGCTCTTCGCCTGCATCTTCTTGAGCAGCTCGATGGCACGGGGGCCGTCGGCGCGCGGGCAGGTGAAGGTGATGTCGGTCGTGCCGTCCTCCAGGGAGGAGACGTTCTGCAGGACCATGTCGATGTTGATCTCCGCGTCGGCGATGGCACGGAACACCACGGCGGCCTCGCCCGGCTTGTCAGGGATGCCCAGGATGGTGACCTTGGCTTCGGAGCTGTCGGTGGCGACACCGGTGAGGGTTGCTTCTTCCACGGGGATATCCTCCATCGACCCGGACACCAGGGTGCCGGGATCATTACTGTAAGACGAGCGAACTCGCAGGGGAACATTGAAAGCGCGTGCGTACTCGACGGCACGCAGAACCAGGATCTTCGAGCCGACGGCCGCCAGCTCCAGCATCTCCTCGAAGGAGAGCTTGTCCAGCTTCTGGGCGTTGGGCACGATGCGCGGATCGGCGGTGTAGATGCCGTCGACGTCGGAGTAGATCTCGCACACGTCGGCGTTGAGCGCTGCCGCCAGGGCCACCGCCGTGGTGTCGGAACCGCCACGCCCCAGGGTGGTGACGTCGCGGGTCTCCTTGTTCACGCCCTGGAAGCCGGCGACGATGCAGATCTTGCCTTCGTCGAGAGCCTCACGCACACGTCCCGGCGTGACGCCGACGATACGGGCGTTGCCGTGCCGCTCGGTGGTGAGCACGCCGGCCTGGGAACCGGTGAAGGACTGGGCCTGTGCGCCGAGCGATGAGATGGCCATCGCGACCAGCGCGTTCGAGATGCGCTCACCCGCGGTGAGCAGCATGTCCATCTCACGGGCCGGCGGGACCGGGTTCACCTGGGCGGCGAGGTCCAGGAGCTCATCCGTGGTGTCGCCCATGGCGGAACACACGACGACGACGTCGTTGCCGGCTTTTTTCGTGGCGACGATCCGTTCGGCTACAGCGCGGATCCGCTCCGCGGTCTCCAGAGAGGAGCCTCCATATTTCTGAACGATCAGAGCCACCGTGTAGGCCGCCTTTCGTCTCGGGTGCCAAAGTTCTGCTTCATCGTACCCGTACCCCGGGTCGTCCGAGTAGTTGAGTGCACGGGCCCTGACCCTGCGGAAAGACCTCCGTTCACTATGGTGGATGAGGTGCACAGCAATCTGCTGGCCGTGCTGTTCGCACTGGCCTCCGCCCTCACCATCGCGTGGGGAACCGTGGTGCGCCACCGCATCGCGGAAGAGGCCCCCGCCGACGGCTCCCTCAAGGGTTCGCCCTTCTGGAACGCCATCAGCCGCCCGCTGTGGTGGGCGGGCACCGGCACCGCCCTGCTGGGGTACGGGCTGCAGGTGGTGGCGCTGGCGTTCGGCACGCTGCTGGTGGTCCAGCCGATCCTCGTGCTCTCCCTCATGTTCACCCTGCCGCTGGCCGCGAAATACGACGGCCGCCGCATCTCCGGGCACGAGCTCTTCTGGGCGGGTGTGCTCACCGTCGGCGTCACCGTCCTAGTCATGCTGGGCCGCCCCCTGCCCGGCGATCCGCAGCCCCCGCTCGAACGGTGGCTGCCCGCCCTGGCGGTCGGTGCGGTGGTGCTCATCACGCTGGAGCGGGTGGCACAGAAGCAGATCCGCCGGGAGAAGGCCCTGCTCCTGGGTATCGTCACCGGTGCCCTCTTCGGTTACGTCGCTGTGCT
>NZ_DUOE01000063.1 GCF_012838985.1 Corynebacterium sp. | reverse complement strand
GGTCGGCGCCTTCCTCGTCGACCAGTCCGCCCCCGGCTACCACGCCGAGACCATGGAGGGGAAGGCCGTGCTGCGCGCCATCCCCCAGGCGCTGATCACGCTCACCGACGTCCGCGTCCCCGACAGCCGCCGCCTGCCCGGCGCGACGTCGTTCCGGACCGCCGCCGGGATCCTCACCGGCACCCGTTCGGGAGTGGCCTGGATGGCCCTCGGCCACGCCATCGCCTGCTACGAGGCAGCCCTGGAGCACGCGCAGAACCGTGTCCAGTTCCAGCGCCCCCTGGCCGGCTTCCAGCTCATCCAGCAGCGCCTGGCGGACATGCTGATGAAGATCGTGTCGATGTCCCTGTACTGCCGCCGCCTGGCAGACCTGTCCGCACAGGGTGACCTGCGCCCCGACCAGGCCTCCCTGGCGAAGGTGCACAACACCCGTGCGGCCCGGGCGGTGGCGGCGGACGCCCGGGACATGCTCGGCGGCTCCGGCATCCTCCTGGAGAACCACGTCATCCGCCACATGCTCGACCTCGAGGCGATCCACACCTACGAGGGGACCGACAGCATGCAGTCACTCATCGTCGGCAAGTCGATCACCGGCGTCAGTGCCTTCCGCTGACCCGGAGCAGACGGAAGGCCTCCCGCCGGAGCGGGAGGCCTTCCGTCATTCTCAGTTGCCCAGCGGGCGGCGGGTGCGGCGCATGTGCTCGACGCGCTGCGCGTTCTCCGGGCGGATGAGCAGCCGGGATGCCAGCTCCACCTCGCGCTCGCCGAGTTCCTCCGGGGTGACGGTGGTGCCGGTGTAGAGCTCGGCCAGGGTGCGGGCGATGACCCGGTCGGTCTCGGTGCCGTCCTCCCAGGCCAGCGGCTCCGCATCCGCGGGGTGCAGCGTCAGGGGCGCGGAGCGCGGCGGCTCGTACCCCTCCGCCAGACGGTGCGCGAGGGCCAGGGCCTCCGCGATGACGTGGTCGGCGGACATGATGACGTGGTCGTCGGCGAGCAGGAGTCCGCGGGCGGCGGCCTCGTGGGCCCCGGCCGTGGGGCGGGCGGAGAGGATGAGGTCGAAGGCGCTGCGCACGGGGTCGTCGACACCGTTGAGCGTCATCCGCTCCAGGGTGCGCACGGTGCCGCCGAAGCCGGGGAACAGGCCGACGTGGCGCTCCGGGAAGCCCAGGCGGGCCTCGGCCTCGATGACGGCGGCGTCGCAATGCTGCACGAACTCCAGCCCACCTCCCAGGGCCGTACCCCGGACCGCGGCGACGACGGGGAAGGGGGCGGCCCGCAGCTGTGCGAAGGCGTCCGCCCCTTCCGCCAGCACCTCGTTGACCCGCGCGAGGTCACCCGAGGTGGAGGCCTCCGCCAGTCCCGACAGGTCCGCGCCGGCGGAGAAGATCCCCTCCAGCGGGCTGACGATGACGCCGGCCCGCGCATCCGGCAGCCCGGCGAGCTCGCGGACCGCCGCGAACACTCCGGAAGAACAGGAGCTGGCGGGGGTGTGCAGGGTGAGCACCGCGATCCCGTCGCCGCGCAGGTGCAGGGTGGCGTCGCCGTTGTCCAGCAGGAGCCGGGCGTCCGCGATGATCTGCGCGGGGGTGAGCACGCCCTCCCGTTCCCGGGGGGCCGTCACCTCGCCGTGGGAGCTGAGCACGGCACCGTCGTGCGGGTAAAAGCCCCCGGCGCGGGCGGCGGCCACCAGCAGGTCCGGCGCGTCCCCGCCGGCGTCCGCGTACAGGGAGATCAGGTGCTCGAGTCCGATGTCGTCGGCGAGCTGGAAGGGGCCCTTCCTCCAGCCGTAGCCCAGGCGCATGGCCGCGTCGATCTGGTCGACGGTGTCGGCGATCTCCGGGGCGGTCTCGCAGCAGTAGCGCAGCGTCTCCAGGAAGACGGCACGGCCGTACCCCCCGCCCGGGGAGTCGGTGTCCAGAACCTCGCGGGCGGTGCGGGCCCGGGCTGCAGGGTCGTCCACCTCGCGCCGCGGAACGTAGGAGCCCCCGCTGTAGACCTGCCCGTCGCGGTCGTAGAAGCCGACTCCGGCGTGGCAGCCGGCGTCGACGAGCTCCCGGAACACGGGCTCGGCGGTGACGTCGACGCGTCGGAAAGCATCGGTGTCAGGCAGATCCTGCAGCAGGCCTCCCCAGATCGGGTCGAGCAGCTGCAGGCCGATGTAGTCGAAGAGCCCGAAGACGCCGGTGCGGGGGACGCCGAAGGGGCGGGAGAACACGGCGTCGGCCAGCTCGGGGTTGACCCCGGTGCGCAGGGCGGTCATCGCGCCGGCCGCCATCCAGAAGGTGCCGATGCGGTTGGCGATGAACCCCGGGGTGTCCCGGCAGTCGATGACCACCTTGCCCAGCTGCACCTCGCAGATGTGACGCAGCTGCGCCTCCGTCTCTGCGGCGGTGTCCGGCCCGGCGACCAGCTCGAGCAGGCGCATGATGCGGGGCGGGTTGAAGAAGTGGGTGACGGCGAAGAAGGGGAGCATCTCCTCGTCCATGCCGGCGGTCAGCTCCGCCAGCGGGATGGTGGAGGTGTTCGAGGACACCAGCGCCGCGGGGTTCCGGTGGCGGGCGATGGCCCGGTAGGTCTGCGCCTTGACGTCCCGGTCCTCGAAGACGACCTCGATGATCCACTCTGCGTCGCCGATGGCCGCCATGTCGTCCTCGATGTTGCCCACCGTGATGCGCCCGGCGAACTCCGGGAGCATGAAGCCGCGGCGCTGCAGCTGTCTCTCCACGCCGGCGCGGGCGGGGGCGTCGCGGTCGCCTGGGGGCCCGGGAACGTCGAGAAGCAGGACGTCGAGCCCTGCGTTGGCGAGGTGGGCGGCGATCCCGGAGCCCATGGATCCGGCGCCGATGACGGCGGCCCTGCTGATCGGTGTCGTGGTCATGCTGCCTCCTGAAGTCTGTGTCGGGCCCGCCAGTTCAACGAACCGCAATTCGTGAGAGTAGTCACACATCAGGGGACTGTCAACGGTTAGAGCAGGCCAGGGCGGTGAACTGCTATTCGTCAGCTCGGCGCCGGCGGGAGCGCTCTATAGTGGTCAGACATGAGGACACTGCTGATCACCGGGGGAGCCGGGTTCATCGGCTCGAATTTCGTGCACATGACCCGGGAGAGGTACCCCGATGATCACGTCATCGTCCTGGACAAGCTGACCTACGCCGGCAACCGCGCCAACCTCGCAGGCACGGACGTCGAGTTCCTCGAGGGCGACATCTGCGATGCACAGCTTGTCGACGCCGCCGTGTCCCGCGCCGACGTCACCGTCCACTTCGCCGCCGAGAGCCACAACGACAACTCGCTGCGGGACCCGCGGCCGTTCGTCGACACGAATCTGGTGGGCACGTACACGATCCTCGAGGCGGTCCGCCGCCACGGGAACCGCCTGCACCACATCTCCACCGACGAGGTGTTCGGCGACCTGGGCCTCGACGACCCGGCGCGCTTCACCGAGACCACCCCCTATGAGCCCAGCTCGCCGTACTCGGCGACGAAGGCCGGTTCGGACCACCTGGTGCGCGCCTGGGTGCGCAGCTTCGGCATCGCGGCGACGATCTCCAACTGCTCGAACAACTACGGACCGTACCAGCACATCGAGAAGTTCATCCCCCGGCAGATCACCAACATCCTGGCCGGCCAGACCCCGAAGCTCTACGGCACGGGCGAGCAGGTGCGCGACTGGATCCACGTCGACGACCACAACGCCGCCGTGCACCTCATCCTGGAGCGCGGCCGCCTCGGCGAGACCTACAACATCGGCGCCGACAACGACCACGTGAACAACAGGGCGGTCATCGAGCTCATCTGCGAACTCATGGACGCCCCCGGCTACGAGCACGTCGCCGACCGCCCCGGCCACGACCAGCGCTACGCCATGGACTCCACCAAGCTGCGCACCGAACTCGGCTGGGCCCCGGAGTACACCGACACCGACACCGGCATGCGCGCCGGGCTGGAGCAGACGATCGCCTGGTACCGGGACAACGAGGACTGGTGGCGGCCGGCGAAGGAGCAGGTCGAGGCGGCCTACGCGGAGAGGGGTCAGTAGATGATCGAGGGATTGCAGGTTCTGGATCTGGCGGTCCACGAGGACGCGCGCGGCTGGTTCAAGGAGGCGTGGCAGCGCACCCGGATGACGCGGGAGGGACTGCCGGACTTCCGCCCCGTCCAGTCGAATGTCGTCCACAACGCCACGGCGGGCACCACCCGCGGACTGCACGCCGAGCCCTGGGACAAGCTGGTCACCGTGGGCACCGGCAGGGTACAGGGCGGATGGGTGGACCTGCGGGAGGGCTCCCCCACCTACGGTGAGACCCACACCGTGGAGATCGGCCCCGGCACCGCCGTGTTCGTCCCGCGCGGGGTGGCCAACGGCTACCAGGTGCTTGAAGACGGCACGACCTACCTCTACCTGGTCAACGACCACTGGTCGGCGGACGCGCAGTACGTCAACGTCTCCCACACGCTCATCGACTGGCCGCTCGAACCGGTCAACCTCTCGGAGAAGGACGCGGCGCTGGGCACTGAACTGCAGCCGGTGCCGCCCCGGAAGATCCTGGTCACCGGCGCGAACGGCCAGGTGGGCAGGGCCCTGCGGAAGGTGCTTCCCGACGCCGAGTTCCTCCCCCACGCCGACTTCGACGTCACCGCCCCACCGGAGCGCCCGTGGCGGCAGTACCGTGCCATCATCAACTGCGCCGCCTACACCGCCGTCGATCAGGCCGAGACGGACGCCGCCACCGCCTGGCACGTCAACGCCCGGGGGCCCGCGCAACTGGCCCGCATCGCCGCGGAGAACAACCTCACCCTGGTGCAGCTGTCCACCGACTACGTCTTCGACGGCGTCACCGACCGCCCCTACCGTGAGGACGACGCGATCGCCCCGCTCAACGTCTACGGCGCCTCGAAGGCCGCCGGAGAGATGGCGGCGTCCACCGCCCCGCGCCACTACATCGTGCGCAGCAGTTGGGTCGTCGGCGAGGGCCGGAACTTCGTCGACACCATGCGTGACCTGGCGGAACGCGACATCCGCCCGCAGGTGGTCCACGACCAGAAGGGACGGCCCACCTTCGCCTCCGAACTGGCCCGCGGCATCGCCCACCTGCTGGAGGTGGAGCCGGAGTACGGGATCTACCACCTCACCGGCGGCGGCGACGAGGTCGGTTTCGATGAACTCGCCATGGCCGTCTACACCGGCCTGCACCACGACCCGGACATGGTGACGCCGGTGAGCACGGCGCAGTACTTCGACGGGAAGGCGCATGCCCGGCGGCCGTCGATAAGCACCCTGGACACCGCGAAGATCGAGGCGACCGGTTTCGTGCCGCAGAACTGGCGCGTCGGTCTGGCACTGTATCTCCTATGAAGGGCATCATCCTCGCCGGCGGATCCGGGACCAGGCTGTATCCGATCACCAAGGGCATCAGCAAGCAGCTCATGCCGATCTACGACAAGCCGATGATCTACTACCCGCTGTCCACGCTCATCCAGGCGGGGATCCGGGAGATCCTCGTCATCACGACGCCGGAGGACTCGCCCGCTTTCCGACGTCTCCTCGGCGACGGCTCCCAGTGGGGGCTCATGATCGACTACGCCCACCAGCCCTCCCCCGACGGCCTGGCACAGGCCTTCCTCATCGGCGAGGACTTCATCGGCGACGACGACGTGGCGCTCGCCCTCGGCGACAACATCTTCGACGGCTACCACTTCTCCACCACCCTCGCGGACTGCCGGAACCCGTCGGGAGGCACCGTGTTCGCCTACGAGGTCTCCGACCCGGAGCGCTACGGCGTGGTGGAGTTCTCCGCCGACGGCCGGGCGCTGTCCATCGAGGAGAAACCCGCTGTACCGAAGTCGAACTACGCCGTCGTGGGCCTGTACTTCTACGACAACCGCGTCGTGGAGATCGCGAAGGGGATCACCCCGAGCGAGCGCGGCGAACTGGAGATCACCGCCGTCAACGACGCCTACCTGCAGGCCGGGCAGCTGCAGGTCCAGCGTCTGCAGCGCGGTGACGTGTGGCTGGACACCGGCACCTTCGACTCGATGAGCGAGGCCAGCTCCTACGTCGAGGTCATCCAGAAACGCACCGGAACCATCATCGGCTCCCCCGAGGTCGCCGCCCACCGGGAGGGTTTCATCGACTCCGCCACCCTCGAGGCCCTCGCGCAGCCGTTGCTCAAGTCCGGGTACGGGGAGTACCTGCTGGCGGCGGCGCGGGAGGGTTAGCGTTCGTCGCTGACGTCCGCGAAGGAGGCGACCTCCCGGCGCAACCACGCGACCAGCTCGTCCCCCCTCCTTCCGCGACCACTCCTCCGAGGCCGGGGCGTCCCACCCGGTCTCCCACTGGTGGTGGGAGCACCAGAACTCAGCCCAGCCGTACAGCCGTGTGGCCAGCTCCCCGGACAGACCGAGGTCCTCGGGGTACATCAGGTAATTGTCGGTCCCGTTCTCCCACAGCGGGGAGTCGGCTCCCCAGTCCGCGAAGAACCGGATCGTCCGCCGGGGGACAGAGTCGTTCTCATGCCGGGACATACCGCCGACACTAACGGACGGGAGCCCGCCACCTCCTGCGACTAGGATCTGACCTCATGCCGACGCTCGCCGCCCTCATCACCGTCTACCACCGCATCGTCCCGGAGGAACTGTCCGCCGCCCTGGATTCCCTGGCTACGCAGACCCGGCCGGCGGAGGAGATCGTCATCGTCGAGGACGGGCCCGTCGGCGCGGAGCTGCGGGCGGTGATCGACGCGTTCGTCGAGAAGCATGCCGAGGCACGCACCGTGGTCCTGGCCCGCAACCAGGGCGCGGGACCGGCGTCGGCGGCGGGCATGGCGACCATCGACGCGGAACTTGTCGGACGGCTCGACGCCGACGACATCGCCGCACCGGAGCGGTTCGCACGCCAGCTCGCGTGGTTCGAGACACACCCGGACACCGACGTCCTGGGCACCGCGGTCGCGGAGTTCCACGTGGACCCCTCCGAGGTCGTCGCCGTGCGCTCCCTGCCGGAGACCCATGAGAAGATCGCGGCGTACGCGAAGATCAACTCGCCGGTGAACAACCCGTCGGTGATGGTGCGTCGGGAGGCGGTGGAGCGTGCCGGCGGCTACCGCGACGTCCACCACATGGAGGACTACGACCTCTACGCCCGCCTGCTGAGCACGGGGGCGCGCTTCCACAACCTGCCGGAACCCCTGACGTACTTCCGCACCTCCCCCGCCCAGTTCGAGCGACGCACGGGCCGGGGCATGTTCGCGGCGGAGCGGCAGATGCAGCGCAACCTCGTCGCCTACGGGCTGGTGTCGCGCCCCCGTTCCTGGGTCAACCTCGTGGTGCGTACCGCCTACCGTCTGCTGCCGACGGGTCTGCTCACGGCCGCCTACTCCAGGCTGTTCCACCGTTGACCGATCGTTCGGGTTAGCATGATGGGCATTATGGATTCCCCCCGCCCCGTCCACCACGACTTCCGGGACACCTGGCTGATCATCCCCTGCTTCAATGAGGGGCCCGTGATCCAGGAGGTCATCGAGAACGCCCGCGAGACCTTCCCCAACATCGTCGCCGTCAATGACGGGTCCTCCGACGACTCCGCCGCCCGCATCCACGCGGGCGGTGCCCACCTGGTCAACCACCCGGTCAACCTCGGACAGGGCGCCGGCATCCAGACCGGCGTGGAGTACGCCCGCGCCCAGCCCGGCGCGAAGTACTTCGTCACCTTCGACGCCGACGGCCAGCACCAGGTCAAGGACGTCGTCCGCATGGTCGGCCGCCTCCGGGAGGAGCCGGTGGACATCATCGTGGGCACCCGTTTCGGCCGCCCCCGCGCCGAGGACGACCAGGTCCCCTGGATCAAACGGGTCGTGCTGCAGACCGTGGTGTTCCTCTCCCCGACCACCCGCCGACTGGGTCTGTCGGACGCGCACAACGGTCTGCGTGTGTTCAACAGGAAGGTCGCGGACGAGATGAACATCCGCATGAACGGCATGTCGCACGCCTCCGAGCTGGTCAGCATGATCGACCAGAAGGGCTGGCGCGTCGCGGAGGAGCCGGTCGACATCCTCTACACCGAGTACTCGATGAGCAAGGGCCAGTCGCTCATCAACGGCGTGAACATCCTCGCCGACGGACTGCTGGCCAGGAGGCTCTAGATGATCGCGACCATGGTGCAGTTCCTGCTGCTGGCCGCCACCCTCGTGCTGGCGTTCTACTTCATCACCAACCGCCGCAAGGCACGCGCGAAGGCGGGAGTGAAGCTCGGCTTCCTCGTGTTCATCATCGCGGCGGTGTGGGCGGTGCTGCGTCCCGATGACCTCACCGTCATCGCCAACTGGATCGGCGTCGACCGCGGCACCGACCTCCTGCTCTACGTCCTGGTGATCGCCTTCCTGTTCACCACCACGTCCACGTGGATCCGCTTCCGCGAGCAGGAGCTGCGCTACGCCCGCCTCGCGCGCGCCGTCGCGCTCCAGTCCCCCGTCCTCCCCGATTCGCTCATCGACGCCCCCACCCAGGAGAAATAACCCTTGTCCACCGCCCCTGACGCCCCCCAGACGAAGATCCCCACGCTCGCGTGGGTGCTCGGCGCCCTCATCGTCGCGATGGCACTGGTTATCGGATTCCTCGCGGGACGCCTGACCGCCCCGGAGCCGACCGCCGCACCGGAGGGACCGGGAGCTGCCGCCCCCGCGACCCCGGCCCCCGACGCCGCCGAGCTGGCCCGCCTGGCGGCAGAGGTCACCCCGGGCACCCGTGACGAGGGACCGACCCCCGGCCCCGACGGCCGTTTCGACGCCACCATCCACGGCCCCGGTGAGGAGATCACCTCCCCGGATGACGTCCTCAAGGTGCACCGCCGTGACGCGGACGACCCCTTCGCCGTCGGCGCGCTCGACGCCCCGGTGGTCATCTCCGAGTTCTCCGACTTCGAGTGCCCCTTCTGCTCCCGCTTCGCCAACACCACGGAGCCGGTGATCCTCCAGGAGTACGTCGACAAGGGTCTGGTCCGTCTGGAGTGGAACGACCTGCCCGTCAACGGCCCCATGGCCGAGGACGCCGCGAAGGCCGGCCGTGCCGCCGCCGCGCAGGGCAAGTTCCGCGAGTACAAGCACGCGCTGTACACCGGCACGAAGGACATCCAGGGCCACGCGAACAACACCATCGAGGACTTCGTCCGCTACGCCGAGGAGGCCGGGGTCCCGGACCTCGAGCGTTTCCGCGCCGACGCCACCGACGGCACCTTCGACGAGTCCGTCGCCGCCGCCCGGAACTACGGCGCCTCCATCGGCGTCAACGGCACCCCGAGCTTCTTCATCGGCGAGAGCTACGTCTCCGGCGCCCAGCCGACGGAGGTGTTCCAGCAGGTCATCACCGAGGAACTGGCCAAGGTGGCCCGCGGTGACGTGGAGGTGCCGGCACTTCCGTGACGGGTGACCACTGGCCTCCTCTGCTGTTCTGGGTGTTCATCGGCTTCTCGGCACTCACCGCCGGACTCGGCGGCTTCCTCCTCGGGCAGGCGATCTAGATGACCACAGTCGGACTCTTCGGCGCCCTGGTCGCCGGCGTCCTCGCCCTCGTCAGCCCCTGCTCGGCGCTGCTGCTGCCGGCGTTCTTCGCGTACGCGTTCTCGTCGATAAGTGCCCTCGTGGGGCGCACCCTCGTCTTCCTCGCCGGACTCGCCGTGGTGCTGGTGCCGGTGGGTGCCGGGGCGGGCACGATCGGTGCGCTGCTCACCGAGCACCGGGAGACGCTCATCCTCGTCGGCGGCTGGATCATCATCGCGTTGGGTGTGTTCACCGCGGTCGGCGGCGGTTTCCGCATCCCCGGTTTCAGCGGCGGTGCCCGTGGCACCGGACTGACGCAGGTGTTCCTGCTCGGCGCGGTCTACGGTTTCGCCGGATTCTGCGCCGGGCCGCTGCTCGGCGCGGTGCTCACCACCGCCGCGGTGTCGGGTTCGGCGCTCTACGGCGGGCTCATCATGGGCATGTACGCCCTCGGCATGGCGCTGCCGCTGTTCCTGCTGGCGCTGCTGTGGGACCGCCTCGACCTGGGCAACCGGGCCTGGCTGCGGCCCCGGGAACTGAAGATCGGGCCGGTGAAGACCACCGTGTGGGCGCTGGTGTCCGGTGGGCTGTTCATCGCGATCGGCTGGCTGTTCATCGCCTCGCACGGCACGGCGAACCTGCCCACCCTGCTCAGCCTCGACGCCCAGTTCGAGGTGCAGGCGTGGGCCCAGCGCACCACCGCCGCGGTCAGCGACGTGTGGTTCTGGTTCTGGGTGTCCCTGGCCGGGACCGTGCTCAGCGGGTGGCGGCTGTTCGGAAGTACCCGACGGTCTGTGCCACGCCGTCCCTGATCGGGGTCAGTGGCTCCCAGCCGAGGACCTCGCGGGCCCGGTCGAAGGACAGCGCGGAACGCGGCACATCGCCCAGGCGGGCGGGCGCGTACTCCGGGTTGTCGGGGGCGCCGGCGGCCTCGGCGACGTAGGAGTGCAGCTGACGGTCGGAGGTCTCCACCGAGGTGCCGATGTTGAAGCGCATCCCGGAGCCCCGGTCGCCGGACGCCAGGTAGAAGGCGCGCACGACATCCCCGACGAAGACGTAGTCGCGGGTGTTGCCGCCGTCGCCGAACACGCGGGTCGGTTCACCGGCCAGCAGACGCTGGGCGAAGATGGCCACCACGCCGGCCTCGCCGTGCGGGTCCTGGCGCGGGCCGTAGACGTTGGCGGGGGCGATGTGTGAGCAGTCGAGGCCGTAGAGGTGGCGGAAGGTGTTGAGGTACACCTCGCCGGCGTACTTGCTGGCCGCATAGGGCGAGTGGGGGTCGACGGGGGTGTCCTCGCCGACGGGGAAAGTGTCGGGGGTGCCGTAGATGGATCCGCCGGAGGAGGTGTGGACGATCTTGCGCACACCGTGCTTCCGGGCGGCCTCGGCGAGCCGGATGGTGGCGAGGATGTTGGTCTCCGCGTCGTGCAGGGGGTCGGCGACGGAGTGACGCACGTCGATCTGCGCCGCCAGGTGGAAGATGACCTCCGGGCGGTGCTTCTCGACGAGCGCGTCGAAGTCCACCTCCAGCAGGTCCGCCTCCACCACGGTCAGGCGGCCGCTGCGCTGCGCCTGCTCCAGGTTCTCCAACCGGCCGTGGGAGAGGTTGTCCACCACGACGACCTCATGCCCCTCAGCGAGGAGCAGGTCAACCAGGTGCGAGCCGATGAAACCGGCGCCGCCGGTGACGAGAGTGTGCATGCGCCCACTCTAACGCCCTGCGGTCTAGGAGGCGGCGATCACGTTGGCGACGTGCTCGTGACCCCGGTCCGTCATGTGGATCGGCATGTTGCCGGGGCCGGCGTGGAAGTCCAGGAGGCCGGACCAGCCGCGCAGGTGGTCCGGGGCGCACATGCCGCGGTCCCGGGTGGAGGGCTTCATGTCGAGGAACTGCGTGCCGGTCGCGTTGGCGAGGTCACGCTGCATGTCCTGCGAGAGCCGCTCCCAGTAGCCGACCTGCGGGGCGTAGGTGCGGTCGTGGATGTTGGCGCCGAGATGCACCAGGCACACGTGGTCGTGGTCGGTGATGGTGGCGTAGCCGACGATCTGGATGCGGGCGTTGGGGGCAGCGTTGCGGATGCGCTGGATCTGCGGGCGCATGGCGTCGACGTAGCGGGCGCGGATCTGCTGCTCGCTCTGGTTGCCGTTGTTGTAGGTGTCGTTGAAGCCGGTGGTGATGATGACACGGGCGGTCGCGGGCGTCAGCGCACCGGCCTGCAGGGCGCGGTCCACCTGCGTGGAGAACTGCGGGCCCGGGGAGATGGAGGTCGTGCCGGCGCAGGAGTAGTCCCAGGCGGGCAGGCCGAGCTTGTGCCCGGCGCGGATGCCGTAGTTGTTGGCGGAGGTCGGGCACTGCTGGAAGCTGCTGCCGGAGCTTTCCGACGACGCCGAGCTCAGCGAGGAGTTCGAGCTGAGCGATCCCAGACGGTTGACCAGGTACTCCGGGGTCGGGGTGTCCGCGATGATCGAGTCACCGAAGACGACGAGGTTGCGCTGCTGAGCGTCGGCGTCGGGGGCGGCGGCGACAACACCGGTGAGCATGAGCAGCGAGACCAGAATCACACGGAGACGCTGGTTCGCCAGGGACGTGAGAGTCGCAAGGGACGCAAGGGAGAGGTGTGGCATGCGTGTCACTTTAGCGCCCGGTGATGGAAAAAACACGACGACAGCGGGGGCCGGTGGAGTTGTTTAGGGTGTGGAAACTAGGGTGGGTGTACCCGATCCATAAGGAGCATTGAGCGTGTCCCTCGAAAACCGCGTCCGTCAGGCCGCCGTCACCGCGCGCGCCCTCGGAGCCTTCGTGCCGTCCGTGCTGCGCACCGGCATCCTCAGTTCCCGCGGCGGACTCGGCCAGGGAGCGGCACTGGGCCGCTACTGGTTCACCACCGCCCGCGAGGTCGAGCAGGGCAACCTGGCCACCCCGCACCGCGTCGC
>NZ_DUOE01000009.1 GCF_012838985.1 Corynebacterium sp. | reverse complement strand
TGACGACCGGCTCGGTGAAGTCACCCCGGAAGGCCTCCGCGTCACAGTCCGGCGCCGAGGCCAGGGCGGTCGTGGAGGCCGGCACGGGGGTCACGCCGGTCGTGGTGGTCACCTCGACGGTCACCGACTCGGTGACCGGTGCCGTCACCGACACGGTGGCGGTGGGCGTGGCGGGATCGTCGTCGGCACCGCATGCACTCACGGTGAGCAGCAGCGGGACGAACAGCAGCGGGGTGACGCGGGCGCGGGCGTTCATGCCTTCACCCTAATGGAGTGATGGTCTACTCCGTGCAGAGCGGGATCATCTCCTGCAGTTCCTCGGCGGCCCCGTCAGCGGTGAGGAGGGTCGGCGAGTAGCACCACTGCCCGTTGTCCTCGAGGCCGTGCTGCGGGTAGATGTCCCACTGGCCGTCGACGGACTGGAAGACGATGGTGAAGGACGTTCCCCTCTGGGTCACCTTGGCGAAGGCACCGTCACAGAAGTCGACGACCGGATCCCCCATGTCACCGACGGTGAAGGAGTCGGGTGCACAGTCGGCGGGGATGACGGTGGTGGTCTCGACGGTGGTGTCGGCGGCCACGGTCTCGGTGGCCTCCGCGGTCTCGGTGTCCTCGGTGGGGGTGCCCGTCTCGACGGCCGTGGAGGTGGCGGTGGTCGGGGCGGTGGTGGTCGTGGTGGTGGCGGTGTCCGAGGTGGAATCGGTGCCGCAGGCGGTGAGCAGGGTGGCGGCAGCCAGCAGGGCCGCGCTTCGACGAAGGATCATGTGGCGAATGGTACTCGTCGGGAGGTCAGATGACACGCCTTTCGCGGGCCTCCGTGATGGCGGCGGTGCGGGTGCCCACCCCGAGCTTCTGGTAGATGTGCACGAGGTGCGTCTTCACGGTCGCCTCGGAGATGAAGAGCATCTTCGCCAGTTCGCGGTTGCTGGCACCCGTCTCCAGGGCCTGGAGGATCTCGATCTCACGGGCGGACAACGCCTCGGCGGGGCGGCTCATGCGCTCGGCGAGAGCTCCGGCGACCTCGGGCGCGAGGGTGCGGCGGCCGGCGGCGGTGGCCACGACGGCGTCGTGAAGTGCCTGTTCAGGGGCGTCCTTGAGCAGGTAGCCGAGGGCCCCGGCCTCGACGGCGGCGACGATGTCGGCCTGCGTGTCGTAGGTGGTGAGGATGAGGACGGGCGGACCTCCCGCGGCGCGGAGGCGGCGGGTGGCGGTGATGCCGTCCATGCCGGGCATCTGGATGTCGCAGACGACGACGTCGACGTCCTCCCGGGTGGCGTCGAGGGCGGCCGTGCCGTCGGCACCCTCCGCCACGACGGTGATGTCGGGGAATCCGTCGAGGATGGTGCGCAGGCCGGCGCGGACGACAGGGTGGTCGTCGATGAGCATGACGCGGATCATGAGGGCTCCTTCTCTGAGGTCAGGGGTATGTGGACGGTGGCGGCCGTGCCTTCGCCGGGGCCGTCGGACTCGATGAGCAGTTCTCCGCCGACGGCCGCCACGCGGGATTCCAGGCCGCGCAGGCCGTATCCGTGCCCGCCGGTGAAGCCGCATCCGTCGTCGATGACGTCGAGGGTGACCTCGGTGTCCCACACGGCGTAGGTCACCACGGCGCGCGTCGCCCCGGCATGCTTCACGACGTTCGCCAGCAGCTCCCCCGCCGCCCGCGTCACCGCCCGGGCCACCGGTTCGGGCAGTTCACGGTCCGTGTCGCCGGAGAGCTGCAGCTCGATGCTCAGGGGTTCCCCGAGTGCCTCCTGGCGGGCCAGGGTGCGCTGGATGAGGTGACGCACGGACACCGGCACCGGCTCCCCCGGGGCGGCGAGGTCACGGACGAAGCGGCGGGCCTCCCCCAGGCTGTCGGAGGCCTGGTCCTCGATGGTGCGGACCTGGCGGAGGGCGGCCTCCATGTCACCGCGCTCGAGGCTGCCGCGGACCGCGCGGCTGACCAGCACGATGGAGCTCAGTCCCTGGGCGACGGTGTCGTGGATCTCGCGGGACAGGCGCTCGCGTTCCTCGAGTCGACCCGCCTGGTGCTCGGAGGCGGCCAGCTCCTCCTGTGTGGCCCGCAGGTCATCGGCCACGGCCCGGTGGTGGGCGGCCTCGCGGTGCAGGGCCGTGTACGTCCAGTAGATCGCCACCGCCAGCACCGTGCCGATGAGCGGCCCCACCGCCGAACCGGCCGTCCACTCCCCCGGGTGCAGCTTGGCGGGCACGAAGGCCGCGATGCCCCACAGCACGGCCGCCGCCACCACGCCGACCGTGCGGGGAAGCAGGTGCAGAAACAGCAGGACCAGCGGGAACAGCAGCCACACGAAGGTGATGGACACCGCCACCAGCGCATACCACAGCAGGGTCACCACGGCGAGCCACCACCACACCACCGCGCGCGGAGGGGTGGAGACGCTGTGCTCCCACACCGTGCCCACCACGTAGACCAGGGCCAGCGCCACGGTCAGCGGCAGCGCCGGGGTGGTCGTCGCGCGCGCCGGGTCCTCCCAGAGGAAGAGTCCGACGCCCAGGGCCAGCAGGAACGCGAAGAGCACGTGCAGGCCGACACGGAGGGAACGGAGCAGGGTGATCACATCTCCGACCGTAGCCGCCGCCCGGCTGAGCAGTCATCAACCGACTGGTTGAGCGGCTTTTCGGGCAGTGGGCCGATGGATTCCGCTCCCCGTGGCGGAAGCATGGGGAGTACTGAAACAGAAAGGACCTGACATGTTCCTCGGTATCCGGGACATCGTCCACGCCCGCGGCCGCTTCACGCTGATCGGCTCGGTCGTCGGCCTCATCACCCTGCTGCTCGTCATGCTCACCGGACTGACCGGCGGCCTCGGGGCGGACAACATCTCCGCCTTGCGTTCCCTCGACCCCGACCGCGTGGTCTTCTCCTCGGAGGAGCCCTCGTTCACGGAGTCGCGCGTCACCGCAGCCGACGTCGCCGCCTGGGAACAGGTCGCCGGCGTCACGTCCGTCCGCGCACTCGGCACGATCCAGACCCGCATGGAGGCGGGCGGCACGCAGGCGGTGGCCGTGCTCGGCCTCCCCGACGCGACCCCGGGGGCGGTGCTCTCCGCATCGCTTCTCGACGCCACCGGCCACTCCCCCGCCACCGTCCTCCTCGGCGGCCACGAGGTCCCCGTGGTGGGGACCACCGCCGATGAGAAGTACTCCCACTCCCCCGTCGTGTGGGTCGACACCGCCACCTGGCAGGCCGTCGCGCGCGACGAGGCCGTCGGCACCGCCCTCCTCGTGGAGGGTGACGTGGACTGGGAGGCGGCGTCGGCAAGCACCGGGATGACCGCGGTGACCCTGTCGGAGTCGTACAACGGACTGGCCTCCCACCAGTCGGAGCAGGGGTCGCTGCAGACGATGCAGGGCTTCCTCTACGGCATCTCCGCGCTGGTGACCATCTCCTTCCTCACCGTCTGGACGATCCAGCGCACCCGCGACCTGTCCATCCTGCGCGCACTCGGCGCCACGCCCGCCTACCTGGTGAAGGACGCGCTGGGGCAGGCCGCGATCATCCTCGCCGTCGGTGTGGGGCTGGGCGCGCTGGTCGGCTGGGCCCTGGGCACCCTCGCGGGACAGGCCGTGCCGTTCGAACTCACCCCCCTGACCATCGTCGGCCCGGCACTCGGAATCTGGGTGCTCGGCATCGTCGGAGCATTCCTGGCCACCCGCAGGGTCGCGAAGGTCGACCCGCTCATCGCACTCGGAGGAAACGGATAATGACTCTCACCCTCGACCACATCACCCTCACCTACCCCGACGGCCCCACCGAGGTCATCGCCGTCGACGACGTCTCCCTCACCCTCCGCCCCGGCGAGTTCACCGCCCTGGTCGGCGAATCGGGCTCCGGCAAGTCCTCGCTCCTCGCGGTGTGCGCCGGCCTGCAGAAGCCGACGTCCGGCACCGTACACGTCGACGGCACCCGCGGCCTCATCTTCCAGCAGGCCAACCTCCTGGAGTCCCTCACCGCCCGTGAGCAGCTGCTCATCACCGACCACATCCGCGGCCAGAAACTGCGCCCCGCCCGCGCCGATGAACTGCTCGAACGCGTCGGCCTCGCCGGTTTCGGCCACCGCCGCATGGGACAGCTCTCCGGCGGCCAGCGCCAGCGCGTCAACATCGCACGCGCCCTCATGGGCGAACCCACGGTCCTGCTCGCCGATGAACCCACCTCGGCGCTGGATTCCCGCCTCGCCCACGAGGTCGTCTCCCTGCTCGCCGGCATCACCCGGGAGACCAGCTCCGCGACGCTCATGGTCACCCACGACCGCTCCATCCTCGACTCCTTCGACCGCGTCATCGAGATGCGCGACGGTCGCGTCCGGGCGCTCGTCACCGTCTGAGCCCCCATAATGGGCGGTATGGACCGACCCGCCGAACTGCAGGCCCGCCGCATCGTCGCGCAGGGCCTGCACTCCCCTGTCCGCACCGCCGTCGAGGTCGCACGCTGGATGCTCGGCGTCCAGGGGCAGACGTATGCGGCCGGGATCCGGGCACTGTCCCTCCGGGGACCGCTTGCCGACGCCGCCGTACTCGCCGCCGTCGACAAGCATGAGGTCGTACGTGCGTGGCCGATGCGCGGCACGCTCCACTTCCTCCCCGCCGAGGACGCCCGCTGGATGATGCGGCTGTGCAGCCCACGGGTGGCTCGTGCCCAGCAGCAGCGGCGACCCGGCCTCGGACTGGAGGAGACAGACGTCACGGTCGCGCGGGAGGCGCTGCACGCTGAACTGCGCGGCGGGGCACTCACCCGCCCCGAGGTCTACGAGGTGTTCCGCGCCGCCGGCGTCGACCCGGCGGACGGCCGCGGCCCGCACCTCGTCCGTGCCTTCGGCGGTGAAGGCGATGTGGTGCAGGGACCCCGGCGCGGGTCGGTGGAGACCTTCGTGCATGTTGACGAGCTCCCCGTGGAACAGCGGGACCTCACCGGCGATGCGGCGCTCGCGGAACTGGGGACCCGCTACCTGCACTCGCACGGACCCGCCTCGGCGAAGGACCTCGCGTGGTGGGCGGGACTGACCATGGCTCAGGCCCGCAAGGCGATCGCGCTGGCCCGCGACGTCGTGCCCTTCGACGACGAGCACTGGATGGGTGACTGGCAGCTCGACGTGCCCACCGCCGAGCTGGAGGCGGCACTGGCCGCGACATATGAGCTGCCTGCCTTCGACGAGATCCTCCTCGGCTACGGCGATAAATCGCTGCTCCTACTTGAGGAACTGCGTCCCCAGGTACTCACCAGGAACGGGCTGAGCTGGCCTTTCGTGTTGCAGGGCGGCAGTATTGTTGGGCGCGCCTGAGGGTGGGTGCGGCCCATTATCAGGTGGGTCTCGGCATCGAAAGAGTGCGCAGCTGCGCACTGCAGAGGGTGCCGCCGGGGGAGGGGGCGCCGTGGCCTGGCGGCAGATACTTGTGGGAAAGCACAGGTCAGAGTGGGGGAGAGTGCGCAGCTGCGCACTCCGGCGCTGGATCCCATGGGCGGTACGGTGCAGGCCTGGCCGCAGGCATTTCTACGAAAGTGCAGCTCAGGGCAGAGAAAGAGTGCGCAGCTGCGCACTACAGACCAGGGGAGTGCAGGTAGCCGGGCTCAGAGACGTAGCACCCACCGCGTCAGCATGAATGACAAAAAGAGTGCGCAGCTGCGCACTCTCATCCGGGCACAGAAATGGCGAAGCACCGGGAGTGAGCGCGACACTGCCTCCCCGGTGCTTCGCCGGATTCTGGGGGTGGGACCTTATCTACTTCTTCCAGTTGGCGTAGATGGTGTTCTCCTTCTCGACGAGGGTCAGCACGTCGTAGGACGCGACCAGCTCGTCGTTCTGGTTGAACAGCTGAGCGTCCCAGCAGACCTCACCGTAGGCGTCGGTGACGCGCGGGGTGATGCGCTTGGCGGTCAGCTCGATGCGGACGGAGTCGTCGTAGGTGACCGGGGTGATGAAGCGCAGGTTCTCCAGGCCGTAGTTGGCCAGGACCGGGCCCGGGGCCGGCTCGACGAACAGGCCTGCGGCCCAGGAGACCAGCAGGTAGCCGTGGGCGACGCGACGCGGGAAGAACGGGTTGGCCATGGCGGCCTCCTCGTCGACGTGCGCGTAGAAGGTGTCGCCGGTCTCCTCGGCGAACTCGAGGATCTCCTCGAGGGAGACGTGGCGCAGGTCGGAGGCGAACTGGTCACCGATCTTCAGGGTGGCCAGGTCCTTGCGGAACGGGTGCTCGGCCTTGCCTGCGTCGACGTCGGCGCGGGTGACCTTGTTGACCTTGGCGCCACGGACCCACTCGCCGGTGATGGCGGTCAGGTGATCCGGGGTGCCCTGGATAGCGGTGCGCTGCATGTAGTGCTTGACGCCGCGGATGCCGCCGAGCTCCTCGCCGCCGCCGGCGCGACCCGGGCCACCGTGGACCAGGTGGGGGAGCGGGGAGCCGTGACCGGTGGAGGTCTTGGCGTCGTCGCGGTCGAGGAAGTGCAGACGGCCGTGGAATGCACCGATGTTGTGGGCGTAGGTGGCGGCCAGCTCCGGGGAGTGGGTGATCACGGAGGCGACGAGGGAGCCCTTGCCGCGCTCTGCGAGACGCAGGGCGTCGTCGGTGTCGGTGTAGCCGATGACGGAGACGACCGGGCCGAATGCCTCGACGTCGTGGACGGCGTCGGTGTCGGCGTCCTCGAAGGTGAGGATGGTCGGTGCGAAGAACGCACCCTCGAGCTGGTCGGAACCACCGATGACGACCTTGCCACCGGCGGCGACGAGCTTGTCGACGGCGCCGGCGACGTCGGCACGCTGGTCCTCGGAGACGAGCGGGCCCATGGTGGCGGAGCCGTCACGCGGGTCGCCGGGGACGATCTTGTCGTTGACGCGGGCTGCGAGGGCGTCGGCGACGGTGTCGACGAGTGCGGTCGGGACGATGGCGCGGCGGACGGCGGTGCACTTCTGGCCGGCCTTGGCGGTCATCTCGATGAACAGGGCCTTGATGTAGGCCTCGAACTCGGGGGAGTCCTCGGTGACGTCCTCGCCCAGGATGGCGGCGTTGAGGGAGTCGGCCTCGGCGGTGAAGCGGACGCCGTTCTTCAGGACGTTCTCGTGGGCACGCAGGGTCGCGGCGGTGGCGGCGGAGCCGGTGAACGCGACGTGGTCGCGGTGGTCCAGGTGGTCCAGCAGGTCACGGGCGGAGCCGGAGATGAGCTGCAGGGAGCCCTCCGGGAGGATGCCGGACTCGATCATGAGGCGCACGGCGGCGGCGGTGACGTAGCCGGACGGGGTGGCCGGCTTGACCAGGGTGGGCATGCCGGCGATGAAGGACGGGGCGAACTTCTCGAGCATGCCCCAGACCGGGAAGTTGAAGGCGTTGATCTGCACGGCGACGCCCGGGAGCGTGGTGTAGATGTGGGTGCCCAGGAAGGAGTTGTCGCGGGAGAGGATCTCGGTCGGGCCGTCGATGATGACGTGGCCGTTCGGGAGCTCGCGGCGACCCTTGGAGGAGTAGACGAACATCGTCTGGATGCCGCCGTCGATGTCGATGCCGTTGTCACGCTTGGTGGCGCCGGTCTTGTAGGCGAGCTCGTAGAGCTCCTCCTTGTGCTCGCCGAGGTAGAGGGCCAGCTCCTTGAGCTTCAGGGCGCGCTCGTGGATAGTCAGCTCGCGCAGGTTGCGCTGGCCGACCTCACGGGCGTACTCGATGGCGCCGGCCAGGTCGAGGCCGTCCGTGGAGACGGTGGCGACGATCTCGCCGGTGGAGGCGTCGGCCACCTCGGTCACGCGGGAGGGGTTCTCGGGGGTGACCCAGGCGCCGGAGAGGTAGCTGGGGACGAGGGTGTCGGTGGGGGTGGACATCGGGGTCCTTTCCTGGAGTTTCATTTAGTGACCGAACGGACGGTCAGGATTGCAGGCCAGTATAATCAAGATCACATTTCTTACAAGGCCTGACAAGGAGAAAAGCGTGGAACCATGGACAATTGAACTGGGTGAACTGGACCGCAAGATGGGCGTCGAAGTGCTCGAACAGTCCCCGGAGAGGGTCGTCGCCACCATGCCGGTCGACGGCAACCGCCAGTCCCTGGGGCTGCTGCACGGCGGTGCGATGGTCGCCATCGCGGAGGCCGTGGGCTCCTGGGCGGCCGTCATCCACGCCTCGACGATGGGGAAGGTGGCTGTCGGCGTGGACATCAACGCCACCCATCACGCGTCCGGTCACACCGGGATCGTGACCGCCACCGCCACCGCCATCCGCCTCGGCCGGACCCTGACCTCGCATGAGGTGCTGGTCACGGACGAGAACGGTCAGCGGCTGTGCACGGCGCGGATCACGAACGCGATCGTCGAGAAGAAGCGCTAGCTGTAGTCGTAGAAGCCCTTGCCGGACTTACGACCCAGCTCGCCGCGCTCGACCATGTCGCGCATGAGCTGCGGCGGGGCGAAACGGTCGCCCAGGGTGGAGGACAGGTACTCGGCGATGCCGAGACGCACGTCCAGGCCGACGATGTCGGTGAGGGCCAGCGGGCCGACCGGGAACTTGTAGCCCAGGACCATCGCGTTGTCGATGTCCTGCGGGCTCGCGACGCCTTCCTCGACCATGCGGATCGCCTCGAGGGCGATGCACACGCCGAGACGGGAGGAGGCGAAGCCCGGGGCGTCCTTGACGACGATCGGGGTCTTGCCCAGGGCCTCGACCCAGCCGCGGGCCTCGTCGACGAGCTTCTCCGGGGTGGAGTCGGCGACGACGATCTCGACCAGCTTGGAGGCCGGGACCGGGTTGAAGAAGTGCAGGCCGATGACATCATTGTCGACGGTCAGCGCCAGGTCGGAGACGGACAGCGAGGAGGTGTTCGTCGCGATGACGGCCTCCGGGGAGGCCTCGGCGATCTTCCTGAAGGAGGAGATCTTGAGGTCCATCGACTCCGGCACAGCCTCGACGACCAGCGGCAGACCGGCGAAGGCGCCGGTGTCGGTGGTGACGGTCAGGCGGGACAGCCACTCCTCGCGGGTGCCCTCGGCACCACGCCTGAGGGAACCGTCGACGTCGTTGCTGATGCGCTCCGCAGCCGCGGCCACGGCCTCGTCGTTGATGTCGACGACGGTGACCTCAGCGCCGGCGGCGAGGAAGGAGTGGGCGATACCGGCGCCCATGCGGCCACCGCCGAGGACACCGACCTTCTGGGGGACCTGGTTTGCTTCAGTCATTTCTCTAGTTCTTCTTTCGGTCGAGGAAGGCCTGCATACGGTCGAACTTGGCGTCCGACTCGAAGAGGATGGCCTGGGCGATGTTGTCGACGGCCGGGTGGGCCGCGGCCGGCATGGCCATCACCTGCTTGGAGATGCGCACCGCCAGCGGGTCGAGGGCGGCGATGCGGTCGGCGTAGGCGTGGGCGGCGTCGAGAAGCTCAGTCGGCTCGGAGAGCTCGGTGACGAGGTGCGCGGCAGCGGCCTCCTCACCGGAGAGGATGCGGCCCGCGAGGAGGATCTCCTTCGCGATGGCCTCTCCCACCAGCGCCTTGATGCGCCACAGGCCACCGGCCGCGGCGATGATGCCGAGGTTGGCCTCCGGCTGACCGAACTTCGCGGTCGCCGTGGCGATGCGGAAGTCCGCGGCCAGCGCCAGCTCGAGTCCGCCACCGAGGGCGTAACCGTCGACGGCCGCGATGACCGGCATCGGCAGCTGGGAGATGCGGTGGAAGATGGTGTTGTTGATGCCGCGCAGCGCGTCGTCGCGGCGACGCTCACGCAGCTGCGCGATGTCGGCGCCGGAGGCGAAGATGCCGCGGCCGTTGTGCTCGCAGCCGGTGATGATGAGGATCTTCGGCTCGCGCTCGAGGAGCTCACACACGGCGTGCAGCTCGGAGACCATCTGGTCGTCGATGGCGTTGCGCACCTCGGGGCGGGTCAGCTCGACGACGAGGCGGTCACCGCGGTCGGTGACGGTCAGTGCCTGGAAATCCGCGAACACGTCAGACCCTCTCGATCGCGATGGCGGAACCCTGGCCCACACCGATGCACAGGGTGGCGATGCCGCGCTGGCCGCCCTCCTGCTCGAGACGGTTGAGCAGGGTGATGGTGATGCGGGAACCGGAGGAACCCAGCGGGTGACCCAGCGCGATGGCGCCGCCCCACGCGTTGACCTTGTTCTGGTCCAGCTCCAGCTCACGGATGACCGCGAGGGACTGGGTGGCGAAGGCCTCGTTGACCTCGACGGCGTCGACGGAACCGAGGTTCCAGCCGGCGCGCTCGAGCACCTTGCGGGTGGCCGGGACCGGGCCGAGGCCCATGACCTCCGGGGCCAGGCCCGCGTTGGCGTTCGCGATGACCCGGGCACGCGGCTGGAGACCGTACTTCTCGACGGCCGCCTCGCTCACCACGAGGATCGCGGAGGCACCGTCGTTGAGGGTGGAGGAGTTGCCGGCGGTGACGACCTCGCCACCCTTGACGACGGGGCGGAGCTTCGCCAGGACCTCAGGGGTGGTGCCGGGGCGCGGGCCCTCATCGGTGTCGACGAGGGTGACGTTGCCCTTGCGGTCGGTGACCTCGACGGGGACGATCTCCGGCTCGAAGCGGCCGGCCTCGATGGCCGCGAGTGCGCGGGCCTGGGACTGGACGGCGAAGGCGTCGGCGTCGGCACGCGAGATGTCGCAGACGCGCGCGACCTCCTCCGCGGTCTCCGGCATGGAGTACGTCATCTTGTCCTGCGCGGCGAACTTCGGGTTGACGAAGCGCCAGCCGATGGCGGTGTCGAAGGCCTCGCCCGGCTTCGCGAACGCGGTGGTCGGCTTCTCGACGACCCACGGTGCCCGCGACATCGACTCGACGCCACCGGCGACGACGACGTCGGCCTGGCCGGACTCCACCATGGCGGTGGCCAGCGCGATCGCGGACATGCCGGAGGCGCAGAGACGGTTGACGGTGATGCCCGGGACAGTGTCCGGGTAGCCGGCCAGCAGCCAGGCCATGCGGGCGACGTTGCGGTTCTCCTCACCGGCGCCGTTGGCGTTGCCGAGGATCACCTCATCGACGGCTGCCGGGTCGATGCCGGCGTCCTCGATGACGGCCTTGATGGTCAGCGCCGCGAGATCGTCGGGACGGACGGACGACAGTGCGCCTCCGTAACGGCCGACCGGGGTGCGGCGGCCTGATACCAGGTATGCAGTGGTCACTGGCTGCTCTTTCTGTAGTTCTAGTTACCGGTGAAGACGGGCTTGCGCTTCTCGTTGAAGGCGGCGAAGCCCTCGAGGTAGTCGTCGGAGGAGCACAGCTCGCCCTGGGCGATGTTCTCGTCCGCGACGGACTCCCACAGGCCACGACGGTTGTCGCGGATGTCCTGCACGAGGGTGCGGCTGGTCAGGAACGCGCGGGTCGCGCCGACGGCGGCCTTACGGGCCTTGCCGCGGGTGAACTCCACGAGCTCCTCCGCGGGGAGGGCACGGGAGAACAGGCCGGCGGTGACGGCCTCGGCACCGGTGATCATGTCGCCGGTGACGATGAGGTCCATCGCACGGTGCGCACCCAGACGCTCGACGAACAGGGAGTGCCCGCCGGAGTCGAGGGTGGCGCCCAGGTTGGCGAAGGGGGACCCGAAGGTCGCGTCCTCGGCCACGTAGACGATGTCGCAGGCGATGGCCAGACCCAGTCCGACACCCAGGCACACGCCGTGGACGGCGCCGAAGGTGGGGGCGGGGAAGGTGCTCATCTGCTGCAGCACCGGCGTGACCTTGTTGGCCAGGTAGTCGGTGGCGTCGTCGTCACGCGGGTCGAGGCCGCGGATGTTGCGGCCGGCGCAGAAACCACGGCCCTCGCCACGCAGCACCAGGGCGCGGACGCCACGGTCGGCGGCCTCGGTGTAGGCGTCGGAGAGTTCCTGGAGGTCCGCCTCGGTCAGCGAGTTCAGGGCCTTCGGGTTGTTGAGGACGACCTCGGCGACCTTGGCGCCCTCAATGTCCTCGATGTGGAGATCAATCACGGAGTGTGTCCTTCTAGGCGTCGTAGTCGACGGTGATTTTGTCACCGGTGGCGCGGGTCTGGCAGGTCAGGACGTAGCCCCGGGCGACCTCGTCGGCCTCCAGTGCGTAGTTCTCGTCCATCTCGAACTCACCCTCGATGACCTTCGCGCGGCAGGTGCCGCAGACGCCGCCGGCGCAGGCGAAGGGGACGTCCGGGCGCGCGCGCAGGGCGGCGTTGAGGATCGTCTCGTTCGCGGAGACCGGGGACTCGATGGAACCGGACAGACCGTCCAGCTTGAAGGAGACGGTGATGTTCTTGCCGTGCGGGTCGGCGACGACCGGGCGACCGGTGTTGCCCTGACCCGGGCCGTCCTGCGGCTTGCCGGTGGAGAACAGCTCGAAGCGGACGTTGTCGCTGCTCACGCCACGGCCGTCGAGCTCGTCACGGACCAGCTGGACCAGCTCGAACGGGCCACAGAGGAACCACTCGTCGGTCTCGTCGGTGCGGATGACCTTGTCCAGGAGGAGGGTGAGCTTCTCGTCGTCGATGCGGCCGGAGAACAGCGGGTTGACGCGCTGCTCACGGGACAGGACGTGGTGCACCGCGAAACGGGTCGGGTACTTGTCCTTGAGGTCACCGATCTCCTCGGCGAACATGACGTCGCCGCCGCCCTTGTTGGCGTAGACCAGCTCGAAGGTCGCGGACGGGGAACCGGACAGCAGGGCCTGCGCGATCGACATGATCGGGGTGATGCCGGAACCGGCGGCGATGGCGACCAGGTGCGGGGCACCATCGACGTCGGCCAGCTCGTCCTTGAGCAGCTCCTGGGCGTCGTTCAGGGAGGTGACATGGACACGCGAGGTGAAGGCACCCTGCGGGTTCATGACCTCGATGACGTCGCCCGGTGCGAGCTCGTCGTTGGCCCAGGTGGAGAAGACACCGCCGAGGTCACGCTTGATGGCGACACGGATGACGCCTGGACGCGGGATGTCACAGATCGAGTAGGAACGACGGACTTCCTGGCCCTCGATGTCGGCACGCAGCGCGACATACTGGCCCGGGACGTAGTCGTAGTCCTCGCGCAGCTCTTCCGGGACATCGAAGCTGACCTCGACAGCGTTGTCGGTGAGGCGACGGACCTCAGAGACCTGCAGCGGGTTGAACTTGGCCTTTTTCTTGGTGGGAGCGGTCATCAGTGCACCTTGAAGTAGTCGAAGGGCTCGAGGCAGTCCTCACAGGAGTAGAGGGCCTTGCAGGCGGTCGAGCCGAATTGGGCGATGTTTTTGGTCCGGGTCGAGCCGCAGCGCGGGCACGGCACCGGGGGCGGGGGAGCGAGGGTGAGCTTGACCGGACCCTGACGGGTGTCGCCGGCCTTGTGCATCGGCGGCGCGATGCCGTACTCACGCAGCTGCTCGCGGCCCTCTTCAGTGATCCAGTCGGTGGTCCAGGCGGGCTGGAGCACCAGGTCGACGCGGGAGTCCTCGTAGCCGGCGGCGACGAGGGCCTCCTCGACCTCACGCGTGATGTGGTCCATGGCCGGACATCCGGAGTAGGTCGGGGTGATCGTCACCACCGCGGTGCCGTCGATGACGGCGGCGTCGCGAAGAATTCCCAGGTCGGCGATGGAGATCACGGGGATCTCCGGGTCGGGAACGCTGGCTGCGGTGTCCCAGACCTTCGCGGCCTCAGGATCGGTGGGGCGCAGGGGATGGGTGGTCACGACTGACCTCCTTCGGATGTACGGGTGGGATTACCAGGTGGCGCCGGGGTGCTTGCGGGCGAAGACCTGCAGCTCGGCGAGGATGTAGGCGCGCAGCTCGGAGAAGCGGCCGGTGCGCTGGCCGGACATGGCCTGCGGGGTCTGCGGGATCTCCAGCTCGGCGGTGTCGAGGACGTGCTTGATGCGCTCGTCGAACTCGGCGCGCAGGCTCGACGGCAGAACGGCGATGCCCTGCTCGGCGAGGCGGGTGTGCAGCTCGAGGTCCTCGAACAGCTCATCCACGTAGGGCCACATGTAGAACAGGCCCTCCTCGATGCGGTGCTTGGAGTACTCGGTGCCCAGGCCGAGACGCAGAACCCACTGGTTCGCGTGGTCGACGTGGTACTCGACCTCCTTGACGGCCTTCGCGGCGATGGCGGCGATGGTCTCGTCCTTGGACTCCAGCAGGGCCGTGTACAGGCCGAGCATGTAGTAGGAGGCGATCAGCTGACGGGCGATCGTCTGGCCGAAGTCGCCGTTCTCCTGCTCCATGAGGCGGGCGGAGCGGTACTCCTCCTCCTCGCGGAAGTAGGCGAGGTCGTCCTCGGTCTTGTCCCACGCGGTGCCGGCGTAGGAGTAGAGGAAGCGGGTGTGGCCGATCAGGTCCAGCGCGATGTTGGCGAGGGCGATGTCCTCCTCCATCTCCGGTGCGCGGGAGATCCACCAGCTCAGGCGCTGGCCGAGCATGAGGGCGTCATCGCCCAGCATGGTGGCGTAGGCCGCGACGTCCTCGGTGGCCTTGGCGCCGGAGGACTGGACGTCCTCGGCGGTGAGGGAGTCACCCTGGGTCTGGCGGGTGGCGGAATCAACGGTTGCGAAGCTGCTCACAGGTGCGGCACCCCTTCAGACTTGTCGTAGTAGGTGGCGTGGCGGTAGTTCTTGCCGGAGGCCGACTCGAAGAAGCCGCCCTTGGAGTCCGGGTCGGAGGCGGTGACGGCCTCGGTGGGGACGACCCACACGGAGGTGCCCTCGTTGCGACGGGTGTACAGGTCGCGTGCGTTACGCAGGGCCATGGTGGCGTCCGGTGCGTGCAGGGAACCTGCGTGGACGTGGGACAGACCGCGGGAGCTTCGGACGAAGACCTCCCACATGGGCCAGTGCTGCTGGTCAGACATTTCTGATGTGCTCCTTGAGATGTGGGGCTGGGTGTGGGTGCGTGTTACGCGATGAGCTGGGAGTCGGAGGACTGGTACTTCTCGGCGTAGGCGGCTGCGGCCTCACGGACCCAGGCACCCTCCTCGAAGGCCTGACGGCGACGCTGCATGCGCTGGACGTTGCACGGGCCGGCGCCCTTGATGGCGGAGTAGAACTCATTCCAGTCGAGCTCGCCGAAGTCGTAGTGACCGCGCTCCTCGTTCCACTTCAGGTCCGGGTCCTCGAAGTGGAGGCCCAGGGCCTCGGCCTGCGGGACGATCATGTCCACGAAGCGCTGGCGCAGCTCATCGTTGGAGAAGCGCTTGATCTTCCAGTCCATGGACTGCTTGGAGTTCGGGGAGTCGTTGTCCGGCGGGCCGAACATCTGCAGGGCCGGTCCGTAGAAGCGGTTGATGGCCTCCTGGGCCATCTGCTTCTGCTCCGGGGTGCCGTTGGAGAGCTCGTAGAGGATCTCCCAGCCCTGGCGCTGGTGGAAGGACTCCTCCTTGCAGATGCGGACCATGGCGCGGCCGTACGGTGCGTAGGAGGCACGGCACAGCGGGACCTGGTTCGCGATGGCGGCACCATCGACGAGCCAGCCGATGGCTCCGATGTCGGCCCAGGTGCGTGCCGGGTAGTTGAAGATCGAGGAGTACTTGGCGCGGCCCTCGAGCAGCTGGTCGACGAGCTCGTCGCGGCCGGTCTGCAGGGTCTCGGCGGCCGAGTACAGGTACAGGCCGTGGCCGGCCTCGTCCTGGACCTTGGCGATGAGGATCGCCTTGCGCTTCAGGGAGGGAGCGCGGGTGATCCAGTTCGCCTCCGGCTGCATGCCGATGATCTCGGAGTGTGCGTGCTGGGAGATCTGACGGGTCAGGGTCTTGCGGTATGCGGCGGGCATCCAGTCCGTGGGCTCGATGCGGGAGTCTTCCGCGATGAGGCGGTCGAAGTTCTCCTGCCCGGCCGCATCGGCGGGGGAGAGGTGGTCGGTGGCGGTGGTCATCGGTGATCCTTCGCTCGGGTGAAGTTCGACAACGGTCTCGTCGGCAATTAATAACCGATCGTTCGGTCAGTATATGGGGGCGGTGTGATCCATGTCAATGGCGTAGATCACTTTCTTTCGGACGGGTGTGATTCGGTGCGTCTCCGGCGCTCCCTCTAAATCGCCCTGACCACGCGGGATGTGCCGCGGAACTCCGCGATGGGCTGGCCGTTGACGGTCAGGGTGACGTCGGTGATGCCGTTGCGGCCCCACACGCGACGCTCGACCGCATGGCCCTCCACGAGGTCGCCCTCGCGGGCGGGTGCGATGTAGTGGATGCCCACCTGGGCCGCGACGGCGATGTTGCCGGTCGAGTTGCAGGCGCCGGCGAACAGGGAGTCGGCGAAGGTGAAGAGGTAGCCGCCCTGGGCGGTGCCGTGGCCGTTGCACATGTCGGGGCGGATGGTGAAGTGGCCCCGGGCCTCGCCGTCGCCGATGTGGGTGATGACCATGCCCAGGCCCGCGGAGGCCCGGTCCTCCTCGAACATGGTGCGGACGTGGTCGTACTTGGCTCCCTCGGCGACGCCGGGGGCGAGAAGCTGGGTCATGCTGGACTCCTGTGGGGCTGTGGGAATGAGTGGTCGGCGCAGGTCAGGGGCCTGATTGCCGCCTCCTGGCGTGGACATACCGCCCGTTCGGTCGGTATTGAGCGGCCAGTGTACGTGATACGGGTCACTGCGTGGTGGAAATGCAGGACAAGTCCTGCGTATGTGGTCACGTACACTCCGTGCAGCACGGATCTGTAAGGAGAGACATGTCCACTACCGTCACCCCGACCAGCTCGGGGCGTGGCCGCCCCGGCTACGCCCGCGAGGATGTCATCCGCATCGCGGTGGAGGAGTTCAACGCCCGCGGCTACGAGGCGACCTCCATGGGTGCCCTCGCCGAACGTCTCGGGCTGAGCAAGTCGGCGATCTACCACCACATCACCTCCAAGGAGGAGATCCTCGTCGAGGCCACCGACAAGGCGCTCGAGGAGCTCACCGCCGTCGTCGAGGGGGCGCGCGCGGAGACCGACGACCCGGTCGAGCAGCTGCGCCTGCTCATCGGCGGCACCACCCGTGTGCTGTGCCAGTACCCGGCGTACGTGCGGCTGCTGCTGCGTCTGCGCGGCAACACCGACGCCGAGCGTGCGATCATGGCCCGTCGCCGGGTGATCACCCGGGCGCTGGTGGCCGTGGTCAAGCGGGCGCAGGAGGAGGGGTCCCTGCGTACCGATCTGGAGGCCGGCGTCGTCGCGCGACTCATCTTCGGGATGATCAACTCGATCGTGGAATGGTATAGCCCGGAAGGTCGCTACGCGCCGGAGGATCTGGAGGCGATTACCCCCGAAATGGTTTTCACGGGAATCGTGCGTTCGCGGTCGTAGTCGGGGTGGGGTAGGGGCGTGGCCCGCAGGTCAGGGGTGTGACCTGCGGGTTTTCTTCATGTGGGGGTGGGGGTCGGGATGGTTCTGTGTCTAAACACAACTTTCTTCGGCCAATGTGTTGCAAGTAACAGGTGTGGGGCTGTAATCTCCACCACATACTTGCTGACCGATTGGTCGGTTAGTAAATGGCATTCACATTTCTGCTAACCCACGGTCCCGGCCCCCATGCCGATGAAGGACCGTAGGAAAGGAACATTCCGTGGCTTCCTCGACGGATATCACCTCCACGATCAACGGTCCCCAGACCAGCATCGAGTACGCCTCCCGCGATGAGCTGACCGCTCTGCAGACCGAGCGCATGAAGAACACCCTGCGCCACGCGTACTACAACGTCCCGCACTACCGTCGGGCGTTCGATGAGAAGGGCGTCCACCCGGACGACTTCAAGGAGCTCAAGGACATCGCCTTGTTCCCGTTCACGGACAAGGCCGTCCTCCGCGAGAACTACCCCTTCGGCATGTTTGCGGTCCAGAAGCACCAGGTCGCCCGCATCCACGCCTCCTCCGGCACCACCGGCCGCCCCACCGTCGTCGGCTACACCCGCAACGACATCGAGAACTGGGCCACCCTGGTCGCCCGCTCCCTGCGCGCCGGCGGCGTCCGCCCCGGTGACCGCGTCCAGGTGACCTTCGGCTACGGCCTGTTCACCGGTGGCCTGGGTCTGCACTACGGCGTCGAGAAGCTCGGTGCCACCGCCATCCCGATGTCCGGCGGCCAGACCGACAAGCAGCTCGAGATCATGCGTGACTTCGAGCCGGACGCCATCGTCGGCACCCCGTCCTACATGCTCAACGTCCTCGACCGCATGCGCGCCAACGGCATGGACCCGCGCGACTCCTCCATCCGCGTCGGCATCTTCGGATCCGAGCCGTGGACCGAGGGCATGCGCAAGGACCTCGAGGAGGGCTTCGGCATCGACGCCACCGACATCTACGGCCTCTCCGAGGTCATGGGCCCCGGCGTCGCGCAGGAGTGCATCGAGACCAAGGACGGCCTCACCGTCTGGGAGGACCACTTCTACCCGGAGATCCTCGACCCGGAGACCCTGGAGCCGGTGCCGGACGGCGAGCTCGGTGAGCTGGTGATCACCCCGATCACCAAGGAGGCCTTCCCGGTCATCCGCTACCGCACCCACGACCTCACCCGTCTGCTGCCGGGCACCGCCCGCTCCATGCGTCGCCTGGACCGCATCAGCGCCCGCAACGACGACATGATCATCCTCCGCGGTGTCAACTGCTTCCCGACCCAGTTCGAGGAGCTCATCACCATGGACAAGAACCTCCGCCCGCGCTACCAGTGCGTCCTCACCAAGCGTGGCCGCATGGACCACCTGACCCTGGTCGTCGAGCACGCCCCGGGTCGCACCGAGGAAGAGATCATCTACTCGCAGGTCAACCTGCGCAAGATGATCAAGGACCGCATGGGCGTCACCGTCGACGTCGACATCGTCGACAAGGTCGACAGCGGCGAAGGCAAGGCCAAGCGCATCGTCGACAACCGCTGACCCCGGCAACAACCCCCACCCCACCCACAGAAAGCCCACCGCGATGACCAACGACACTCTCGCCTCCGGCACCACCGGCACGGTCTCCACCACGGATCCGCAGCCGATCACCGCTGAGCACCGCCGTGTCCTCTCCGGCGCCATGGTCGGAACCACGATCGAGTGGTTCGACTTCTTCATCTACGCGCAGGCAGCGGCCCTCATCTTCGCTGCGCAGTACTTCAACCCCGCCTCCAGCGAGTCCCCGACGATGGCCCAGATCATCTCCTGGGCGTCCCTGGGCATCTCCTTCCTGTTCCGCCCTCTGGGCGCGATCATCGCCGGCCACCTCGGCGACCGTCTCGGTCGCAAGCCGGTCCTGGTCATCACCCTGCTGGGCATGGGTGGCGCGACCGTGGCCATGGGCCTTCTGCCCACCTACGCACAGATCGGCATCGCCGCACCGGTCATCCTGGTGTTCCTGCGTATCCTGCAGGGCCTGTCCGCAGGTGGTGAGTGGGGCGGAGCCGCCCTGCTGGCCGTCGAGCACGCCCCGGTCCACCGCCGTGGCTACTTCGGTTCCTTCCCGCAGGTCGGCGTCCCCGCCGGCATGCTGCTGGCCACCCTGTTCATGCTGGTCCTCTCCGCGACCCTGAGCACCGAGCAGTTCGAGTCCTGGGGCTGGCGCGTTCCCTTCGTGTCCTCCCTCGTCCTGATCATCATCGGCTTCCTCATCCGCCGTCTGGTCGAGGAGTCCCCGGTCTTCGCTGAGCTGGAGAACCTGAAGAAGAAGTCCTCCGCGCCGCTGTCCCTCCTGTTCAAGGAGCACTCCGGCAAGGTCGCACTGGCCGCCTTCATCTTCGCGGGCGTCAACGCCGCCGGTTACCTGGCCATCGCGTACATCGTCTCCTACGGCACCCAGGTCGTCGGTTACGACCGCACCACCACCCTGGCCGTCACCGCCGCCACGGCGATCTCCTGGATCGTCGCGACGCTGGTCTTCGGTGCTCTGTCCGACACCCTGGGCCGCAAGCAGGTCTTCGCCCTCGGTTACATCGGTTCCATCCTGTGGGCCATCCCGACCTGGCTGCTCGTCGACACCGGCAACGTCGCACTGTTCATCATGGCGATGGTCGTCCTCGGCATCCTGCTCGGTTCCACCTACGGTCCGCAGTCCGCGCTGTACGCCGAGATGTTCCCGGCTGAGGTCCGCCTCTCCGGTGTCTCCATCGGCTACGCCATCGGTTCCATCATCGGTGGTGCCTTCGCCCCGATGATCGCCACGATGCTGCTCGAGGGCACCGGCACCTCCCTCTCCATCGGCATCTACATCGCGGTGGTCTCCCTCATCTCGCTCATCGCGGTCTTCATGGTCCCGAAGGGCATTCAGGGCAAGTCCCTGCACTAGGTTCCACCGGGAAACCGCGTCACCCTTCCGGGGTGGCGCGGTTTTCCGCTTCCCGACGCTCCCGTGACATCCGCGCCGTCGCCTGCGGGACCGCCTCCGCGATGCGTGACGCGGAGGTCGGGGCGGGGCCGTCCGGGGTCTGCGCGGAGAGCCAGGTGGCCGTCCCGTGGACCGCCACGGCCGCCACCGTCCCCGGCAGGCCGGAGCGGGCGATCCACGCCCCCAGGATCCCGGCGAGCACGTCCCCTGAGCCGGGGGTCGCGGCCCAGGAGGAGCCGGCGTCGACGGTGATGATCCGCCCGCCGGTCCACAGCACCGTGCGGCGTCCCTTGAGCAGCACCTCGCAGCGCAGGTCGGCGGCCAGGGCACGGACCGCGCCGAGCGGGTCCGCCCCGGGGTCGGGGATGCCGTCCAGGCCGGCGGCCAGGCGGCGGAACTCCCCGGCGTGCGGGGTGAGCAGGGTGCCGGCCTGACGTTCCCGCAGGGCCGCGCGCAGGTCGGGGGACCCGGCGAGGAGGGTGATGGCGTCGGCGTCGATGAGCAGGGGTTCCGGGCGGGCGAGCAGCTCCGTGAGCTCCGCCCGCGCCGCCTCATCCGTGCCGCGGCCGGGGCCGACGACCCACGCCT
>NZ_DUOE01000008.1 GCF_012838985.1 Corynebacterium sp. | reverse complement strand
GGGTGGACCAGCCGAGGGCGCGGCGTCGGGAACCGGTGGCCTGGCGGATCGGGACGGCGACGGCCACGCCCTCGGGGATGTTGTGGATCGCGATCGCCACGGCGACGGGCAACGCGATGGACAGGTCCTCGAGGCCCGCGATGAAGGTGGCGAAGCCCTCCGGGAAGTTGTGGATCGCGATCGCACCCGCGGTGAACATGCCCATCTTCATCATGCGGCGGCGTTGGGCGGCCTTCTGCGGGTCCTCGCCGATACCGCGTTCGTGCGGGTTGATCGGCTCGGGGACGAGGCGGTCGATGAGCGCGATGACGCCGATACCGGCGAAGAACGCCCCGACCGCGCCCCACGAGCCACCGCGTTCACCCCAGGCCGTGGTCAGTTCCTCGAAGGCCTTCGGCAGGATCTCCATGAAGGAGACGTAGAGCATGACGCCCGTCGAGAAGCCGAGGGCCCCGGCCATGAAACGCCGGCCGGGGTTGTTCTTCATCACGGCGATGAGACCACCGATGCCCGTCGCCAGACCCGCGAACAGCGTCAGCCCGAAGGCGGTGAGGACGGTGGAGAGATCGTACATATGACCTGAGACTACGCGTCCGGAGTGTCGGTGCCCGACTCGGCAGGCTCGACCGGAACCGGCGTGCATCCGTCGGGCCCGCACACGAGCGTCTCGTCGGCACCCTCCGGCGGGGTGAGGTGGACCAGCTTCTCCAGATTGAACTCCATGCCCCCTTGTTACCACGGGTACCCTGGGGCGGTATGCACCAGCACTTTGAGATCAAGGTCCCCGGCGGAAAACTGGTCGTCGTGGACGTCACCACCGATGAGGGGCGTATCACGGACGCCCGGGTCTCCGGCGACTTCTTCCTTGAGCCGGACGAGGCCTACGAGGCGCTCGGACCGGCGTTGACGGGGGCGTCGACAAGCGAGACCACCGACGAGCTGCAGGCCCGCCTCGACCGCGCCCTGTCCGGGTTCGAGGACCTCGCCCTCCACGGCTTCACCACCCGCGACGTCGCCGTCGCCGTCAAGCGGGCCGTCTCCGGCGGCACCGACTTCACCGACCACGAGTGGCAGATCATCCGCCCCGGCCCCCTGCCGACGCAGGTCAACGTCGCCCTCGACGAGCTCATGCTCAACCAGGTCGCCGCGGGTGAGCGCGGCCCGACCCTGCGGTTCTGGGAGTGGGAGGACAAGGCGACGGTGATCGGCTCCTACCAGTCCTATGTGAATGAGGTGGACTCGGTGGGCGTCGAGAAGCATGACATCCAGGTGGTGCGCCGCATCTCCGGTGGCGGCGCGATGTTCATGGAGGGCGGCAACTGCATCACCTACTCCCTGTACGTCCCGGAGTCGATGGTGGCGGGCCTGTCCTACGAGGACTCCTACGCCTACCTCGACGAATGGGTCCTCGGCGCCCTGGCCCGCCACGGCGTGAACGCCTGGTACGAGCCGATCAACGACATCACCTCCGACGGCGGCAAGATCGGCGGCGCCGCGCAGAAGCGCCGCAAGGGGGCCGTCCTCCACCACGCGACGATGAGCTACGACATCGACGCCGACAAGATGATGGAGGTGCTGCGTGTCGGCAAGGTGAAGCTCGCGTCGAAGGGACTGCGGTCGGCGAAGAAGCGCGTCGACCCGCTGCGGAGACAGACGGGTGCGCCGCGGGAGGAGATCATCGAGACGATGGTCGCGGAGTTCAGCAACCGCTACGGCGCGGAACCGGCCTCGCTCACCGAGGAGGACCTTGCGGCGGCACATGCACTGGTGACGGAGAAATTCGGTACGGAGGCGTGGACGCATCATGTGCCGTGATGGCCTCCGCGTGACCGGCGACGCACGGAGCACCACCTCGCCGCGGCAAGTCTGTCACAACCTGTCGATTCTGTGTCCGGGCCGCTCGCGTTTCCGCAGGTGGCCGGTGAGCTCGTGAAGACAGAATCGACAGGTTGTGACACGCCCCGCGGACGCTACCCCGCTATCCCGCGGCCCAGCCGGCGTCGACCGGCAGCAGGACGCCGTTGACGTTGGAGGCGGCGTCGGAGAGCAGGAACACGATCGTCGCCGCCAGCTCCTCCGGCTGTGCGTTGCGCAGGGCGGACTCGTGGATCGGGGTGATCGCCGCGAGGCCGTGCGAGGGGTCGATGTCCCCCTCGTTGACGGCCGCCGAGGTGGTCATGATGTTGGTCTCCACGCCGCCGGGGGCGATGAGGTTGCAGCGGATGTTCTCGCGCCCGTAGGTGTAGGCGGTGTTCTTCGTCAGCCCCGCGATGCCGTGCTTGGAGGCGGTGTAGGCCGCACCCGCCGCCGCGCCACGGATCGAGGCCGCGGAACCGGTGTTGACGATCGCGCCGCCGCCTGCCTCCCGCATGTGCGGCAGCACGGCACGGGTGAGCAGGAACGGGGCGGTGAGGTTGATGCGCAGGCAGCGCTCCCACACCGCGTCCTCGGTCTCGGCGGCGCCGTCGAACTTGTCCATGATGCCGGCGTTGTTGACCAGGCCGAGGCGGCCGCCGGTGTCGACGGCCAGCTTCACCACGTCGTCGACGACCTGCTGGTCCGAGATGTCACCGATGGCGGCGGTCGCCTGCCCACCGGCGGAGGTGATCTCCTCGACGACGGTGTCGGCCGAGTCGGAGATGTCGGCGACGATGACGTGCGCTCCCCTCTGTGCGAGCTGGAGGGCGGTGGCGCGGCCGATACCGGAGCCGGCGCCGGTGACGATGATGGTCTGGCCTGCGAAATCCTGGAGGGACATGGGGGAACTCCTGTGGTCGATGTGACAGTGTGCCCCCCCACTGTAAGTCAGATCACCCCTGCCGGGCGGCGCGCACCCGGACTCCGGTGGCGGGTCGGGTGAGCATCCTCGTCCAGGGGAAGGTGAGATCCTCGACGTCGGTGGAGATCTCCAGGGTGGGTCGGGTGAGCATCACGGTGGCCGCCGACAGGGCCGCGAGGGCGATCTTCTCCCCCGGGCAGCGGTGCCCGGTGTAGACGTCAGCGCCACCCTGCGGGATGAAGGCCTCGATCGACTCGGCCTCCTCCATACCGGCATAGGGCAGGAAGCGCTCCGGGTCGAAGGATCCCGCGTCATCCCACTCCTGCGGGCTGGTGAGGGTGCCGACGAAATCGAGCAGCACCCGCTGGCCCTTCTTCATGGGGCAGCCGGAGAACTCGGTGTCCTGCGTGAGCAGGCCGGGCAGCATGGGCACGAAGGGGGAGGTGCGGCGCACCTCCTGGGCGAAGGCGACGGCCTCGTGCACGCCGGTGAGCTGGTCGCCGGCGGCCCGTCGGATGCGCTCCGCCCACTCGGGGTGTTCGACGAGCGCGACGGCGGCGAAGGCCGCGAAGCGGCCGACGGCGACGGTGGGACGGGTGAGGTTCTGGAGCTCGACGCCGGCGACGGCGGCGTCGACAAGCTCACCGTCAACGCCGCGCAGGTCAGCCATGTGGGCGAGCACCGAGTCGGCGGGGGCGGTGATCTCCCCGGCGCGGACCTGCCTGATCACGCCCTCCGCCCACTTGTTGAGACGCCGGCGCTCGAAGGCGGCGATCGGGTTGGTCCTGAGGTCACCGAACGTGTCGAGCAGACGGTTCATCTGCTTCGCACGCCGGTTCATCTCCTCGTCCGTCATCGGGATGCCCGCCCAGCGGAAGGCGGCCCGGCCGAAGGCCAGGGCGGTGTCGTCGTGGACGGTGCCACCCTCGGTGATCCAGCGGCGGTGGGTGTTCTCCAGTTCATCACCGACGAGGTCGGCGAAGTCGGCGACGCGGGCATCGTCGTAGGCGAGGTCGGCCATCGCCTTCTTGCGCACCTGGTGCTCCTCGCCGTCCAGGGTGTGCACGGCACCGTTGCCGAACAGCGGCACCTGGATGAATTTCGGCATGGCGCCGTCACGCCTGATGCGGGAGGAGTCGTAGAACAGGCGCACGCCCTCCGCTCCACGCACCAGGTGGGAGGTCCTGCCCAGCAGGGTGACGGCGACGGGGTCGTGGGAGGTGGCGGGCACCCCGGCCTTCTTCCTCATGCGGGAGGCGAAGAGGTAGCCGGAGCGGAGGAAGGAGAGGCCTTGTTCGAGTCGGACACGGGCAGTTGGCTGGGTCGTCATACGTCCAACCTACACATGCACAACCACTTATCGACGCCCTTCCGGTTCCGTCTCCTCGACGATTGTGTAGTCGGGGTGATCGGGCCCGTCGTCCTGGCTGCGTGAGTACTCCTCCAGCACGGCGCCGAGGACGGCCGGGTTGATGTGGCTGTCGTTCTCGTCGTCGGGGATGTGGTGGATGGGGCCGATGGGCTCCGGGGACGGGGCCTGCTCCATCTCCTCCCACTCCTCGGCGGTCTCGGCGGGCGCCCACTGGCGGGTGACGGTGGGGACCGGGGCCCCGAGGTCGTTCTTCAGGGCGGCCCCGAGGCTGAACATCATGATGAAGCCCATGACGAAGAAGGGCAGTCCGATGACGATGATGATCTGCTGCAGCGCCGAGAGTCCGCCCTCACCGGTGGCGGCCAGGAGCACGGCGGCGACCGCCCCCATGAGCACCGCCCAGGTGACCTTCTGGTGGGTGGGCGCGAAGGCAGGTTCCTTACCGGAGGCGATCATGTCGGTGACCATCGCGGCGGAGTCCACGGAGGTGGTGAAGAAGATGACGACGATGAGGATGCCGAAGCCGGACATGAATGTCGCGGCCGGGTAATGGGACAGGAACTCGAAGAGCGCGCCGGGGATGTCCCCCTCGACGGCGACGCGGTCCACCAGGCCGCCGCCGTCCTGCTCGATGAGGAAGGAGGAGGCGCCGAACACGCCGAACCAGATCAGGGAGAACACCACCGGCAGGCCGAGGACACCCGCGACGAACTCACGGATGGTGCGGCCGCGGGAGATACGGGCGATGAAGATGCCCACGAAGGGTGACCAGGTGATGGTCCAGGCCCAGTAGAAGACGGTCCAGGTGTTCTGCCACGTGGCGTTGTCGGGGCTGTTGGGGATGGCGTTGTTCCAGAAGGCCAGCTCAGGCAGGCGGGAGAGGTAGATGCCGAAGGACTCGATGGTGCCCTTGAGCACCATGACGGTCGGACCCGCGATGATGACGAAGATCAGCAGGCCGATGGACATCCAGATGTTGACGTTCGACAGGATCTTGATGCCGCGGTCGAGGCCGGCGGCCACGGAGAGGCACGCGACGGTGGTGACCACCACGATGATGGCCACCTGCACCACGGGAGAGAACGTCAGGCCGAAGAGGTCGTTGAGGCCCGCGTTGATCTGGAGGGTGCCCAGGCCGACGGAGGTGGCCACACCGAAGATGGTGCCGATGAGCGCGATGACGTCGATGGTCCGGCCGATCGGCCCGTAGACGCGGGAGCCGAGCAGCGGGGAGAAGATCGAGCTGACGCGGGGCGGCATCTTGCGCTTGTAGATGAAGTACGCGAAGCACAGCGCGGGCAGCGCGAAGATGGTCCAGGTGTGCAGGCCGAAGTGGTAGTGGGTGATCGCGATGGCCTGCCGGGCGGCCTCGGTGCTCTCCGGGGCGACGTCGCCGATGGGCGGGTTCGCGAAGTGGGAGATCGGTTCCGCCACGCCCCAGAACATGAGGATGGTGCCGATGCCGGCGGCGAAGAGCATCGCGAACCACACGAGGGTGGAGTACTCGGGGCGTTCGTCGTCGGCGCCGAGGCGGACGTGTCCGTAACGGCTGACCGCCACGACGATGAGGAACAGGAGGAACACCGTCACGCCGAGGATGTAGAACCAGCCGAGGTTCGACAGGATCCAGGTGGTGGCGGCGCCGAAGACGTCCCCGACCCAGTCGCCGGCGACGATGGTCAGCACGACGAAGGCGAGGACGGCCCCCACGGTGGCGAAGTACACCGCCGGATCTGTCTTGAGGCGCAGGGCGGAGGCGAGGCGGGTGAGCATGGGGCTCCCGTTCGGGGTCGGTGGACAGGGGTCCACCTCAACGTAAGCGGGGCCCGGGCGGAATCGACACCGGAACTTGACTGCACATGTGGCCCCGCCCGGCCGGAATCAGCGGCCCCACCTGCGGTGGAGGAGATCCATAACAATCCCCTAACTAATTGTCCTCAGCACCCAGCGCCGCCCGGAAAGCCGCCTCCGCCACCTCCCCGAAGGGCACGAAGATGACCTCCTCCACCCCTCCCACCGCGCGGCAGGTCTCCACCGCGATGCGGGCGGCGTCGTCCATCGGCCAGCCGTACACGCCGGCGGAGATCGCCGGGAAGGCCACGGTCCGGGCGCCCAGCGACGCCGCGAGCTGCAGCGACTCGCGGTAGCAGGACCGCAGGGTGGCGGAGCGGTCCTCGGTGGCGGACCAGACGGGGCCGACCGTGTGGATCACCCACCGGGCGGGCAGGTCCCCGACCCCGGTGGCCACGGCTTGTCCGGCAGGCAGGCCGTCGGGAAGCGTCGTGGCTCGGAGCTCGCGACACTCGGCGAGGATGCTCGGGCCGCCGACGCGGTGGATGGCGCCGTCGACACCGCCGCCGCCGAGGAGTCCGGAGTTGGCGGCGTTGACGAGGGCGTCGGCACGCACGCGTGTGATGTCACCTGGTTCGATGCGCAGCTTCATGCCGCCAGCCTAGGCAATCCAGCGCGGCACGCGCCGGAGGTAGGACTCGTACTCCGGGCCGAATTTCCCGCGCAGGACGGCCTCCTCCGCCGCGATCTGGCCACGGTCGACGGCCCACACGAACCCGGCGACAGGCAGCAGGCCGGCCCACGAGCCCCGTGCGACGGCGTGCGCGACGAGCACCCCGGCGAGCGCGAGGTACATCGGGTTGCGGGTGTGTGCGAGCACGCCGTCGGTGACCAGCACTGATGCCCGGTCGATCCGCACGGGGTCGAAGGTCGTCCCCGCCCGCGCGAAGCCTCCCAGCGCCGCGACGCCCAGCGCGCCGGAGGCCACGAGGAGGGGTGTGGCGCGGGTGAGGCGGGGCGTCGATAAGCGTCCGGTGAGCAGTTGGGCTCCGGCGGCGAGGGTGAACAGTCCGGCGGGTGGGATCCTCATGGCGCCCACGCTAGCGCGGCTAGGCTGTACACATGGCCGTTCCCAGCTACCCCCTCGCCCGCCCTCCGGTGGGCACGGACGTCCACTCGCTGCCGGTGGAGAAGGTCAGTCAGGCGATCCTGTTCTCGAATCTGCGGGCCGCGGAGCTCATGGAGCCGGGGGGCACGCTCATCCCGGTGCGGCTGATCCCGGACTTCATCCACGGTGGTTGGCGGGTGCGGTGGGAGTTCGGCACGATCGGGTCGGTGCCGGGGCCGTTGCGCCAGGTCTTCCCCGAACTGGAGCGCGTCCACCAGGCGCAGTGTGAGCCGTTGGCGTGGGCGCGGGTGTCGGTGAACAAGGAACGCGGGCTTCTCGACGTCGCCCTGGAGCTCCCCTCCCCCGAGCTCACCGTCCCCTGGAACTCACTTGTCGACGGCACCCGGCTCCTCCCCCAGGGCGGCCGCCTCCCCGCGACGTTGAGCGGTGGGAACCGGCAGATGCTCGGCCAGGTCGACGGTGTCGACGTGTGGGTCGAGGGTGAGATGGTCGGCCAGCTCGAGTACGTGCCGCTCGAGGACGGGGCGCTGGGGGTGCGGGTCTTCGTGGTCGACGGGGAGTCCTTCATCGACATCGGTGTCGGCGACGTGGCCCCCGTGCCGGTGCTGCCGGAGCGGGTCGTCGTGGAGGAGGCCCCCGAGCCGCCGCCTCCACCGCCGCCCGGGGTGTGGGCGATCACGATGGAGGCGGAGGAGCTCGCCGAGCCGAACCCGACGGGTCCCCGCACGATCTCCTTCCCGGCGGTGTCAACCGACCTCGACTGACGGTCGCTCCGCCGCCGGGCGCGCGACCACCGGCTCCGCCTTGAGCGTCGGTCGCAGCAGCAGCATCGCGATGGCGATGACCAGCAGCACCGAGGCCTCGTGGACGAGCATGCCGAGCGACATGGTCACGCCCCCGAGGAGGACGCCGGCCAGCAGGAGCGCGACGGTGCCGAGCGCGATGGAGATGTTCACGCGCATGGTGCGCACCGTGCGGCGGGCCAGGCCCAGCGCGTGGGGCAGGCGCGGGAGGCGGTCGGCCATGAGGGCGATGTCGGCGGTCTCGATGGCGGCCGGTGATCCGGCGGCGCCCATGGCCACGCCGATGTCGGCTCGGGCGAGCGCCGGGGTGTCGTTGACGCCGTCGCCGACCATGGCGACCACGTGGCCGGCGTCCTGCAGTTCCTTCACGATGTCGAGTTTGTCCTCCGGCATGAGTTCCGCGCGGACGTCGTCGACACCCAGGTGCGCGGCGACGTTGCGGGCCACCCGCTCGGCGTCGCCGGTGGCCATGACCACGCGGATGCCGCGGCGGTGGAGTTCGGCGACGGCGGCGGGGGCGTCGTCACGGATGGTGTCGGCGACGGCGACGATGCCCACGGCGCGGCCGTCGACGCCGACGTACATGGCGGTGCGACCGAGTTCGTTGAGCTCACGGACCGGTGCCGGGTCGGGCGCCACCTCCAGCAGTTCGGCGGAACCCACGGTGATCTCGTGGCCGTCGACGTGCGCGCGGATGCCGCGGCCGGCGACGGGCTCGGCGGTGTCGACGAGCGGGACCTCGAGTCCCCGGGCCTCCGCGCCCCGGATGACGGCCTCGGCGAGCGGGTGCTCGGAGGCGGTCTCCGCGCGGGCGGCGAGCCGCAGCACCTCATCGCCGGTCCAGCCGTCGAGGGCGATGACGTCGGTGAGCTCCGGGCGGCCGTTGGTCAACGTGCCCGTCTTGTCGACGACCACCGTATCCACCTTCGCGGCCGTCTCCAGGTACTCGCCGCCCTTGATGAGCACGCCGTCCTTCGCGGAGCGCCCGATACCGGCGACGATGGAGACCGGGATCGAGATCACCAGCGCGCCGGGGCAGCCGATGACCAGCAGCGTCAGGGCGAGTTCGACGTCGCGGGTGAGCACGCCGGCGAGCAGCGAGCCGAGCATGACACCCGGGGTGTACCAGGCGGAGAAGCGCTCCAGGAAGGTCTGCGTGCGGGCCTTGTCGTCCTGGGCGTCCTCGACGCGGTGGATGATCCTGGCCAACGTCGAGTCGGAGCCGATGCCGACCGCCTCGACGCGCAGCACACCGGAGCGCAGCCACGTGCCGGCGAATACCTCGGATCCCGCGGACTTCTCGGCGGGGACGGATTCGCCGGTGATGGTGGCCTCGTCGACGCCGCCGTGACCGGTGAGCACGCGGCCGTCGACGGGCACCTGCTCGCCGTTGCGGACGAGCACGACGTCACCGGGGACAAGTTCCCAGAGTTCCACGGTCACCGGTTCGCCGTCGCGCAGGAGTGTGGCGGTCTCCGGGGCGGCCTCGACGAGGTCGGCGAGAGCCCGGCGCGTGCGGTTGAGGGTCGCCTGCTCCAGCGCCTTGCCGAGCGCGAAGAGGAAGGTGACCGCCGCGGACTCCCAGTAGTTGTTGATGAACAGCGCACCGACCGCGGCCACCACGACGAGGAGGTCGATGGAGACCAGGCGGATCCGCAGCGCCTGCACCGCCGAGATGGCGATGCGGTAGCCGGCGACCACGGCCGCCGCGAGCATGAGCAGGTCGGAGCCTGTGATGAGTGAGATGGTGATGAGCAGTCCCGAGACGATGACGACGCCCCAGGTGTTCCAGTTCTTCATGACTGTGTCCTTGTCCTTTCCGGACCTTTCCGTCACCTGGGACGTCATCGTCCGGTGCGGGGATACCTAGATGTTCGACGGCTTCGCGGTGTAGCCGACGGCGGCGACGGCGTCGACGAGTTCCCTGACGGAGACCGTGTCCGGGTCGTGGGTGATGAGGATGCGGCCGGAGGAGAACTTCACCTCCGCCTTCTCGACGCCCTCCAGGCCGTTGAGCTTCGTCTCGATCTTGTTCACGCACGACGGGCAGGAGAACTCGTCGGAGCGGAGAGTGGTGGTGGTCATGGTCGTGTCCTTCCGGGTGGTTTCTTCTTCCTGACACCCCTGACGCTAAGGCCCCCGCGCGGCGGGTTCCTTGACGTGGATCAATCAGCCCGGAAGTCCCCGATTTTGCGGAACGGACCATTGTCCGGTGGTTTCTGCGGTAATAGAATCACCCTCAAGTGACCTGTCCCACCCCGAAGGAGACCACCATGACCGACTGCGAGAAGAACCCCGCCCTGACCAGCGCTTTCCGCATCCGTGACGCCATCAACAGCCGCAAGCTCGACGGACTCGAGGAGCTGTTCGCCGAGGACTTCCTCGACCTCACCGACCCCTCCGGCAGCCCCCGCGGACTCGAGGGTTACCTGCAGACCCTCGAGTATCTCTCCCGCACCCTCGGCATCCATGTCGAGGAGGAGGCGATCATCGAGACCCCCGACCGCATCATCGCACGCGTCACGGAACACGGCCGTGGCATCGCCGCGATCCACGGCGAGAAGGCGGACGGACGCCCGTACACCATCGACGCCGTCCACATCTTCCACACCCGCGGCAAGCTCATCGTCGCCCACTGGGGCATGCGCAACACCCTCGACATGCTCATCCAGCTGGGGTTGATCGAGCCGCCGCCGGGGAGGAAGTAGGTACCCTCGGAAAGTATGAATGACCAGATCAGAGAGGTGATGGCGCGCGTCGACCGGGCGGATTTCCTGCCGCCGGCGGCGCGTCGTCACGCGCCCTACGACCTGCCCATCGCCATCGGTCACGGGCAGACCAACTCACAGCCCTACACCGTGGCCTTCATGCTCCGGCTCCTCGACGTCCACCCCGGCCACCGCGTCCTCGACGTCGGCGCCGGCTCCGGGTGGACCACCGCCCTGCTCCACGAGCTTCTCGACGGCACCGGCCACCTCACCGCCGTCGAACTCGTCCCCGAGCTCGTCGAGTTCGGCCAGTCCAACCTCGACGCGGTCGGCCGCGACGTCACCGTCCACCAGGCGACGGAGGGCGTGTTCGGACTGCCCGGCCAGGGCCCCTTCGACCGGATCCTCGTCTCCGCGGAGGCCCCGACCCTGCCGCAGGAGCTCATCGACCAGCTGCGCATCGGCGGCGTGATGGTCATCCCGGTGGACGGCACGATGTTGCGGGTCGAGCGGATCAACGAGGACGAGGCCGCGATCACCGAGCACGGCGCGTTCCGTTTCGTGCCGTTGCTGCGGCGTCGCGGCTGACCCGCCGGAACCACATGTTCGAGAGGAGATGTTCGGGCGCACTCTGATCTCGAACCTGTCCCGCGCCGGGAGGGGTGGATCCGGGGATGTGGATCCGAATCAAGCTGGCGCTAGATCGGGTCGAACACCCGGAAGGCGACGGCCTGCGCGCCGTCAGGCTGCTCGAGCATCATCGGGATGAACTCCTCCGGCTCGGGGTGGTCCGGCAGGGCCTCGAAGTAGACCTTGTGGCTGGCCAGGGACTCGATGCCCGCGCGGACGCCGGCCTCGTCGACGGTGACGCGGTGGGTGGCGTCGCTGGCGTTGGCGATGAGCAGGCGCTGCGTCTTGTGCGCCGGCAGGTCGAGGTCGCGGTGCACCCAGGGGTTGTCGGCGTCACGGACCGCGTCGACGGTCATGAGTCCGGCGACACGGTGGTCGGCCTGGTTGTAGGAGCCGTAGGCCTCGAGATCGAAGTTGGCGGTGATGACGGTGTCCGGCTGGAACTGCCGGATGTGGCGGGCGATGTCGCGGCGCAGCTCCATCGAGTCCATGAGCTGGCCGTCGGGGTGGTCCAGCAGAGTGAGGTCGGTGACGCCGACGCTCTCGCAGGCCCGGCGCTGCTCCTCGGCGCGCAGGGGGCCGGCCTCGGCGGGGTCGAGGTGGCGGATCCCGGCCTCGCCGTGGGTGAGCAGCAGGTAGCCGACCTCCACCCCGGCGCGGGTCCACATGTCGACGGCGCAGGAGAGGCCGTATTCGGCGTCGTCGGGGTGCGCGACGACGATGAGGACGCGTCGGAAAGCACTCCAGTCCAGATCAGGCAGCACATTTGTTGTCATGCCACCCACTCTAGCGCTCCCGGCCGCCGGAGGGTGGCGCTGCCTATACTCGCGGCCATGGACCCCCTGCACCTCGACCCCGGCCCCGGTATCCCGGACGGACTGGTGATTCCGGGCGCTGACCTCAACGAACAGTTCGCCCGCTCCTCCGGCCCGGGCGGTCAGGGTGTGAACACCACCGACAGCAAGGTGCAGCTGTCGATCGACCTGGCGGCCACCTCCGCGCTCAGCGACGCCCAGCGGCGCCGCGCCCTGCGCAACCTCCGGCCCCGCCTGGCCGGCACGGTACTGCGGGTGCAGGCCTCCGAGCAGCGTTCACAGCTGCGTAACCGCGTGGAGGCCCGCCGTCGCCTGGCCGCCCTCCTCCGCGAGGCGCTCGCCCCTCCCCCGCCCCCGCGCCGGAAGACGCGCCCCACGCGGGGGTCGGTGCGGCGTCGACTGGCGGAGAAGCGTCGGCGCTCGGAACTCAAGGCCACCCGCCGGCGACCGGACCGGGAGTGAGGCATGGCCCGGCGCTACGCGCTGAACTACGACTGGGCCCGGCGCGGCCCGGTGCGGTGGACGGAGGAGTCGTCGGTCACCCTGCGGGTCGACCTCACCTCCGCCGGGGACGCCGTGTGGGAGGCGCTCACCGGATGGTGGTCCGGGATGCCGCGGGAGGCCGGGGTCGCCTATTCCGGCGGCTGCTGCTTCCCGGCACCGGTCCGGCTGTCCGAGGGGGCCGTCACCGCGTGGATCACGTCCAGCGGCGAGGACGCCTTCGACTCCGTCGCCCACCACGCGGAGGAGTTGCGCGGCGTGGCGGAGGCTGCGGACCCGTCGGTCACGGTCACCTGGACGGAACTTCCCCTGGAGTGAGTTTCGCCAGCTCAGGACTCTTTACCAACTTATTAAGGTATGAGATCATGGACTTAGTAAGGAAGGAGGAGCATCATGAGGAAACCCGGAAAACTGCTCAAGAGCAAGGCCACTTTCAACCGTGACGAACTGGCCGACCTGTTCGAGGACCTGGCCGCCCGCATCCGCGAAGGCGAGCTCACCCTCGGGCAGGGCGACGGACAGGTCTCCATGGACCTGCCGCAGACCTTCACCGTGGAGATGGAGGTCCAGAACACCGGCAAGCGTGTGCTCAAGCGCGAACTCGAGCTGGAGATCGAATGGCCCATCGAGGCCGACGGCACCCCGCTCGAAGGCCGCGATCCACGCTCCGGCTTCGTCATCAACTGACCGCGACCCGTGACGGCCCCGTCGTCACGGGTTCCGTCACGCTCCCCCACCACCACGGAAGGACCCTGTGCCCGTCTCTCTTTCTGATTCCGTCAAGTCCTGGGCCTCGCTTCTCGACGACGCCACCCGCGACCAGGCCCTCTCCCTGGGTGAACTGCCCTTCATCCATCCGCACATCGCGCTGATGCCCGACGCCCACGCCGGTCTCGGCTCCGCGGTGGGCACCGTCATCCCGACCGTCGGGGTGGTCATCCCCGCGGCCGTCGGCGTCGACATCGGCTGCGGCATGATCGCCGCCCGCACCCGCTACACCGCCGCCGACCTCGAGGGCCGGGACCTCACCCGCCTGCGCGACACCCTGGAGCACGTCATCCCGCTCTCCCCGGGCAACTACAACAAGCGCACCGACCGTTTCCCCTTCACCGCGCCGCGCCTGCGGGAGCTCTCCGACCTGGCCCGGCGTGACGACGTCGACCTCTCCCACTCCCCGCACTGGAAGGTGCAGCTGGGCACCCTCGGCGGCGGCAACCACTTCATCGAGCTGTGCCTCGACGAGGACGACGCCGTGTGGATGTTCCTCCACTCCGGCTCCCGCGGCGTGGGCAACAAGATCGCGCGCGTCCACATCCGGGCCGCCAAGGAACAGTGCCGACGCGAGGGCGTGAAACTCAACCACCCCGACCACGCCTACCTGCGCGAGGGCACCCCGGAGTTCGACCGCTACCTGCGGGAACTGCGCTGGGCGCAGCACTTCGCCCTGCTCAACCGCGAGGACATGATGGACCGCTTCGCCTGGGCACTCGCCGACTTCATGGGCGACGCCGACGTCGGCGAGGTCGAGCGCATCAACTCCCACCACAACTACACCGAGCCCGCCGTCATCGGGGGCCTGCAGGTGTGGCTGACCAGGAAGGGTGCCATCGACGCCTCCGCGGGCCGCCCGGGGCTCATCCCCGGCTCGATGGGGGCCCGCTCCTATGTCGTCGAGGGCCTGGGCAATGACGAGGCCCTGCGTTCCGCCCCGCACGGCGCCGGCCGGGTGCTCAGCCGCACGCAGGCGAAGAAGCGCTACACCGCCGCCGACCTCGAGGCCGCGATGGGTGGCATCATCTACCGCCCCGGCAAGCAGTGGGTCGACGAGATCCCGGCCGCCTACAAGCCGATCGACGTGGTCATGGAGGATGCCGTCTCCCTGGTGAAGATCCGCCACACCCTGCGCCAGGTGGTCAACGTCAAGGGGTTGTAGCCTTCCGGCAACACCACGACCTGATTCCACGGTGACGGTTGCAGGACCCCACCGACGCGGGGACACTGACCACATGCCTCTGCGCACCGATCACCTGTCGGCCGCCGCCGCCGACCTCGCCCCCGTGCTCACCACCGACGTCACCGCCACCTCCGTCACCCTGCACTGCACCTTCTCCCCCGGCTCCAGTTCCCGTCGACTCACCTGCCACGGTGATGAGGCCACCCGGCGCCACCCGAACCATGACACCTCTGCTGCCGGCGCACAGGTCCGGCAGTCACTGCCCGACCCCGACGGCACCTGGACCGTGAAGCTCCATGTCCACCGTGACGGCACGTGGACGGCCACCGCCGCCTCCGGCGACGTCAGCGAGATCATCCTCCGCCCGGTCATCTTCAATGAGCAGCCGGTCCCCCTGCCCCCGGTCGACTCCGCTGCGGCCACCGAGCTCGCCGACCTGTGGAACACCCACGCCGGTGACTACGAGGCGTCCGCCCCCGCGGGTGACCCCGACCTGGAGGAACTGGCCCGCGCCCTCGGCCAGCCGGTGCCGCCACAGCTGGCGACACTGCTGCGCCTGGTCAACGGCGCCGGGTACGCCCCCGGGGAAGGTGGGGGAAGCCCTGCCCGCGAGGACTCGCTCACCGCCGGCTGGTCGCTGCTGGGCACTGCGGAGATCGCCCGGGAGCACGCGATGTGGAGTGATCTGGCCGCCGAGGGCCCCTACACCGATGCCGCCTTCGACCTGGGCATCCCGGGGGCCCTGCAGCCTCGGCTGGTGCATCCGGGGTGGATCCCCTTCGCCCACGACCACAGCGGCAACCACCTGGCCATCGACACCGTGCCCGGCCCCAACGGCACCGCCGGTCAGATCCTCGAGTTCGGGCCGGACCTCGTGGACGGCCCCTTCCTCCACGCCGACTCCCTCCTCGACTTCCTGCAGGGGCGTCGGAGCCCCTGGCCGGAGGACCTCCGACTGGACCACAGGGCGCGCCCCACGGATCCCCGCCCCCTCCACGTGGATGACGTCCCCTCCTCCGTGCAGTCGCTGCGTCTCTTCGGTTTCTCCCACATCGACGGCGCGACTCTGGCCCAGGCCCCCGCCCTCAAGAGGATCATCATCCGCGACACGGGGACAGTTGACCTCACCGGCCTGCAGGACCTGCCCCTGCAGGAGCTGAGTCTCCAGGACATCGCCGACGTCGACCTCAGCCCGTTGGCCGGGCACCCCACGCTGCGGACGGTGACGGTGTCAGGGATCGGGGAGCTGCGGGGTGCCGATACGCTCGTCTCCCTGCCCCGCCTGGAGTCCCTCTCCTGTCCTGCGGAGGGAACCGACGTGGAGGAGCTCGCCGCCCATCCCCGTCTGCACCGGGTCTCGTTCACGCGGGAGATGCCGCTGGCCGAGCAGGTCGAGCTGTGCAACCGTCTCCGCCCCGCCGCCCCGCTGACGGTGCACACCGCCTCAGGCAGCCTGTGAGCAGGCGCGGGCCCTGTTCTTCCCCGCGAGTCAGGCGGGGCGCAGCTCCAGCAGACGGCCCGAGGGCCCGTCCTCGAGGACCCAGATCGCCCCGTCAGGAGCCTCGGCCAGCGCCCGGATGCGCGCCCCCATCTCCCACTCGTCGACGACCCGCGCCGGCTCCCCCAGTTCCACACGGACGATCCGCTCGCCGGAGAGCCCGCCGAGGAGGGCGGAGTCGGACCAGCCGTCGAAAAGCTCCCCTGAGTAGATGAGGAGGCTGCCCGGCGAGATCGACGGCACCCACCACGCCGCCGGAGAGTGGAAGCCGTCGCCGGGGGCGTGATCCGGGATGGGGTCGTCGTTGTAGTGGACACCCATCGACACCTCGGGCCAACCGTAATTGTCGCCCTCGACGAGCAGGTTGAGCTCGTCGCCGCCCTGCGGACCCATCTCGGAGACCCAGATACGGCCCTGCGCATCGGTGTCGATGCCCAACGGATTACGGTGCCCCATCGTCCACTGCTCCGTGCCCCAGGGATTACCCGGCGCGGGCTGACCGTCGAGGGTGAGGCGCAGGACCGAGCCGAGGTTGGTCTCGTGCTCCTGCGCGGGGCTCATCTCCTGGCGGTCGCCCGAGGTGACGTAGAGGAAGCCGTCCCGGATGAGCAGCCGCAGCGAGAGGTGCCCGTTGCCGGCGGCCGGGGTCTGCTCCCAGAGCTCCTCCAGGCCGACCAGCCGGTGGTTGACTGTGTCCAGGTACGCGCGGCCCACGACGCCCTGCGCGCCGTTGGTGTGCGACCGCACCCAGCTCAGGTAGACCATGCCGTCCTGCTCGAAGGTGGGACCCGGGATGATGTCGTGCATACCCGCCTGGCCCTGCGCGTGGACCTCCGGCAGTCCGGTGACCTCGGTGACCTTCCCCGTGGTCTGGTCGCGCAACTGCAGGGCGCCGCGTCGCTCCGCGATGAGCAGATGGTCGGTGCCCGGCAGGAAGGTCATCGCCCACCCCGTGTTGAAGGTGCCGTGCGCCGTGACGACGAAGTCACGGACCTCACCCGCATCCGGGGTCTCGTCCGTCGTGGACGCGGTCGCCGAGACCGTCGTCCCCGAGGACGGCGGCGGAGTGTCCGCAGCCTCGGAGGAACATCCGGCGAGCACGAGGGAGGCAGCCGACAGCAGAGTGGGCAGGGCGGGAATTCGACGCATGCGACCACCCTAACCGCCGGACATCTGATCTGTCTCCGCTCCTGTACGACGGCTGTTCCTTGGTAGTGTCCTCACTCGTGAACAAGACCCTCCGCAGTCTCGCACTGTCCCTCACCGTCACCGTGGCGGCCGTCTCCGTCGTGACAGCTCCCCCAGCCACCGCGCAGAGCTCCAGCAGCTCCGGCTCCTCCGGTTCCTCGGGGTCCTCGGGGTCCTCGGGGTCGTCGGGAAGCTCCGGTGGCACCCGCGGCCCGCAGAACAAGGTCGAGTTCGGCGAGGACCTGGTGGACGGCCCGCTGGTGATCACCGTGGTGGGTGACCTGCTCGGCCAGGGCATCTCCGAGAACGTCGGCTTCCTCACCGGTGACCTGGGGATCATGGCGGGCATCGGCGTCGGCGAGGAGTTCGCCGTCCTCTTCGGTGACTCCTTCCGCGGCGCCAGCTTCGGCCGGGGCGAGTGGATGAGCCCCGTCGGCGTCGTCGCCGTCCTGGATGAGGACGGCCGCATCAGGATCCTCCGCCCCCTCAACGACGGGGACCGCGTCGAGCAGCTCATCGACTACGCCCACCGGGACGGCCTCACGCTCATCCCCTCGGACGTCATCAACATCGACGGCACCCTCTACCTGCAGGGCATGTGGAACAAGGGCATCGGCAACGTGCTGCGCACCGAGATCTGGAGGTCGCAGGACCAGGGAGCCACCTGGGAATCCCTCGGCACCACGCCCACCTCCCACATGAAGGGCATGGGCAACCTCATCACCTGGGAGAACGGCCCGGACGGCTACGTCTACGTCATGTCCTCCGAGTTCAAGCGTGCCGACGACGTCCACCTCTCCCGCTTCCGCCCGGAGCAGATCGCCGACCGCACCACCTGGGAGCACTGGAACCCCACCACCGGTCAGTGGAGCGCTGCTTTCACCGGCACCCCGGTCCTGAAGGACAAGGTCGCCGCCGGCGAGATGTCCCTGCGCTACATCGAGGGACACTGGGTCCTGGCCATGTTCAACGCCGAGACCTACTCCGTCGAGGTGCGCATCACCGAGAACATCACCGACGACTGGGACTCCATCACCCCGGCCCGGGTCATCCTCGGCGGTTCGTGGGACGCTCCCCAGGACGCCGGCAACTTCGCCCAGGTCTACGGCGGCTACATCGTCCCGGGTTCCACCATCGGGAGCATGGACCTGGTCGTCTCCCAGTGGCGGACCTCGAACGACCGCCGGTACAACTCGACGCAGTTCAACGTGACGGGCCTGGACAAGTTCTTCGGCATCGGCGCCCCGGATGTGGCTGAGTCGCTCGCCCCGCAGTCCCGCATGGCCCCGCAGGCCACCCGGACCACGGAGATGGCCCCGGAGAGCCGCGTCGGTGACCAGAGTGTCATCCGTGTCCAGCAGACCGAGGTCACCGCCGACACCGCACCGGAGCAGGGCCTCCTGGACTCCACCACCGACCTGCTCATCGTGCCGCTGGGCAACGGATAGGCGCGGCGGGTGTCTCAACCTGTCGGATCTGCACATCTGCAGGGCACGTTTCCCCAGGTAACGGGAGGGTGCTCCGGAACAGATCCGACAGGTTGAGACAGGCCCTCCCGTACCCTGGGGCCATGAAGATCGGCAGGGTCGTGCCGAACCTGACCGTGCCGGACCTCACCGACGCCATCCATGAGCACGGAGAAGCTCTGGGCATGCGGGTGGTCATGGATCACGGGTGGGTGGCCACCCTGGCCGACGACGACGGTCACCAGCTCACCCTGCTCACGCAGGACGCCACCGCCCCGGTCAATCCGGACGTGTCGGTGTTCGTCGACGACATCCACGAGGCGCACCTGCGCGTCCTGCGTTCCGGCCGGCAGATCGTCCACCCCCTCACCGAGGAGCCCTGGGGCGTCACCCGGTTCTTCTACCGGGACTCCGCCGGGCGGGTGATCAACGTGGGCATGCATTCGGAGCGGCCCGGGTGGGCGTCAGTGGGCGTGGAGCTGGCGGCTGCGCTGGAGGACACACTGCACTCTGCGGCGCAGGACTCCCAGGTCACTCCCGGTGCCGCGATCAGCCTGTCGGCGGATCTGCTGTACTTCCCTGACTGCGTCGTCGCGGTTGACGGCTGGACCGACGATCCTGCGCCGTGGCCGGTACCGCTGCACGTGGATGTCCCGGGTGTGGTGCGCGACGTGCTCACCCACCTGCCGGAGGGGCTCACGCCCCGGGACCAGCTGTGGCTGGCGCTGGAGGCCTGGCTGGAGATGTTCTGGATCCGGGCCGGCCACGAGGTCGGCATGAGGGGATACCGGCGCGTCGATCCCCCGACCCCGTGGTTCAGCTGTCTCCTGCACGCACCGTCGGTGCATCCGGAGATGCGTTTCCGTCGTGGTCTGCCCGGACCGTCCTGACCACAGCGACCGCAGCGGCCTCAGCGGAATTCGAACTGGAGGTCCACGTCCCGGTCGATGGCGTGGATGATGCCGGTGTAGAAGTTGCGCGCCTGATCCTTCAGAAGTTCGCGGTTCAGCTCGATGTGCTCCTGCCGCTTCCCGTCGTCGAGGATCTCCATGACGGCCTCGGTGGAGTCGATCTTCTCGGTGACGAAGCTGAGCACCTTGCCCTCCCGGTGCACCGTCTTGAATTCAGGGTCGATGTAGCCGATGACCTTGAACGGCGGGATGGTGACCCGGAAGAGGTCGGGGCCGATCTCCGTGATCTTCACGTCGCGGCCGTCGATGCCCAGCTTGGAGTTGAAGCTGTACTGCAGGATGTTCGTCCGGCGGGTGCCCGGGAGGTCCCAACGGAAGATCCGGGTCTCCTTCTGCACGGTGTGCAGGCCCTGCGTCGCGGTGCTCAGCAGGACGATCTCCTCCCGGCGTTCCACGGCGTTGATGATCTCGGAGGTGGAGGTCTCCTCATGTGTCTCCACGGGGGCGTCGAGGAAGGAGGAGGAACTCCCCCAGATGAACCCTCCGACCAGGATCGCCGCCACGAGAGCGACTCCACCGACCACGGTCAGGAGCTTCCGCACCACACTCATCTGATTCCACCTTCGACCTCACATTGACCAACCAAGCGGGATCTTACGGTGGGATGAGAGCGGATGAAAATACGGTTAACGTCGCGACCTGCGCGCGTGACGCACCGCCAGCACCACGGACCCCACCATGAGGATCAGGCCGATACCGCCGAGCCCCGGGGCATCATCCAGCTCACCCAGGTACAGGAGCAGGGCACCGAAGGCCACCGCCACGAGCGCGAGCATATACGGGAGGTTCTTCACGAGGGGTGATTCTACTCCCGATTCCGCTGCCAGGCCCCCACGGCACTGGTCGGCGTGAAACCGAGGGTCCGGTTGATGCCCAGCATCCACCGGTTCTCCCCGGCGTTCCACGTGTGCAGGCGCCGCACCGCCGGGTACCGCCCCTGCAGCTGGGACAGGTTGGCCTGCTTGAGAGCCAGACCGAGGCCGTGTCCGCGGTCCTCGGCCCGTACGAGGGTGTCCAGCTGGTAGGCGGTCTCCGGTTGCCCCGCGGGGCACTCGATCAGCGTGTAGCCCACGGGCTCGCCCGCCGTGTTGAGTGCCACCGCCCACAACAGGTCGCGCAGGGCGGCGGTGGCCAGTTCCTCCTCGCGACGCACCCGCGCGGCGTCCCACACCGCCTCGTCTGATTCCCGGTTGCCGGTGGGCGCGTCCGTGGACATCCGCGCACGCAGCCGAGTCATCCCCTCCACCAGGTGTTCCGGGGTGGACCCCTGCCAGGTCACCACCCGGTAGTGCTCATCGACGTCCCCCTCCCCCACCACCACCGGCAGCCGCAGGGTGCTCGACACCTCCACCTGGTCGAGCACGAAACCGCGGGACTGCAACCAGTCGGTGAGTGGTGTGCGTTCCACTGCCCCGGTCCCCGTCGCCGGGACCAGGGTCGGATGGTCCTGCCGGGTGTGCTCCCACCAGGTCAGCGCCGTGCGCCGCTCCTGCCGGCACAGGTCGAGGAACGGGGGCCAGAGTGCGTCGAGAAGCGGGCGCGGATCGCGTCCCGGACGAAGCCTCGCCTCAACGTGGACGGTGCTGAGGTTCTCGCGGCGCGGCAGGAAGACGTGGAGAAACCCGAGGGGTGCGGTCGCGTCATGGAGCAGGACGAGCAGCTGTGTCTCATCCTCGTCGCCGGCGTGGGCCGCCAGGGTGTCTGCCCGGTGGTGGAAGTCCGTGTGACCCAGCAGGGCCTGCTCCGCCTGTTCCCCGAGTGCAGCAGCGTCACGGGCCGCCTGATGCGGGGAGTCCGGGGTGCCGAGGTCGCGGTGGATGGTGACGTTCACCGGCCCGAGTGTAGGCGTGGCAGGCGGGGCGCCGAAGGCCGCTGATTCTGCTCCTGATTCCGCTGGCGTCCGCCCCGCGCTCGGATACGATGAGGCACCATGTCACGACTTTTCCGCGGGGTCACCGCGCTGAGCACGACCGGCCTGTTCTGACGATGCACGCCCCTGATGTCGAGGACGATGTCCCGGTCCAGCCCCTGATCGAGTCGGAGGCGCTCCTGCTGTGCGGCCTCATGTGGGCGGGTACACACCACCCGGCCAGTGATGAGGTGTGCCGGGTCCTGCAGCCGGGTGACTTCTACGATCCGCACTACGGCGCGTTGTTCGGCGTGATCGCGCAGCGGCGGAGTGCCGGCAGGCCGGTGGACGCCGGCAGTCTGCGGTCGGCGCTCACGGAGATGGGCGACCGGGCGCCGCTCCCCCGCGCCTCCGTGCACCGCGTCCTCCTGGAGGTGGCCATGCTGCGGGTGGTCCCGGAGCTGGTCACCGACTACGCCGACCAGGTGCTCGGGTACTCCTACCGTCGGCAGTTCCAGGCGATGGCCGCGGCGCTGACGCATGCCGGGGTGTCCCTGCCGGAGGAGGAGCTGTTCGCGGCGCTGGTGGAGCACGGGCGGGCGCAGCGGGCCGCGTGGGAGCGGCGGCAGACGTTCCGGAGGCGGGACGTCGAGAAGCCCACCACCATGTGAGCCACACCACTAGGGTGGGCCGCAGGAGGTAACACCATGACAGACACGACGCACATCACCATCCTGCAGACCGCCGACCTGCACGGACAGCTGGAGACCCACGACGAGTTCTATCTGGAGGACGGGCAGCCCGTGTACCGGCGGGCCGGCGGCGTGGCCCGGATGAAGACCCTCTTCGAGCAGATCCGGGAGGAGAATCCGCACACGGTCATCGTCGACAACGGCGACTGCTTCCAGGGCAGCGGCTGGGTGC
>NZ_DUOE01000062.1 GCF_012838985.1 Corynebacterium sp. | reverse complement strand
CATCGACGCAGCGTTCGAGTTCGTCAAGGAGACCGTCGCCCACGGCGGCACCATCCTGTTCGTCGGCACCAAGAAGCAGGCCCAGGAGGCCGTCCAGGTCGAGGCCGACCGCGTCGGCATGCCCTACGTCAACCACCGTTGGCTCGGCGGCATGCTCACCAACTTCCAGACCGTCTCCAAGCGTCTGCACCGCCTCAAGGAGCTGCAGGCCATGGACGCTGCCGAGGACGGCTACGAGGGCCGCACCAAGAAGGAAGTCCTCATGCTCACCCGCGAGCGCACCAAGCTGGAGCGCGTGCTGGGCGGCATCGCCGACATGACCCGCATCCCGTCCGCTCTCTGGGTGATCGACACCAACAAGGAGCACATCGCGGTCAACGAGGCCCACAAGCTCAACATCCCGGTCGTCGCGATCCTGGACACCAACTGCGACCCGGACGTCGTCGACTGGCCGGTCCCGGGCAACGACGACGCCATCCGCTCCACCGCCCTGCTGTCCCGCGTGATCTCCACCGCTGTGGAGGAGGGCAAGAAGGCACGCGAGGAGCGCGCCCTGGCCGCTTCCCGCGAGGCCGCCGGTGACACCGAGGAGAAGGCCGCCGCCGACGCGCAGGCTGCCGCCGCGGCCACCGAGGCTGAGGCTCCGGCCGCTGAGGCTGCTGAGGCCACCGAGGCTCCGGCCGCCGAGGCCGCTGAGTCCACCGAGAAGTAACATCCGGGCACACAAGGCCTGAATCTTTAGGCCCCCGTCGGTCGTGTACGCGGCGGGGGCCTTTCCCATCGACTACGCTCTGTGGTCGATAACCGTTCCGATACGAGGAGGATCGCCCCTACTATGGCGAACTACACTGCTGCAGACGTCAAGAAGCTCCGCGAGCTCACCGGCTCCGGCATGCTCGACTGCAAGAAGGCTCTGGAGGAGTCCAACGGCGACTTCGACAAGGCTGTTGAGATCCTGCGCATCAAGGGCGCCAAGGACGTCGGCAAGCGCGCTGAGCGCTCCGCTTCCGAGGGCCTCGTCGCCGTCTCCGGCAACACCATGGTGGAGATCAACTCCGAGACCGACTTCGTCGCCAAGAACGCCGAGTTCAAGGAGCTGGCCGCGAAGATCGCCGAGGCAGCCGCCGCCGTGAAGGCCAACTCCCAGGAGGAGCTCGCAGCCGCTGACGTCGACGGCAAGCCGGCCGCTGAGGTTCTGCAGGAGATGTCCGCCAAGATCGGCGAGAAGCTCGAGCTGCGTCGCGCCGCCACCCTCGAGGGCGACAACATCGCCGTGTACCTGCACCAGCGTGCCTCCGACCTGCCGCCGGCAGTCGGTGTCCTGGTCGCCTACACCGGTGAGGGCGCCGAGGCCGAGGCAGCAGCCAAGGCCGCCGCCATGCAGGTCGCCGCACTCCGTGCCGGCTACCTGACCCGCGAGGACGTTCCGGCCGACATCGTCGAGAAGGAGCGCTCCATCGCCGAGCAGATCACCCGCGAGGAGGGCAAGCCGGAGCAGGCCATCCCGAAGATCGTCGAGGGCCGTCTGCAGGGCTTCTACAAGGACGTCGTCCTCCTGGAGCAGGCCTCCGTCGCCGACTCCAAGAAGACCGTCAAGCAGATCATGGATGACGCCGGCGTCACCCTGACCGGCTTCCAGCGTTTCGAGGTCGGCCAGGCTTAATCGCCGCCTCAGCGCTTTTCGACGACCGCCGTGCTCACCATGAGCGCGGCGGTTTTCGCGTCTCATGGGCACGGGATAGGATGGGAGCCGATTCTACCGACCCCCTTGAAGGAGACCTCACGGTGACCACCGCTGACAACAGCCCCGGACGGACCAGCTACAAGCGCGTCATGTTGAAGCTCGGAGGAGAGATGTTCGGCGGTGGGGAGGTCGGCATCGACCCGGACGTCGTCGAGAACGTCGCCCGTCAGATCGCCGAGGTCGCGAAGACCGGTGCGGAGATCGCCGTGGTCATCGGCGGCGGCAACTTCTTCCGTGGCGCCGAGCTGCAGCAGCGCGGCATGGACCGCGCCCGTTCCGACTACATGGGCATGCTGGGCACGGTCATGAACTGCCTGGCCCTGCAGGACTTCCTCCAGCAGAAGGGCGTTGACTGCCGTGTGCAGACCGCCATCAACATGGCCCAGGTCGCGGAGCCGTACCTGCCGCTGCGTGCCGTCCGTCACCTGGAGAAGGGCCGCGTGGTCATCTTCGGCGCCGGCATGGGCATGCCGTACTTCTCCACCGACACCACGGCCGCCCAGCGTGCCCTGGAGATCGGCTGCGACGTCCTCTTCCTGGCCAAGGGTGTGGACGGCGTGTACTCCGACGACCCGCGCACCAACCCGGACGCGGAGCTGTTCACCGAGATCACCCCGCGTGAGGTCATCGAGAAGGGCCTCAAGGTCGCCGACGCCACCGCCTTCTCCCTGTGCATGGACAACAACATGCCCATCCTGGTGTTCAACCTGCTCACCGACGGCAACATCGCGCGTGCGGTGGCCGGCGAACAGATCGGCACCCTCGTCAATTCCTGACCGCATCCTGGTAGATTGATGCAGGTAAACACACTTGAGAAAGGCCTTACCCGATGATCGATGACATCCTCCTCGAGTCCGAGGACAGCATGACCCGCACCGTCGAGCACACCCGCGATGACCTGACCACGATCCGTACGGGCCGCGCGAACCCCGCCATGTTCAACGGCGTCATCGCCGAGTACTACGGTGTGCCGACCCCCATCACCCAGATGGCGACCATCTCGGTGCCTGAGCCGCGCATGCTCATCATCAAGCCGTACGAGATGAACGTCATGAACGACATCGAGAACGCCATCCGCAACTCCGACCTCGGCGTCAACCCGACCAATGACGGTCAGGTGCTGCGCGTGACCATCCCGCAGCTCACCGAGGAGCGTCGCCGCGACATGGTGAAGATCGCGAAGGGCAAGGGCGAGGACGGCAAGATCGCCATCCGCAACATCCGCCGCAAGGGCATGGAGCAGCTGAAGAAGCTGCAGAAGGACGGCGACTTCGGCGAGGACGAGGTGCAGGCAGCGGAGAAGGAGCTGGACAAGGTCACCCAGGGCTACGTCGCCCAGATCGACGACCTCGTCAGCCGCAAGGAGGAGGAGCTGATGGAGGTCTAGGGTTCTCCCGGACTTTCCCTCTCCTCATCCCCGCACCATTCCCCGCACATCCCCACCCACAGGAGGCTCCAGGTGAGCGAAGCGAAGTTGGGCCACCTGCCGAAACCGAAGAACAACCCCGGCCGTAACCTGCCCGTGGCGATCGGCGTCGGTGCCGTCCTCGGTGGGCTGTCCCTGTTGGCGGTGTGGATCGGCCCCGTCGGCTGGTACCCGTTGGTGGCGGCGGCGGTGGCCGTGGCGACGTGGGAGGTCGTGTCCCGTCTCCGGGAGCACACCTACCACATCCCCCTGGTGCCGATGCTGCTGCTCGGACAGCTCATGGTGTGGCTGTCCTGGCCCTTCGGCACGACCGGTCTGGTGGCGGCCTATGTCGCCGCCGTGCTGTCCATCATGTTCGGGCGGCTGTTCTACCACGGTCGGACGACGCCGCCCCAGAACTATCTGCGCGACACGGCGATGTCGATCTTCGTGCTCACGTGGATCCCCCTGTTCGCCAGTTTCGCGGCGATGCTGTCCCTCATCTCCTCCGACGGGGTGTCGGGCAGCCTGTACATCATCACGTTCATGCTGTGCGTCGTCGCCTCCGACACCGGTGGCTTCATCGCCGGCGTCATGTTCGGCTCGCACCCCATGGCCCCGGCGGTCAGCCCGAAGAAGTCCTGGGAGGGCTTCGCGGGTTCCGTCGTCGGCGGTTCCGTGACCGGCGCGTTGACGGTGTCCCTGCTGCTCGGCCACGAGTGGTGGATCGGCGCGGTCATGGGCGTCGGCCTGGTCATCTGCGCGACGTTGGGTGACCTCGTCGAGTCCCAGTTCAAGCGCGAACTGGGTATCAAGGACATGTCGAACCTGCTGCCCGCACACGGCGGCCTCATGGACCGGCTGGACGGCATGCTGCCGTCGGCCATGGTCACGTGGCTCGTGCTCAGCGTGCTGGGCAGCTGACGGGGGTCAGCCCCGCATCTTGCGCTGACGCTTGACCTGGCGGCGCAGCTCCAGCATGCGCACGCCACCGACCAGCGCCATGATGAGCGCGCCGGTGATCGCGGCGAAGAGGTAGGCGATGCCGGCCGGGAACTCGAAGGTCCAGGACAGGACGTTGAGCTCCGCCTGCTGCTGGTTCTGCAGGATGAACACCAGCAGGGCGATGAGCAGCAGGGCGCCGATGATGAGCGCCGCCCAGGTGCTGCCGGCCAGGGAGCTCTTCACCCTGGTCTCCACGACCGTCTCGGTGACCGGTCCACGGGGAGTCTCCTCCGCGTAGATGTCCCGGTGCTCGTCGAGGTGGTCGGGCATGGGCTCGTCGCGGACGGCCGGGAGGTGGTCCTGGTTCAGGTCCGGGCTCGTGTCGTGGACGGGATCGGTCTCGTGGGAACGTGTCATACCATCATTCAACGCTGTGCGTGCGAGTTGCGCCACGTAAATGAGTCAACAACTGGATAAGACCTGGCCCGACGTGCAAGGATGGGGGCATTATGGCTGAACCCGTGACCCTCCAGTTCTCCGCGCCCAAGCGGGGCATGCCGCCGACCCACTTCGCCGACCTGAGCCCCGAGGAGCGCGTCGCGCGCATCACCGACCTCGGCCTGCCGAAGTTCCGCGCCGACCAGATCGCCCGCCACTACTACGGCCGCTTCGAGGCCGACCCCTCCACGATGACGGACCTGCCCGCCGCGGCACGCGAGACCATCACGGAGGAACTGTTCCCGACCCTGTTGTCCCCGGTCCGCACCATCGAGACCGATGACGGTGACACCACCAAGTCGCTGTGGCGTCTCAACGACAGCACCCTGCTCGAGTCCGTGCTCATGCGCTACCCGGACCGTGCGACGCTGTGCATCTCCTCGCAAGCCGGTTGCGGTATGGCCTGCCCGTTCTGCGCCACCGGCCAGGGCGGTCTGGACCGTAACCTCTCCACCTCGGAGATCGTCGACCAGGTCCGTGCGGCGGCCGCTGCAATGGAGGCCGAGGGCTCCCGCCTGACGAACATCGTGTTCATGGGCATGGGTGAGCCGCTGGCCAACTACAAGCGCGTGGTCTCGGCGGTCCGTCAGATCACCCAGCCCTCCCCGGAGGGCTTCGGCATATCGCAGCGCAACGTCACCGTCTCCACGGTGGGCCTGGCGCCGGCGATCCGCCGGCTGGCGGACGAGGGCATGTCGGTGCGTCTGGCCGTGTCCCTGCACACCCCGGACGATGAGCTGCGTGACACCCTCGTGCCCATCAACAACCGTTTCTCCGTCCAGGAGGTCCTCGACGCGGCCCGCTACTACGCCGACAAGTCGGGTCGTCGCGTGTCCATCGAGTACGCCCTCATCCGTGACATCAACGACCAGGACTGGCGCGCCGACATGCTCGGCAAGAAGCTGCACAAGGCACTGGGCTCGAAGGTGCACGTCAACCTCATCCCGCTCAACCCGACCCCGGGCTCGAAGTGGGACGCCTCCCCGAAGGAGCGCCAGGACGAGTTCGTCCGCCGCGTCGTCGCCCAGGGTGTGCCCTGCACGGTGCGTGACACCCGCGGCCAGGAGATCGCCGCCGCCTGCGGTCAGCTGGCGGCCGAGGAGAAGTAGCGTCGCTATGTTGGGGGCATGAGTGTCCCACACCTGCCCCCGCCCGCACCCGACCCCACGACGCAGGCACTGGCGGTCCGTGACCTGACGAAGGTCTTCGGGCGGCAGACGGCCGTCGACCGGTTGTCGCTGGACATCCCGCGCGGGTCGATCTACGGCATCGTCGGCCCGAACGGCGCCGGCAAGACGACCATGATCAGCATGGTCGCCGGGCTGGCGCGCCCCACTGCGGGACGCGCGTGGGTGGCGGGCCATGACGTGTGGGAGGAGCCGCTTCCCGCGAAGAGGGCGATGGGTCTGCTCGTCGACGGTGTGCCCGTCTTCGACCGGCTCTCCGGGCGGGAGTACCTCAGCTACCTCGGGGGTCTGCGCGGTATCCCCGAGGCGGAGGTGGAGCGGCGTGCCACGGAGCTTCTCGACGCCCTCAACCTCACCGACGCCGGCCCGAAGTACATCGTCGACTACTCCGCCGGCATGAAGAAGAAGATCCTGCTGGCCGGTGCGCTGCTGCACGGCCCGGAGATCCTCATCCTGGATGAGCCCCTCGAGGCCGTGGACCCGGTGTCGGGGCGGCTGATCCAGCAGATCCTGCGTCGTTACGCCGCCGGTGGGGGAACGGTGGTGCTCTCCAGCCATGTGATGGAACTGGTGGAGGGGCTGTGCGACCACGTCGCCGTCATCCACCAGGGACGGGTGCTCACCGCCGGGCACGTCGACGAGGTGCGCCGGGGTGCCAGCCTGGTGGACACCTTCGTCGGTCTCGTCGGTGGCGGGGACCTCGACGACGGTGCCCTGGGGTGGCTGCGATGACCGGACTGCTCCTGCGTATGCACCGCACCCTGTGGCGGCGGTCGATGAGGAACAACTCGGCCGCCGGGATCATGGCCGTGCTCATCGTGCTCTACGCCTTCATCGGGCTGGTCAGCCTGGGGCTGAGCGTCTGGATGCTGCCCGTCGGGGACCGTGCCTGGGGGCTGGCGGGCATGGTCGCCCTGGGTTCGCTGGCCTATGTCGCGGTGTCCGTCATCATCCCCTCGGGTGAGTCGCAGCTCAGTGCCGCGGACTACGCCACGTTGCCGGTCACCGCCCGTGACCTCTTCCCGGCGCTGGCGTGGGCGACGCTGCTCAACACCCGGGGCGTGACCGCGGCGCTGACGACCGTGCTCGCCACGGTCCTCGCGGTGTGGCTCAGCGGCCCGCTGTGGCTGCTCGCCATGCCCGTCGCCCTGGTGGTGACGCTGCTGCTCGGTGAGATGCTGCGCATGGTCAGCGCCGGGGCGGGGCGGGTGTCCTCGGAGCGGATGAACATCCTCAGCGGTGTGCTCGTCATCGTGATGATCTTCGCCTTCAACGGCCTCATGTCCTTCGGGGTGGAGAACATCCGCCTCGACAGGATCGGCCGCATCCTCGCCTGGACCCCGGTCGGCGCGCCCGCCGGTGTCGTCGCCGCGCTCCTCGACTCCGCCTGGCTCACCGCCGCCGCCCAGCTGGCCGTCGTTGTGGCCACCCTGGTGCTCGGGGTGCGGTGGTGGCGGGGTGTGGTGGCCCGGCGTCTCGACGCCCCGCTGGACGCGGTGACGCGGGAGGAGACGGGGGAGCGTCGGGAAGCGGTCCTGCTGCCGGGCCTCCCCTACACCCCGGCGACGATGATCTACTCCCGCGGCGTGCGCTATTTCCGCCGCGATCCGCGGATGGTCGGGACGGTCGCGACCTTCCCTGTCCTCGCGATCGTGATGCTCGTGCAGGGGGCGCTCACCGACGACACCCTGCTCTACACCGGCATGGTCCTGGTGGCGCTCATCTCCGGTTCACTGGCCGGCAACGACTTCGGCTACGACGGACCCGCCACATGGGTGCACATCGTCTCGGGGGTCCCGGCCCGCACGCTGCTGCTGGCCCGGCACCTGGCGCAGCTCACCCCGATGCTCGCCCTGCTGCTGGTCGTCGACGTCGCCGCCGTCATACTTGCGGATGACCCCGCCCGCGCGGCACTGGTCGCCGTGATCTCCCTGGGACTGCTCGTGTCGGTGGCGGGTATCGCTCTGCTGCTCACCACCTTCAACCCTTTCCCCACCGCGAAGCCGGGCACCAGCCCGTGGGCGGACAAGTCGGGTTTCTCCGGGGCGGCCTTCGTCGCCGCCTTCGCCTCGCTGCTGCTGGGCTGGATCCCCGCCGCGCCCGGTGCCGCACTCGTGGCCTTCGGCTGGACCGTCCCGGGCCTGCTCCTGGCGCTGGCCCTGCCGGCACTGTTCTACGTGGGGTGCGTGCGGGTGGCGTCACGACGCCTGGACAGCCACCTCCCGGAGATCTACGCCCGGGTCGAACGCTGGGTGAATTAGCCCCGGTCCGGGGCACGAAAAAACCGCCCTCGAGGGGCGGTTGCTTCGGTGCGGAGACTGTGGCGCTTAAGCGTCCAGCTCGCGCAGGTGCTGCACGCGGGACGGCTCGATGTTGAGCGCACGCAGCTGGGCGTCGGACAGCTTGGCGTAGCTGCCGGAGAGCGTCTTCTGGTTGTAGACCCAGTCCGGCTCCTTGTGACCGACCGGCTGGTTACGGGAGGTCAGGGTGCGGACCTGGTTGAGCTTCGGCTCGAACAGGTGGATGAGCAGGCCGATCGCGATCAGGCCGGCGATGGTGAGCAGCCAGATGGTCTCAACGTGGCCCTCGTGGTTACCGAAGTTGTAACCCAGCAGGATCAGGACTGACACCCAGCCAGAAACCTGGACGGTGGTGCGGGAAAGCTCGCTCCAGCCGAAAGCGGCGGAAGGCACGTCCAGGGTGGAGGTTCCGCTGTGGACCTCAGGCACGATCTCGTGGGAAGCAGCCACGTTGTTCTCCTTGTCATGGAAGCATGTTTAACTTGCCCCATATCTTTGCACATAGTTCCCCCAGGTGCGACAAAACACCCCCAAGAGTTGCGCAGTGACAGAATAGGGGCCGTGACTACATCCGGTGATTCCCCCAGGCGCATTCTTCTTCTCGGTTCGACGGGGTCGATCGGCACGCAGGCCATCGAGGTCGTCGTCGCCAATCCGACCCTGTTCGAGGTGGTCGGCATCGCGGCGGGAGGCTCCGATCCGGCTCTCGTCGTGGAGCAGGCCCGGCTGCTGGATCTTCCGCCGGAGCGAGTGGCCGTGGCGGGGGAGCGGGCCGCGGCGGAGGTCTCGGCGGCCCTCGGCGGGACCGTCATCTCCGGGGCGGACGCCGCGGAACGGCTCGTGCGCACCGTGGAGGCGGACACCGTCCTCAACGCCCTGGTGGGCTCCCTCGGCCTGGCAGCGACGTTGGCCACCATCGAGTCGGGGTCGGTCCTGGCGCTGGCCAACAAGGAGTCGCTCGTCGCGGGCGGTGACCTCGTCATGGCGCAGGCCGCGCCCGGCCAGATCGTGCCCGTCGACTCCGAGCACTCCGCCATGGCCCAGTGCCTGCACTCCGGCACGGAACGGGAGATCGACCGGCTCGTCCTCACCGCGTCCGGCGGACCGTTCCGTGGCCGCACCCGGGAGGAGATGTGGGACGCCACCCCGGAGCAGGCGGCCGCGCACCCGACGTGGTCGATGGGGCAGATGAACACGCTCAACTCGGCGACGCTCATCAACAAGGGACTCGAACTCATCGAGGCGACCCTGCTCTTCGACATCCCCGCGGAGCGTATCGACGTCACCGTCCACCCGCAGTCCATCATCCACTCCATGGTCACGTTCACCGACGGCGCGACCATCGCCCAGGCCTCCCCGCCGTCGATGAAGCTGCCCATCGCGCTGGCCATGGACTGGCCGCGCCGTGTCCCCGGGGCCCAGCCGGCGCTGGACTTCACGCAGGCGCATGACTGGCGCTTCGAGCCGCTCGACGACACCGCCTTCCCCGCGGTGCAGCTGGCCCGCGACGTCGCGACGCGGAGGGGCACCTTCCCCGCGGTGTACAACGCGGCCAACGAGGAGGCGGCCGCGGCCTTCCTGGCGGGGCGGATCCGGTTCCCGCAGATCGTCGACACCGTTGCCGAGGTACTCGCAGGAGCTGACCAGTTCGCTGGTGTACCGTCGAGCGTCGACGACATCCTGGCGGTCGAGAAGGAGGCCCGGGCCCGGGCCAACGCGATCGTCGACAAGCTCTAAGGAGATCAGTGGGCGCCTACCTGCTCGGTGTGGTCCTGTTCGCCCTCGGCATCGCGGTGACCATCGCCCTGCACGAGGCCGGACACATGTTCACGGCCCGCGCGTTCGGGATGCGGGTGCGCCGCTACTTCATCGGCTTCGGCCCGACGGTGTGGTCCGTGAAACGCGGGCACACCACCTACGGCCTGGCGGCGCTGCCCTTCGGTGGCTTCTGCGACATCGCGGGCATGACCGCGCAGGACCCGGTCACCGAGGAGGAAGCTCCGCACGCCATGGTGAACAAGCCGTGGTGGCAGCGGGTGGCGGTGCTCTCCGGCGGCGTCATCATGAACCTCATCGTCGGCGTGATCATCATCTACGGCCTGGCGGTCACCTCGGGGCTGCCGAACCCGGACGTCGACACCACGCCCACCGTCGGCGCCGTCTCCTGCGTCTCCGACCAGACCGGTCCCGAGACTCTCGCCGAGTGCACCGGCACCGGCCCCGCCGGGGAGGCCGGCGTGCAGATCGGCGACCGCATCCTGGCGCTCGACGGCGAGCCCGTGGACAGCTTCGTGCAGCTGCGCGACACGGTCCTGGGCCGGCCGGGGGAGGACGTCGTGTTCACCGTCGAACGCGACGGCCGCACCTTCGACGTCACCGTCCCCGTCGCCCCGGTGACGCGTCTCGACGCCACCGGCAACGAGGTCACCGCCGGCGCCGTGGGCCTGAGCAACGCGCCGCTGGAGAACGCCTGGGTCTCCTACGGCCCGGTCGCCGCCGTCGGGGCGACGGGCGCGTTCACCGCCGACCTCTTCGAGGCGACCGTGCGCGGACTCGCTGGCTTCCCCGCCAAGATCCCCGGCGTGGTGGCCTCCATCTTCGGTGCCGAACGCGACATGGAGGGCCCGATGAGCGTCGTCGGCGCCTCCCGCGTCGGCGGTGAACTGGTGGAGCACTCCCTGTGGAACATGTTCTGGATGATGCTCGCCTCGTTGAACTTCTTCCTCGCGCTGTTCAACCTCGTGCCGCTGCCGCCGCTGGACGGCGGGCACATCGCCGTGGTGCTGTGGGAGAAGGTGCGTGACTTCTTCCGCCGCCTCCGCGGCCTGGCCCCGGCCGGTCCCGCCAACTACGAGAAGCTGCTGCCCGTCACCTACGCGATGGCGGCGCTCCTGCTCACCGTGGGCATGCTCGTCATCGTCGCTGACGTGGTCAACCCTGTCCGGCTGTTCGGCTAGAGTTGTGCGCATGAACATCGGACTTGGTATCCCGTCCACCCCGCCGCCCACCCTGGCCCCGCGCCGCAAGACCCGCCAGCTCATGGTCGGCAACGTCGGAGTAGGTTCTGATCACCCGATCTCGGTGCAGTCGATGACGACCACCAAGACCCACGACATCAACGCCACGCTCCAGCAGATCGCCCAGCTCACCGCCTCCGGCTGCGACATCGTGCGTGTCGCCTGCCCGAAGACGATCGACGCCGAGGCGCTGCCGATCATCGCCAAGAAGTCCCCGATCCCGGTGATCGCGGACATCCACTTCCAGCCCAAGTACATCTTCGCGGCCATCGACGCCGGCTGCGCCGCCGTGCGCGTCAACCCGGGCAACATCAAGGAGTTCGACGGCCGTGTCAAGGAGGTCGCCAAGGCGGCCGGTGACGCGGGCATCCCGATCCGCATCGGCGTCAACGGCGGCTCCCTCGACGCCCGTCTGATGAAGAAGTACGGCAGGGCCACCCCGGAGGCGCTCGTCGAGTCCGCGCTGTGGGAGGCCGGCCTGTTCGAGGAGCACGGCTTCGGTGACATCAAGATCTCCGTCAAGCACTCCGACCCGGTCGTCATGGTCGAGGCCTACCGTCAGCTCGCCGAGCAGTGCGACTACCCGCTGCACCTCGGCGTCACCGAGGCCGGCCCCGCCTTCCAGGGCACCATCAAGTCCTCCGTGGCCTTCGGCGCGCTGCTGTCCCAGGGCATCGGCGATACCATCCGCGTCTCCCTGTCCGCCGACCCGGTGGAGGAGATCAAGGTCGGTGACCAGATCCTCCAGGCCATGAACCTGCGTCCGCGCAAGCTCGAGATCGTCTCCTGCCCGTCCTGCGGACGCGCACAGGTCGACGTGTACAAGCTCGCCGAGGAGGTCACCGCCGGGCTGGAGGGCATGGAGTTCCCGCTGCGCGTCGCGGTCATGGGCTGCGTCGTCAACGGTCCCGGCGAGGCGCGCGACGCCGACCTGGGTGTCGCGTCCGGCAACGGCAAGGGCCAGATCTTCGTCAAGGGTGAGGTCATCAAGACCGTGCCCGAGTCCCAGATCGTCCAGACCCTCATCGAGGAGGCCATGCGCATCGCCGAGGAGCAGGGTCTCGAGCAGGTCGAGGGCGCCAAGGCCGAGGTGAAGGTCACGCACTAGGGCCGGTCTCTGGCGAGTCTGGGGCGTCGATAAGCGGAATGCCTGTTAACCTGCGCACATGACACGGACAGCACGCAGCATCACGGGGGGCTTCGTCGTGCTCGGACTCGTGTCCGGGCTCGTCGCGTGCACGCCGAAGCCGGTGGACGCGACGCCCACGGCGGAGGATTTCCTCGCCGCCCTCGCCGCGCGGGACCTGGACGGGGTGTCGGAGGTCATCGACCTGCCGACGACCGCCCGCGAGGTCATCGACTCGACGTGGGACGGCCTCCAAGCCGAGGGACTGACGGCGACGCTGGGGGAGGTCGACGTCCGGGACAACCTGGCGACCGCGCAGTACACCCTCGACTGGCAGCTGCCGCGTGACCGCCACCTCACCTACGACACCACCCTCACGCTCACCAAGACCCGGGAGGACTGGACCGTCCGCTGGCAGCCCAGCCTGCTGCACCCGCGCCTCGGCGCCAACCAGCACCTCGAGCTGCGCCCCGTGCCCGCGGGGAAGGCCAGCGTCGTCTCCTCCGACGGCGTGGAGATCCTCCAGCCGGGCACGATGTACCGCATCCTCGTGGACCTGGGCAAGGTCCACGACGTCCGGCCCGTCGCCGCGCGCATCGCCGCCGCCGTCCCGCGTCTCGACGCCGCCGCCCTCTCCGAGGAACTCTCCCGCGCCTCCGGCGTCTACTCCGTCGCGCTGGTCGACCAGGAGGACGGACCGCGCGTGACGGAGGAACTGGCGGACATCGAGGGGGTCATCGTCAACGACGAGGCCGCCATGGTCAACCGCGACCCCTCCTTCGCCCCCGACATCATGGCGCGCGTCTCCGCGATCGTCGCCGATGAACTCGACGGCGCCAACGGGTGGCGCGTCACCGCCGTCAACCAGCACGGCGGCGTCATCGACGACGTCGAGTACCACGGGCCGCAGCCCGCCCCCGCCGTCCGCGTCGGCCTCGACCACGACATCCAGCTCGCCGCCCAGCAGGCCGTCAACCTGCGCGCGGAGATGCAGGCGATGATCGTCGCCATCCGCCCGTCCACCGGGCAGGTCCTCGCCGTGGCGCAGACGAAGGCCGCCGACGAGAAGGGCGACATCGCCCTGTCCGGCCAGTACCCGCCCGGCTCCGTGTTCAAGATCATCACCGTCGCCGCCGGCATGCAGGAGGAGGGGCTGGGCGTCGACTCGATCGTGCCGTGCCCCGGCTCGATGAACATCTACGGGCGCATCGTCAACAACTACAACCAGTTCTCGCTGGGCAACGTGCCTCTCGAGCGGGCTTTCGCGTCCTCGTGCAACACCACCTTCGCGGACATCTCGACGCGGCTGGAGCCGGGGCAGCTGGCGGACGTCGCGAAGCAGTTCGGCCTGGGCCTCGACTTCCACATCCCCGGCCTGTACACCGTGACCGGCTCCGTCCCCGAGGGGGAGACCCCGCTCGACCGCACCGAGGCCGGCTACGGCCAGGGCCTCGACCTGGCCAGCCCCTTCGGCCTGGCGCTCGTCGCCGCGACCGCCGCCCGCGGGGAGACACCGCTGCCGGTGCTCATCGACGGCCACGAGACCACCGTCTCCGAGGAGGTCCCGGCCCCCGACCCGGAGGCCATCGCGCAGCTCCAGCGGATGATGCGCTCCGTGGTCACCTCCGGCACCGCCCGCGGCATGCAGGCCGGCGGCCAGATCCACGGCAAGACCGGTGAGGCCGAGATCAACCAGGGCTCGCACGCCTGGTTCGCCGGCTACCGCGACGACGACATCGCCTTCGCCACCCTCGTCGTCCTCGGCGGCGGATCCGAGACGGCGGTCGCCATCACCGACCACATGTTCACCACCCTCGACCAGATGCGCGCCGAGAGGGCGCTACCATGACAGGCATGACTTCTCGCTCTCCTCTGGTTCCCGGCCGTGTGTCCCCGATCCGTACCGTCCCCGACCACATCGAACGCCCCGAGTACGCGTGGAAGGACACCGTCCAGGAGAACATCGGCGAGCCCTTCGTCCAGACCCCCGAGGTCATCGAGGCGATGCGTGAGGCCTCGAAGATCGCCGCGAACGCACTCAAGGAGGCCGGCGCCGCCGTGGCCCCGGGCGTGACCACCGACGAGCTCGACCGCATTGCCCACGAGTACATGCTCGACCACGGCGCCTACCCGTCGACGCTGGGCTACCGCGGCTTCCCGAAGTCCTGCTGCACCTCGATGAACGAGATCATCTGCCACGGCATCCCGGACGACACGGTCATCCAGGACGGCGACATCGTCAACATCGACGTCACCGCCTACAAGAACGGCGTCCACGGCGACACCAACGCCACCTTCCTCGCCGGCGATGTCTCCGAGGAGCACCGCCTGCTCGTCGAGCGCACGGAAGAGGCCATGATGCGCGGCATCCGTGCCGCCAAGCCGGGCCGGGAGATCAACGTCATCGGCCGCGTCATCGAGTCCTACGCCAACCGCTTCGGCTACAACGTCGTCCGCGACTTCACCGGCCACGGCGTCGGCCCGACCTTCCACAACGGGCTGGTCGTCCTGCACTACGACTCCACCGCCTACCGTGACATCCTCGAGCCGGGCATGACCCTGACCATCGAGCCGATGATCAACCTCGGCGGCCTCGACTACACGATCTGGGACAACGACTGGACCGTCCAGAACAACGACTTCCGCTTCACCGCCCAGTTCGAGCACACCATCGTCATCACCGACGACGGCAACGAGATCCTCACCCTCGCCGACTAGTCGCTGCGGGAACGGGGAGAGCCCAGGTCACATCCACGATGTGACCTGGGCTCCGTGCTTGTCCGGGCAGGCTAGAACTCCAGGCCCAGGAGGGCGTTCTCGGTGACCTCCGGCAGGGCCGGGTGGATCCAGTACTGCTTCTTCGCGACGTCGCGCACGTCCAGGTCGAAGGCCATCACCGTGATCATCTGCTGGATGAGGGTGGAGGCCTGCGGGCCGTAGTAGTGGGCGCCGAGCAGCTTGCCGGTGTCCCTGTCGGCGATGAGCTTGCAGATGCCGGTGGTGTCTTCCATGGCCCAGCCGTAGGCGACGTCGCCGTAGCGCTGGATCTTCACGGTGACGTTGTGCCCGGCCTCGCGGGCCTGACGCTCGGTGAGCCCCACCGTGGCGATCTGCGGGTTGGTGAACACCGCCGACGGCACATGCTCGTGCGGCAGCTTCTGCAGGTCCTCAGGGTGGAGGAGGTTGTGGCGCACGGCGCGCATCTCCGCGTTGGCCACGTGCTTGAGCATGAAGGGGGAGGCGACGTCACCGAAGGCCCAGACACCCTCCGCGGAGGTGGAGCGGCCGTGCTCGTCGACGGAGACGCGGCCGTCCTCGGTCATCTCGACGCCACCCTCGTCCAGGTCCATCTGGTCGCCGTTGGGGGTGCGTCCGGTGGCGACGAGGAGGACGTCGGCGGTGATGGTCGCGCCGTCGTCGAGCGTGACGGTGACACCACGGTAGTCCTCGACGGCGGAGGCGACGGTGCGGCCCACGCGGACGTCGTAACGCTTGGCGGAGTCCTCGTTGACGCGGGCGCAGATGTCGGCGTCGAGGAGCCGCATGAGGCCGGAACGGCTGACCACGTGGACCTTGGTGCCCAGCGCGTCGAAGACGTGCGCGAACTCCATGGCGATGAAACCGCCGCCGACGATGATGATCGACTGCGGCTGCTGCTCGAGACGCATGATCGTCTCGTTGGTGTGGACGGTCACGCCGGAATCGGTGATCTGCTCCGGGATCATCGGGCGGGAACCGGCGGCGATGACGACCTGGTCGGCGGAGATGACCGCGTCACCGGTACGGATCGTGCGCTCGCCGACGAAACGGGCGTGCTGGTCGTAGACGTCGATGTTGGGGGTCTCGGGGCCGCGGCGGTAGGCCTCGCCGCCCTCGGCGATGAGGTCGATGCGCTGGTCGAAGATGCGGGAGACGATGGCCGGCCAGTCGACGCGGTACACCTGCGAGCTGAGGCCCAGCTGGCCGGACTCACGCGCCGCCAGGGCGATGTCGGCCGGGTGGACGAACATCTTGGTGGGGATGCAGCCCACGTTGAGGCAGGTGCCGCCGAAGGTCCCCTTCTCGACGATCGCGATCGACTTGTCCTCGAACTCCGGGCCCGGGATGGAGTTGCCCGAACCGGTGCCGATGATGATCAGGTCATAGTGCTTGTCGACCTTGAGGTCAGCAGACATGCGAGAGGGCTCCTTGACTAGGGGAAATAAATCGACAACCGAGTCTACCTGCGCCCCAGCCAGTCCACCGTGGCGGCCAGCACCTCCTCGAGGGGGCCGGGGCGGGAGAGGAACACGTCGTGGCGTGCACCCTCGACGGGCAGGACCGTGACGTCCGTGCCCAGGTGCGGCGCCCACCGCTGGATCTGCAGCGTGTCCAGGACCGTGTCGTTGCAGTGCGAGTCCTCGCAGTAACCGCGCCCCAGCAGCGAGGTGGCGGAGCACAACGTGAGCACGGGCACGCCGACATCCACCTCGTCGCGGTGCACCCGCCGCTGACTGCGCAGCACCTCCCACAGCCAGCCCAGGTACTTGCGGTGCCCGCCGACGGGCTTGAAGTCGACGTCGAAGTCCCAGTCACCGTGGTGGTCCTTGTGGATCGACACCCCGTACGTGCCCAGGTTGCCGCCGGGGATCTCCACGGACGGCAGCACCCGGCCCAGGACACCGACCACCGGGCGCATCACCGTCACCGCCGCCGGCGGGTACATCATGTCCAGCCACGGGGAGTTGAGGATGAGCCCCGCCAGGCGGGCGTGCCTCTCCGAGTCGTTGCGACGCAGGTGCGCCGCCCACAGCGGCACGATGAGACCACCGGTGGAGTGGGCGACGGGCACCACCGGACCGTCGATGATGTCCAGGGCGGCGGTGAGCTCCGGGAAGTAGTGGCGGAAATCGGTGCTGTAGTGCCACGTCTGACCTTCGCGACGCGAGCGGCCGCACTTGCGCAGATCCAGCGCATAGAAGTTGAACCCCGCCTCCGCCACCGCCTGCGCCACGTGGGCGTGGAAGAAGTAGTCCGTCATGCCGTGCACCCACAGCACCGACAGGCGCCCGGGGACGGGGGAGCCGTAACGCACGAGGGTGGCCACCGCCTCCCCCTCCCCGTCGGGATCGGGGCCGAGGAAGATGTCGCGGGCGGAGAAATCGGGACCGAGAATGTCCTCGTACCAGTCTGAGAAGGCGGGAACGCTCATGATGACCACACTAGTGGGGGTACGGGGGAGTGAGGGGCGTCGATAAGTTCGTGTTTTACCTACCTTCATCACACCCACGCCACCCTAAGGCGTAAGGTTGATGGGTACCGGACAAGGGGAGTGGATCTGCGCCGAGGACGTCAGAGCCCGCACCCGGAATTGTCCTGCCCGCCGGGGAGTAGTGCCGACACCCGGTGCGGGCCATGTACTGGCCAGAACCTTCGACGACGAATGAGGTAATGCAAGGTGTCCACCGAAAACAAGAACGCTCCCAAGGTCACTGACGAGGTCGATGTCGCCCTCGTCGGCGCGGGTGTCATGAGCGCCACCCTGGGTGCGATGATCCGCGAGCTCGAGCCGAGCTGGTCCCAGATGATCTTCGAGCGCCTGGACGGCCCCGCCCAGGAGTCCTCCTCCCCGTGGAACAACGCCGGTACCGGCCACTCCGCACTCTGCGAGCTCAACTACACCCCCGAGGTCAAGGGTCGCATCGACGTCTCCAAGGCCATCGGCATCAACGAGAAGTTCCAGGTCTCCCGCCAGTTCTGGTCCCACCAGGTCGACACCGGTGTCCTGGCCGACCCGAAGGAGTGGATCAACCCGGTCGCCCACCTGGCCTTCGCCCAGGGTGAGGACCAGGTCGACTACCTCAAGCGCCGCCACGAGGCCCTGAAGGACAACATCCTGTTCCCGGGCATGGAGTGGGTCGAGGACGAGGCCAAGTTCGCCGAGCGCCTCCCCGTCATGTCCAAGGACCGTGACTTCGCCGCCGAGAAGGTCGCCTACTCCGGCACCGACATCGGCACCGACGTCAACTTCGGTGCCCTGACCGAGCAGTTCCTCACTGCGGCTGAGGCCTCCGGCACGGAGGTCCGCTACGGCCACGAGGTCAAGAACATCAAGAAGGACGGTGGCAAGTGGAAGATCACCGTCAAGAACGTGCACACGGGTGACACCTCCGTCGTCAAGGCCAAGTTCGTGTTCGTCGGCGCCGGCGGCTACGCCCTCGACCTGCTGCGCAAGGCAGGCGTCCCGGAGGTCAACGGCTACGCCGGCTTCCCGGTCTCCGGCCTGTGGCTGCGCTGCACCAACGAGGAGCTCATCGCCCAGCACGACGCCAAGGTCTACGGCAAGGCCAAGGTCGGTGCCCCGCCGATGTCCGTCCCGCACCTGGACACCCGCGTCATCGACGGCAAGAAGGGCCTCCTCTTCGGCCCCTACGGCGGCTGGACCCCGAAGTTCCTCAAGGAGGGCTCCTACCTCGACCTGTTCAAGTCGATCCGCCTCGACAACATCCCGTCCTACCTGGGTGTCGCCGTGCAGGAGTTCGCACTGACCAAGTACCTCGTCACCGAGGTGGCCAAGGACTTCGAGAAGCGCCTCGTCGACCTGCGTGACTACGTCCCGTCCGCCAAGGCCGAGGACTGGGAGACCGTCGTCGCCGGCCAGCGCGTCCAGGTGATCAAGCCGACCGCCGCCCCGCGTTTCGGTTCCCTGGAGTTCGGCACCACCCTGATCAACAGCATCGACGGCTCCATCGCCGGCCTGCTGGGCGCCTCCCCGGGTGCCTCCGTCGCCCCGGCCGCCATGCTCGAGCTGCTCGAGCGTTGCTTCGGTGAGCGCATGATCGACTGGGGCCCGAAGCTCTACGAGATGATCCCGTCCTACGGCACCAAGCTCGCCGACGACAAGAAGATGTTCGACGAGCTCTGGGACTACACCCAGAAGACCCTGAAGCTCGACAAGTAGCTTCCTGCGTGAGGGCCGCGACCGCGAGGTCGCGGCCCTTGCTGATTCCGTACCCTGGGGGCCATGCAACGCATAGTGCCCACCATCTGGCTCGACCGGAACGCCGACGAGGCCGCCTCCTTCTACGCCACCGCCTTCCCTGACACGCTCATCGACAACCGCGTCACCTACCCCACCACCGACCTCCCCGACTTCCAGGCAGACCGGGCCGGCGAGACATTGACCGTGGACGTCGTCATCGACGGCTACCGTCTCACCCTGCTCAACGGCGGACCTGAGTTCGGGCCGACGCCGGCGATCAGCTTCTTCGTCAACTTCGAT